>VBHO01000015.1:2049-37988 GCA_005882045.1 Chloroflexota bacterium | reverse complement strand
GACGACCATGGGCGTGACGGTTGTCTACGAGACGCATACGACCACCACGGACAATGAACGCGGGATCGCAACTGGATGGCTTGCGGGATCCCTGTCGGAGGCCGGCCGGCGGGAGGCGCACGAACTTGGAGAACGGCGACGATACGACCAGATTGCTGCGGTGTTCTCCTCCGACCTCCGCCGCGCTGTGGAAACGGCAGAGATCGCCTTCAGCGAAACCAAGATCCCGATCTACAAGGATGCCCGACTTCGCGAATGCAATTACGGAGCTATGAACGGCATGCCGGTTGCCCAGTTCGCGGGCAAACGATTAGGGCACATCGCCACGCCATTTCCGGGCGGCGAGAGCTATCGTGAGGTGGTCGAGAGAACCCGAAGCTTTCTTCGTGACATCAATCCGAGTTACGAGGACAAGAGGATCGTCGTGATCGGCCACTCGGCAAACCGGTGGTCGCTCGAACACCTCGTCAACGGCACTGCGCTCGAGGACCTTGTCGATGCGCCATTCAATTGGCAACCTGGCTGGGAGTATGTGGTTAGCAGGCTGCGCGCGAACCCGGTCGGTTAGCCAAGCTTGCCGGCGCTCGTGAAGCGGTAGCCGATGCCCGGCACGGCCAGGATGAAGAACGGGTGGGAGGGGTCCTGCTCGATCTTCCGCCGCAGGTTGCGGATGTGGACGTCGATCACACGTGTCTCGATCGGATACTCATAGCCCCAGACGTGGTTCAGGATCTTTTCGCGCGATAGCACCTTGCCTGCGTTCGACGCCAGGAAGGCCAGCAGGTCGAACTCGGTGTGGGTCAGCATCACCTCGCTCGAATCGTGGAAGACACGCCGCTCATTGAGGTCGATGACGAGGTCCTTGAATTCCAACCGTCCCTGGTTGACCGCCTCTTCCTCCTGGCGCGCCTTGCGCAGGTGGGCGGCGATCCGGGCCAGCAGCTCGCGGGTACGGAAGGGCTTGGTGATGTAATCGTCGGCCCCGATTTCGAGGCCCACCACCACATCGATCTCTTCGGTCTTGGCGCTGAGGATGATGATCGGCACTCGCAAGCCGGCCTTGCGGATATCGCGGCAAACGTCGAAGCCGGAAACGTCGGGCAGCATGATGTCGAGCAGAATCAGATCGGGCTTGCTCAGCTCGATCCGCCGGAGGGCCTCGCCGCCGGTCTCCGCCTCGACCACCTCGTAGCCCTCCTTCTCCAGGGCGAGGTGGATGGCCTTGCGGATCATGGCCTCGTCGTCGACGATGAGGATCTTCTTCGCGGGAGGCATCAGTGCGCCACCGCGGCCACCCGCGCTCGGGGCCGGGCGGTTGTTTCCGCGCGCGGCAGCGTGACGATAAAGACCGAACCCTTGCCGTGCCGGCTCCTGACATGGACCTGGCCGCCCAGCATGGCGACGAGACTGCGGACGATGTAGAGGCCGAGCCCGGTGCCGGAGGTGCGCCGGACCGCCGGGTCGTCGGCGCGGTAGAACTTTTCGAAGAGGCGGGGCATATGTTCTCTGCGGATTCCAACCCCCTGGTCGGAGACCTCGAACCTCACGGCCGACGGCTCGCTATGCGCGCTGAGGGTGATCTGGGTACCGGGTTCGGAATATTTGATGGCATTGGTCAGCAAGTTCACGAGGATCTGGTGGAGCTTGCGCGCCTCCCCCATTATCGCCGGTAGGTTTTCGGGAACGCGGCACGTCAGCGTCCGCCCCTTGAGCATTGGTCGCACCTCATCACACACATGCTTGATGACATCATCCGCGTCGACGCGGGCTAAGTCGACCGAGATTCGACCGGAGTCGATGCGGCTCACGGCGAGGATGTCGCCGATCAACTTCTCCATCCGGTCGGCCTGGCCGTGGAGATCCTGGAGCAACTCACGGCGCTGGGCTTCGGTCAGATCGAAGTCGAGCAGCAGCTCACTCAAGCCCTTGAGCGTGGTCAGCGGCGTTTTCAGCTCGTGCGATGCCGCCAGCATCAGCGCGTCGCGGGCCTCGATCGTCTCGAGCTCGGGCGTCACGTCGTGGATGGCGATCACGGCGCCGTCCGGCGTTTTGCCCTTGAGACGCAGGGGTGACACGGAGTAGGAGACACGCACGGGGTCGTCGCTGGTCCGTAAGCGGAACAGGTAGGCAAAGTGCGTGTTGATGCCGGTGCCGAGGCGCAGGGCGCGCCGCAGCGCCCCGTTCGGCGCGCACAGATTGACTCCGGTCTCGGTGCGCACCTCCAGGATGTCAGCCGCCGGCCGGCCTGCGGCGTCCCGCTGGGCCCATCCAGTCAGGCGCTCGGCGACCTCGTTCAGGGAAATGACGGTCGCTTCGCGATCCACGATGACCAGCGCCTGGGGGAACTGCTCGAAGGCCTGCTCGGAGAGCGTTCGCTCCCTCGCCATGTCACCGCAGTATAGGACCGCGTACTTTCGCCTTCAATTGCTGCAGGCGCCGCTCGAGCTTTAATGGACCGGAGCGCAGCACGTGCTCGTAGAGTCCGACGTAGCGCACCGTTTCGCCGCCGAAGCCGGTCTTGAAGCGATACAGCCCGAACCATGGGTGGTCCGGGGCTGGCTCTTCCGGGATCCCCCACCAGTCGTAGGTATCGCAGCCCATGGCGCGGAAATCGAGCATGGCGTGCCAGTGCAGCAGGTAGTTGGGCATCATCTCGCGCTTGCGATCACTGGATCCGCCGAACAGGTAGTAGGCGGTTTTGCCGAAGCGGAAGACCATGATCCCGCCGAGGGTGTCGCCCTCGTGGTCGGCGAAGTAGAGCCTCACCTCGTCGGAGGCACCGAAGATCTCGAGCGCCGCCTGGTAATAGGCGACCCCGGGGAGGTGGACGCCCTGGCGCTTTCCGGTCTCGCTCGCCAGCCGGGCGAAGGTGGCGACATCGCGCGAGCTGTGCACCCGGACACCCTTCTTTTCCGCGAGGTTCAGGTTGTACCGGGTCTTCGGCTTGAGACCGGCTTTCAGCGACTCGGGATCGACGTCGATCCGTAACAGGCGGGTCGCCTCGGGCTGGACGGCCTTGCCCTTGACGAATCCGCGCCCCTCGAAGAAGGCCGGCCACTCGTCGCCGACGAGGGCATTCGGCTCGACGCGGAGCACCAGCCCACCGCCGGCCGCCGCCCGCTGCTCGAGTGTATCGAGGACGAGCAACCGCTCGCGCTCGGCGACCGCGGGGCCGCGCGCGACGTAGTAGGTGGCCCCGCCCGGGAAAAGCGCGGCGGTGCGCTGCAGCGAACAGACCCCGGACCGTCCCCCGTGGAAGGCGAGGCGCTCCACCCTCCAGCCGAAGCGCGATTGCAGCTCGCCCCACTTCCAGCTCTGCAGCAGGTTGCCCTCCGGTTGCGCCAGCAGGAACTGGTCCCAGCTCTGGGCGCCGAGCTGCTCGCCCGGCGTGACCGCCAGCCCGGCCTCAGACAAACTCAGGCTGGCCGGCCCGCGCGAATCGCTCCGCCAGGCGGATCGTCAACGTTGCGGCACGATTGACCGGCAGGTCGTAGAGGCCGATGAACTTGATCATCTGCCCATTGAAGCGTGACTTGAAGACGTAATAGCCGTAGCCGCGCTGGCCGGGTTGCGGATCGAGCGGCACCCCCCACATGTCGTAGGTGGTGCAGCCCCGTCGTTGCGCGTCCTCGATCGCGCGCCAGTGCAAGAGGTAGCCCGGCTTCAAGTCCTTGGCCGCCGTTCGTGTACCGCCGTACAGGTACACCAGCTTCGAGCCGAAGAACAGCATGACGGCCCCGGCCAGCAATCGTTCCTCGTGGCGGGCGAGGTAGACGGCCACCTGGCCGCGCTCGCGGAAGAGACTCAGCAGATCCTGGTAATAGGCCCGGCTGCGAACCGTGAATTGCTCTCGCGCGGCGGTCTCCTGGAGCAGCTCGTAGAAGCTGTCCAGGGCGGCCGATGCGTCCGAGGCCTCGACCGTGATCCCCTGCTTGATGCCCGCCCGAATGTTTCGGCGGGTCGACTCCTTGAGGCGCGCCATCGCCTGATCGCCGCCGCTGATGTCGACCAGCCAGCTTGCCTGGTGCTGGATCGGATGCCGGCTCGGCAGCGCGCCGGTCTGCGTCAGCACCGCCCGCTGCGCATCAGTTGTCCACTCCGGGTCGACTTTGAGGACCGTGCCGCCCTCCTGGGCGAGGCGCTCGCGCAGGGCCTGCCAGAAGGCCGGCCATTGGTCGAGGTGGCCATCGAGGATGGGACCGCGCGGCGCATAGTTCAGGGCCAGTCCACCGGGAAGGCTCCGCCGGAGCACGGCGGCCGCTGCCGTCGGCGTGCCGTGATCGACCCAGAAGTAGCGCTGAACGCGCCAGCCGTGGCGCGATTTGAGGCTGCCCCAGGCCCAGGCCTGCAGTACGGAGGCGTCCTCCGCCTGCGAGACAAACCCGTCCCAGCTGGAGGGGTCCTCGCAGATCCTCAATTCGGGCATGCCTCCACAGCTTAGCCGCCGGCCGCCCGAGGGGCCCGCCACCCCGCGTTGCTGACAGTTGGGTTATCGTATTTGGGCTGTGCTAGCATTGGAGACAAATCTCGGGGCGGTGGGAGGCTTTTCGTGAGTTCCATCGAGCAGGCGCCGAGACTTGTGGACTACAAAGGATCGTTAGACTCGACCCCCCTGTTGTCTCTTTTGCAGTCCATGCAAGCCCAGCGCGCCACAGGGACGCTTCAGGTTCGGAACGGCGGCGAGGCGTTCTCGCTGTTTTTCCTCTTCGGCCACCTCTTTCATGCCTACGGGAACGGAAGCCAGGGCGAAGAGGCGGTCTTTGAACCGCTGGCCTGGCGGCAAGGCGACTACACCTTTGACCCCAAGTCCAAGCTGCCGACGGAGGAAACCATTACCGCGCCAACCGCGGACATCCTCGCCGAGGCCAAGCGCCGCGGCGTGCCCGGAGCGTCGGATAACGGGACCGTCGCCGCCGCCACCCGTCCCGCACCGGCGCCGGCCGCGCAACCAGCACCCCAACCCCAGGTCAATGAGCGACCCGTCGTGAGCCAGCAGCAGCAGCCGGCGCCCACCGCGCAAGCGCAGCCCACGCCGGAGGATGGACCGCCGGCCACCGAGCTCTACCCGCTACCGGTGGGCAAGCTCGTCTACGAGTCACTCAAGACCGCCTTCGTCGATTTCCCCAAACTGCTGCGCTCGCTGAGTTCCGATCACCTGACGGGTTATCTTCGGCTGACCGGCGCGGCATCTCGCGGCATGATCCTCTTCTACCAGGGCAGCCTGATCGAGAGCTTTTACGACGGCGGCGCGGTGGTGTCCACCGGCCGGACCGCCTTCTCGCTCTTCAAGAACGATGTCGATCGCGGCGAGGGCAGCATGGACGTGATCGAGCTGTCGGCCGAGGTCGTGACCGCCATCTATCAGCTGCTGACGGCCCCGACCATCCTCCAGGGTCTGCTGGCGCGCTTTGTCGACGTGCGGGCGCTGCTTGCGTACCTCCAGGAGGAGAAAATCCACGGGAGCCTGCTGGTCCGGGCGCCCGACGAGATGGGGATTGTCCTGCTCCGTGACGGCGCGCTGCTGGGCGCTTTCACTCGCGGGCAGCCGCAGCTGATGCAGGACCCCGAGATCGTGACGCGCCTCTGTGCCGATGCCAAGACCCGGATCGAGGTCAAAGCCGTGGCTGACCTCGAGGAACCGGAGTCGGTGAGCCTCGAAGAGATGCTGGCGATGACGCCATCCGTGCCGGCGACCACCTACCGGCCAGCCCCGGCGCAGCCCGCCGCTGCTCCCGCGCCCGCCGCGCCCAGCGCCCCACGTGCCCAAAACTACCAGCCGGCGCCGGCACCGGCCGCACCGGCCAGCAACGAGCCTGATATCGATTGGCCGGCACTGATGAGCCAGCTGAACCAGATGGCGGACGCCGCCCTCCAGAACCGCTCGAAGAAGGTCAAGGAGATGCTCGCGTCCACCGAGCACAATCTCGACGGGCTCGACCGGACGATCGACCGGATCTCGCAGACCTCGATCATGTTCGTCGATCCGGCCCGCCTGACCAACCTGGCGAACGAGATGCGCCAGTTGGTCGAAGAACAGCGCTAGCCGCGTCCAGCCTCGTTCGGCGACTCCTCCTCCTGGCCGTGTTGGCACCGGCCCTGGCCTCCTGCGCCCTGAATCCGCCGCGCATCGTCAGCATTACGCCCAGCCGCGAGGTGACGGACGTGCCGTCTAACCAGACGATCAGCATCGGCTTCGATCGGCCCATGAACCATGAGTCCGTGGAGCAGCGCTTCGATCTCGCACCGGCGCTTTCCAGCTGCAGCGGATCTAAGAGTTGCCGCTTTGCCTGGACCGGCAACACCCTGATGTTCATCCATACCCACGTCAACTTCGCGCTCTCTACCCAGTACACCGTGTCGATGCACGCTGGCTACGCGGACGCCAGCGGCCAGCAGAACACGCTCGACCACTCGTGGCGGTTCAAAACCGAAGGACCGCCGGCCATGACTTCGGTCGACCCCTCCGACAACGCGTCCGGCATTGCCCCTGATCGCAATATCGTCCTCACCTTCAGCCGCCCGATGCGGGCCGACTCCCTGCCGGGCGCCATCCAACTGAGCCCAGACGTGCCCTTCTTGCTGCGCTCGAAGCCTGGGGGCGACGGCTCGCAGTTTGAAATCATTCCGACCGCCATTCTCCAGCCGAACCAGAGCTACACCGTGACGGTCGACCGGCCGGTCGATGTCCACGAGAACGCGATCAATGGAGTGGTGCAGACCCGCTTTCGAACCGGCCCGCTTTCGCTCTCGCGCAAGATCGGATACCTGGTCGGCCAGCGAGGTCAGCCTGCCTTCGGGGTCGGCATCGTTGACCCGCACGCCGACAGCTTCCTCGGCCGCTCGACGCCCAAGCTGATCTACCAGCTGAGCGCCCAGAGCCAGTTACAGGACGGTCTCCTGTCCTTCGATTGGTCACCCGACGGACAGCGCCTGGTGGTGGTCGAGGCGCCCCGCGGCGCCGATCGCGGCCCCATCCAGATCGTCGACCTTGCCTCCGGGACGGCCATTCGCCCGGGCATCAGCGGCTCGGCCGCCTACTGGTCGGCAGACGGCACCATCATCTATCTCGTCGATGGGAGCCTGCGACGCTTCCGGCCGACGACCCTCGAGGACGTGGCGCTCACCGATCCCGTCGACGGCCGGGTGATCGGTCCTGTCGCCCTCAGTCCCGACGCCAAATCGGTCGCCTACAGCACCATCGATGCGCAGGGAAGCGCCCACCTGTGGATCCTGAACCTGGACCTGCGGACCCGCTACCGGCCGATCGGCCTCGACGACCCGGCCGACCAGCCCTCATGGTCGCCCAACGGCACCAAGCTGGCCTTTCGACGGCTGACCGCGGCCGGTCCAGAGCTCTGGGTCTACGACCTCTCCCGGCGAGGTGGCGCGCTCGACATCACTGGCACTGCCTGGTTGAACGACAACAGCACGCTGTTCGTCGCGACGGGCGGCGGCAGCTCCGCCGTCCTGTATCGGGTCAATATCTTTTCCGCCAGCGAGGCCGGCGGCGTGGTGCAGGTCACGGGCGGCAAGGACGCGCCGAACGGGTCGGCGCCGAACGCACCGGCATACGATCGCCGCGTCGCTTTCGTCGGCCTTTTGGACGGCTTGCCCCAGATCTACGTGATGAACGGCGACGGGTCTCGGCCGCAGCAACTGACCGGGTGGGAGGCGGACTACCCCTATACGGGCCAGGCGCCCAACTGGACACCGACCGGCTAAGCGGCCCGGGGAAGCACGTCATCGGGCACGACCTCGACCTGGGGCGGCTTCAGGTAGTTAGCGTGGAAGTAGGCGCGCACCCAGACCGTGGCCAGCATCGCGATCGCCATCAAGAGGGCCGATGACCAGAAGGGCATGCTCACCTGCAGGCCGTACATCCAGCCGGCGATCGGGTAGGCGACGATGACCACCGCGCCGGTGACCAGCGCGAAGAGCCCGTACCCCTTGGCCATGGCGTAGTCAGGTAGTACCTCGCCGATCACGGCGGTCATGACCTGGCGGAAGGACCAGAACGCCCCCCGCAGGAAGAAGGCGAACCCCAGGATCGGCAGGGCCATCGAGGAAAGGAGCAGGATCGCGGAGGCGACGTAGGCTGCCTCGAAGCAGAGGACGATGGTCACGCTGCCGAGCGTCCGGCGCAGCCGCCCAAGGCTCAGGCCCATGATCACCGAGCCCAGGTAGAGGACGCTCATCAAGACCCCGATCCAGAAGTTGCTGACGTGGGCCGCCTCGTGGGCGTAGAGCGCGGTGAAGGTCCAGGGGATGAAGATGATGCCGGTCACGACCGTGAATAGCGCGAGCATGACGCGGTAAGCGGGGAAGCGCATCAGGTCTCGGTACCGGATCGACGGCACCGTGAACGTGGGCGACCGTTTGGCCGGGAGGAACGCGATGCAGACCGCCGCCAGGAAGAAGAAGGCAAACGACACCCAGAAGAGCGTGCTCAGCGGGATGACCTGGGCCAGCCAGCCGCAGAGCACGCTGGAGGCGATCAGCCCCAGCGAATACGCCGAGAAGACGGTGGTCATCACCGCAGCGATCCGATCGCGCGGCACGCCCAGTGAGAGGTAGACGCTGATCGCCGGGGTATTGAAGACGGAGAGTTGCAGGAAGAGGATGCCGACGGCCGTCCAACCCCAGTGGGGCGCGACCGCGTAGCAGAGGGGCGCCGGCACACCGAGCACCCAGCCCGCGATTACCGTCTTGCGCAGGTCGCGGCGCTCGGCCAGGCGGGTTCCGGGCAGCATCACGAGGGTTGCCACCAACATGCCGATGGCGGCCAGCACCCCGATTTCAAAGGCGCTCGCGCCGAGCTGCCGCTGGTAGATGACACCGAAGGCGATAAAGGGCCCGGCGCCGAGGCCGGACAGCCCGTGGGCGAAGAAGAGCAGCCAGCCGCCCCGGTCGATTCGGACGTGCGTCTCGGGTTGGTGGCCCAACCCCGATGACCGGAAGCGATGCGCGCGGGCGGGAAGCACACCGATATATCGCGCCGACCGAGTCGACCCATCGACACCGTCGGCGACGAACCGGTGAAGCGCGCCGCCGGACCGCAGCGCTACGCCGGCCGCAGGGCTACGCTGCCTGCTGTTCGCCCAGGCTGATGCGCCGGTGCAGGCGCTTGAGGCCCCGCGGCGCCCACCAGTTGGCTCGTCCCAGCAGCCGCATCACCGCCGGCACGATCAGTGCCCGCACCAACGTGGCGTCGATGGCGACCGCCAGCGCCAGCCCGAGGCCGATCGACTTGATCAGGACCACGTCCGCCAGGCCGAAGGCGAGGAAGACTGCCACCATGATGGCGGCGGCCCCGGTGATCAGGCGGCCGCTCTTCTCCAGGCCCTGGGCGACCGCCTGCGTGGTGTCGCCTGTCTTTCGATATTCCTCCTGGATCCGGCTGATCAGGAGTACCTCGTAGTCCATCGACAGCCCGAAGACCAGGCAGAAGAGGAGGACGGGAACCGAGGGATCGAGGGGCGCCGCGGTGAAGTTCAGCAGGGAGCTGAGATGGCCTTGCTGGAAGACCCACACCAGGGCGCCGAAGGAGGCCCCGATCGAAAGGATGTTCATGATGACCGCCTTGAGCGGGAGCACCACGGACCCGGTCAGGAGGAACAGGACGAGATAGGTGACGATCATCACGTAGGCGATCGCGAGCGGAATCCGTTGCAGGATGAAGTCGGTGAAGTCGAGCGAGAAGGCGTCGACCAACACGCTGCTGCCCGGCGGGACGTCGATGGTTCGCAGCGAATGCACGATGGCACGGGAGGCATCACTTTCCTGTCCGTACCTGGTGACGACCGAGAGCACCGCGATCTGTGAGCCGGTCGTCCCGTGAACGATCGACTGGACGCGGGCCGTCTGCGTCGAAGCCGGCTGCGTGAGCAGCGCCTGGTAGTCCGAGCGACTGAGCGAGGGGTCGAAGCTCACCATGCTCTCGACCGACTCGACGCCTCGGATCAGCTTGATCTTCTGCGCCAGGTCGTACAGATCTCCCACATGGTCACGCGTCAGTGGCCCGCCGTTCGGATACCGAACCACCACGTTGAAGAAGGTCTGGCCCTGCCCGGGAAACCGTTGCAACTGGTCATAGCCACGCCGCGTCTCGGCATTCGGCGGCAGCATCCCGACGTCGCCGTTCGCGATCCGGATCTGAAAGATCGGCGAGGCCATCAACACGAGCAATAGGACGATGGGCACCAGCACCAGCAGCGGCCGCTGCATCACGCGAATCGCGACGGCGTGCCACAGGCCGCGGCCGGCCGCCCGCCGCGGAAATGGGAGGCGGAGCCGGTTCACGCGAGGACCGAGGATCGCCAGCAGCGAGGCAAGAAAGGTCAGCGCGTAGAGCACCGCGATCGCGACCACGATGGCGCCGGCGAATCCCATCGAGGCCAGGAAGGTCCCCTGGAAGAAGAGCATGGCGCTCAGCCCAATGGCCACGGTGATCCCCGAGAACGTCACCGCCCGGCCCGAGGTCCGCATGCTGGCGATCAGGGCTTGCTCAGCGCTCGCGCCGGCGGCTAGCTCCTCCCGGAAGCGGTTGACGATAAAGAGCGAATAATCGATCGCGACACCGAGGCCGATCAGGGTAACGATGTTGGTGGCGTAGGTCGAGACGTCGGTCACGCGAGCCAGCAGGCCAACGCCGGCGAGGCCGCCCAGGACGGCGAAGCCGCCCACACCGAGCGGCAGAACGGCGCTCACGACGGTTGCGAAGACGATCAAGAGCAAGGGGAGAATCACGATCAGCGAAACGACTTCGGCCCGCTGCAGGTCCGATTGCAGGTATTTATCGAAGTCGGAACCAATGGCGACGGCGCCGGTTCCTAGCACCTGGAGCTGGTCCGAGTGGACTTCCGTTCGCATCTGCTTGTAGAACCCGCGAGCCGTCGGGTAGTCGTCCTTGAGGCTGACCTGGGCGAAGACGTGGTGACCGTCGGTCGAGGTCATCGCCTTGGCTTGCTCGGCCGGAACGTCAAAGGGCGTGTCGATGCTCTTCACCCTCGCGTCATCCTTGAGCGGCTGCAGGGCGGCAAGCACCGCTTGTTTGAAGGCGGGGTCCTGCACCCCCATCGTCTGGCTGCCGAAGACGAGGACGAAGGTGGATCCCGCGCCCGGCCCGCTCTGGGGCAGCTGCTCGTGCATCAGCGTGATCGCCCGCCCGGACTCGGTGTTCTCGCCACCGCTGTTCTTCAGGGTGCCGCCGTTGCGGAACGCCAGGATGGACCCGGCCAGCAGGAGCAGGGAAACGCCAAGCACCGGCCAGCGGAAGCGGTAGACGAATTGACCCCACCAGGCAAACATGTCTAGCCCCCCTCCCGGGAGGTGGTTCGTGGTCGTGTGGCGAAGGCCATCGTCATCTCGCCCAGCGCATCGATGGCCGCTTCGGCGTCGAACGCGGGATTCATCACTTTCTGCAGGTAGATGCCGTGGAGGCTGCCCCAGATGGCGGCCGCGATCGCGTCCGCCGAGGCAAGCGGAGGCTCGGCCATGCCGGCGATGACAGCGCGCGTGATGCGGGCGACGAAGGCCCGCCGCTCCTCGATGAAGGTCCGGACCGCGGAGGCGATCTTCGGGTTGTGCAGGCCCACGCCAAACATGTCGAAGGTCAAGAGGAAGAGGCCGCCGTAGGACTTGAGCTCCGCTTTGGCCAGTTCGAATCCCATTCGCGCGAACATCATCGGGTCGGCGTCCTCCGGCATCGGCCCACTGAGGCTGACGCCGGCTTCTTCCCAGGCCTTCATCAGGGGCTCGCACGCGTGCTCGATGGCTGCCACCAGCAGGTCTTCCTTGGTCTCGAAGTAGTAGTGCGCCAGCCCCGGCGCGACCCCGGCTTCGGCGGCGATGTCCTTCATAGCCGTCTCGTGGTAACCCCGCCGAACGAGCGTGCGGTAGGCGGCATCGACGATCCGTTCCTTTGTCTGGTCCGGCATTCAGCTACCTCTCCACGGCCGAGTTTGATTGGGCAACCAAATTGTTTGGTCATTCAATCAAAGATTGGCGCCGATGTCAACCGTCGCCGCCTAAGAGGCTGTTTAGCCGGCGACCGCGGGACGGAGCTCGGAGAGCCGGTGGGCTCGGTACTCGGCCACCAGCCGGTCGACCGTTTCCTTCCAGGTGAACTGGGTAGCCACCAGATGGCTGCGGCGGCTGAAGCAGGCCCGCAGCTCCTCGTCGGCGAGCAGCCGACCGATCCGCTCCGCGTACTGCGCCGGATCGTGGGAAACGAGGGTGAAGCCGGTCAGGCCGTCCTTGACGATGGTGGGGAGGCCACCGACTCGGGCCGCGACCACCGGCGTCCCGCTGGCCGCCGCCTCGAGCGCGACCAGGCCGAAGGACTCGCTGTACGAGGGGACGACACAGACCGCGGCCAAGCTCAAGTAGCCGGCCAGCGCCGGCTGATCGACGGGACCGATGAAACGAACCTGGCCGGCAATGCCGAGGGAGGCTGCCAGCGCTTCGAGGCGGGCGCGCTCGCCACCACTCGAGCGGCTCTCGCTCGCACCGTTGTGGCTGTCGTCGCCGATGACCAGCAGCACGGGAGGTTCGGACCGGGCTCCGTCCCGCACCAGAATCGCCATGGCGCGGATGACAGTTTCGGCGCCCTTGAGCCGCTCGAGGCGCCCCGCAAAGACGACGACCTTGGCGTCGCCCAGGCCGAGGCGCTTCCGAAGCGCCGCGGTGGGCCGTTCGTTGAAGACCTGCAGGTCCACGCCGGGGGCCACGACGCTGAGCCGGGTCCGGGCGGCGCCATAGAGGCGAACCAGGTCATCGGCTTCCTGCGTGCTCGAGGCGATCAACCGGTCGCAATGCCGGACGATCGCCTGCTCGACCGCGATCCGATGCTCCGGCTCCACCAGCGCCCCTTCGGCGGCGCGTTCGTTTTTCACGCGGGCCAGGGTGTGGAAGGTGTGGAACCAGGGCACGTTCCACTCGTCGCGCAGGCGGCTGGCTACCCACCCCGAGAGCCAGTAGTGGCTGTGGATCAGGCTATAGCCGCCGCGGCGGCGACGCTGCTCGCTCAAGACGGCTTCGCTGAAGTCGGGAAGCAGATCGAAGAGGCGCGCCTTATCGATGTCGTCCGGGGGTCCAACGGCAAGGCGCGTGACCCAGCTCTTCTCGGCCAGCCGGACCCGGTCCCCCCCGTCCGGGCTCGTCCGGCGGGTGAAGACTTCGGTCGGGATGCCGCGACGGCTGAGCTCTTCGCAGACCGCCCGGATGTAGACGTTCATCCCGCCGTTTTCGCCCGCCCCGAGGGAGGCGACGGGCGACGCGTGCAAACTGACGATGGCGAGGGGTTTCAGCGACGTGCCTCCTTAAATCCGAACCGACTGACACCTCATCGTCGCCGTTTCGTCTCCGCCCGGTCAACTTCAAATCAGCATGAGACGGGCAGCAAAGCTGCGTCGAGCGGCTAACGGCGGTCGATGAGGGCGCCCTGAACTACCGTTCCTAGATTCTTAGCCAGCCTGGAATGAACCCAAACTATCAAAGGACACGTTAGCCGCTAGGCTTTCGGTTGGTGTCCGTCCCCAAGCGCTTCGTCTTTCTTTTCTCGGACACGGGCGCCGGCCATCGCGCCGCCGCCGAGGCCGTGGCCGAGGCCATCCGCCGGCGCTATCCCAACCAGTTCATGGTGGACTGTAAGGACCCGATGGCAGACCGGCGCGTCATTGCCGGCCGGCTCACCGCGCTCTACGGACCGGTCACCCGCCGGGTCCCGTTCCTGTGGGGGGCCGCCTACCGGGTCACCAACATGCGGCCCACCGTCCGTCTGTTCCAGCACGCCATCGGCCGAGGGGTCCGGCGCCGGGTCGCGGGTGCCCTCGAACCGCGTCCCGCGCTGGTGGCGAGCTTTCATCCCCTGCTCAATCACGTCGCGGCCGAGACGGTTCCGTATGGAGTGCCGCGCGTCACCGTCATCACCGACTGGGTCGACTTTCACCAGGCATGGACCGACCTCGAGGCGGACTGCATCATCTGTCCTTCGGATGCGGCGTATCAGCTGTGCCGCCGCCGCGGCGTGCCGGCCGATCGACTGGTCACCGCCGGCCTCCCCATCCACCCACGCTTTCAGGACGCCATCCGCGGCTTCACCGACAAGCGATCGATGCGCCTCAAGCTCCGGCTCCGGCCGCACGCGCCCACGGTTCTCCTGGCCGGCGGCGGTGACGGCACCGAGCCACTGCGCAAATACGCGGCGGCGCTCGCCCGCTCACCGCTCGACATCCAGGTGCTGGCGGTCTGCGGCCGTAACAAGGCCCTGGCGGAGCGTATCCGCGAGGACAACCATGCCGGCGTTCATGTCTTCGGGTTCGTCGATAACATGCCCGAGCTCTTGCTCGCCTCCGACCTACTGGTAACGCGCGCCGGCCCGGGGATGATCGCCGAAGGCCTGGCCTGCGGCTGCCCGCTGTTGTTGACGGGCTATCTCCCCGGCCAGGAAGCAGGCAACGTGAAGGAGGTGGTGAGCCGCGACCTCGGCCGCTTCGTGCCGCGGCCCGAGGACCTGGTCGAGGCGGTCACCGCCTGGTTTGCGAAACTGGAGTCGGAGCGGCTCGACGACGCGAGCCGGGCGCGCGCGGCGGCCGACCCCGCGGCTGCCTTTCAGATTGCCGACGTGATGGTGAAGCTCAGCGTCTGACTAGACGGCCGCGCTGGGGCAGAGCAGACGAAAGTCGCAGCCGGAGCATTTCATCCGGTCGGGCCTGGCGGGGAAGAGCTCGGCGCGGATACCCTCCGCCACCTTGACGATGGTCTGGCGGTCGTCCTCAAGCCGTTCCTGTGGTTTGTCGACCGTCACCCGCTCGCTGGTCTCGAGATAGTAGTAGGAAAGACTGAGCGGGTCGAAATGAAAAACCTCGCGGGCAGCCAGCGCGTAGACGCCGAGCTGCAGGTCACGCTGGAGGTCCGCGGCCCGCTTGGCAGAGCCCGTCTTGTAATCGATGACCTCGTAACTGCCGTCGCGATGGCGGTCCACGCGATCGATGCGACCGGTGAGCCGCAGCCCGTCGACGCGCAAGCTGAACGGCTGCTCCAGCAGCAGTGGCTTGCTCAGATCTCCGGCGTCGAACGCCCGGCGCAGGTAGGTGCGGCCGAGGTCCTGCAAGGACGGCGCCTGCTCCGGCGCGCAGAACCGCTCCCTCGCCCAGGCCGCCACGTACGCCGAGTCCACCATCGCCCAGGTGAGTGGTTTCTCGCGCTCGATGCTGCCGAGCGCATCCTTGAGTGCCTCGTGGAGAATGCGGCCGAACTGCATCTGCGGCTTCGGGCGGGTGGGTAAGCGGAAAACGAACCGGTACTGGTACATCTGCGGGCAGCGCAGGTAGGTATCGACCTGGGTGTAGGAGAGTGCCGCGATCGGAGGGGCATCGTTGAGCGGCAGCTCGACCTGGCGGGCCACTTCGATCAGCCCGCCGGCCGAGGGGACGAGGAGCGACCCCGCGGCCAGCTCGCGCGCCTCCGCACCGCGGATCGGGGTCAGGAACCGGGACGGCCGCCAATCCTTAACGCCCTCATAGCGGCCGGCGAGCGTGCCGACGAGTTCCTCTCGAGCCCGGGTGATGGCAACGTAAGCGAGCCGGCGCTCTTCGGCAAGATGCAGTTCGGCGGCCGGGAGGTCCTCCTTCAAGAGCTCGTCGGGCAGGGCCAGCCCCTCGCTACGGCGGCTCGCGGGAAAGCGACCCTCCACCAGATGCGGAACGATGACGAGCCCGAACTCCAACCCCTTGGCCTGGTGCACCGTCATCAGGTGGACGGCGTTAACGGTCTCGTCCAACGGCGCGATCTCTTCGTCCGCGTGCGCGGCTTCAGTGGCATCGAGGTGTTTGAGATACGCGGACAGGTGGTGGTCGGCGTGCTCGTCGCAGTAGGCGGCGATCAGCTCGGCGAGTTTTTGCACGTTGGCGCTGACCTGCAGCCGTTCGATCGGCCCCAGGAGCCGCTCCAGGTCGAGATAGCGGGTGTGTTCCATCACCTCGTAAAAGAGGTCGTCCACCCCCAGCCGCAGCGCTTGCTCCGCGAAGTGGCGCAGGTCCGCGCAGACTCGACGGGCGCCGTCATCCTCCGCCTCCTGAAGGATGTCGAAGAAACGCCGGCCATCGTCTCTCGCCCGGCGCGCCCAGCGGCCCGCCTCCACCGCATCGACCGCGTACCGTGGGAGGCTCAGCAGCCGCATCAGGTAGACGGTGTCATCTGGGCCATCGATGGCGCGTAGATACGCGAGGCAGTCTTTGATCTCGGGCTGCTGATAAAAACCGCGGCCGCCGCTCACCTGGTAAGCGACACTGCTGCGCTGCAGCGCCCGGGCGAAATTGTGCAGGTGCGCGTTGGCGCGCAGCAGGACGGCGATGGCATTGGGCCGATGGCGTCCCTCTTCGATCGCCCGCTTGACGAATGCGGCGACGGCATCGGCCTCATCGGTTACGCTGTTGGCCGTCAGCACGCTGACCGGCGTGCCCTCGCCCCGCGTCGCCGTGAGCCGCTTCTCCAGCCGGTCGGGGTCTTCGCGGATGAGCCGGGCAGCCGCACGCAGAATTGGTCCGCGGCTCCGGTAGTTTTCCTCGAGCCGGACCACCGTAGCGTCGGGGTAAACGGCGCGAAAGCGGGCCAGGTTGGCAACCGACGCGCCCCGGAATTTGTAGATGCTCTGGTCGTCGTCGCCGACGACGCAGAGATTGCGGTCGGCGCCGGCGAGCAGCTCGAGGAGCCGGCTCTGCGCGAAGTTGGTGTCCTGGAACTCGTCGACCATCACCTGAGCAAACCGCTGCGACTGCCGCATGGCAACCGATGGCTCCGCAGCCAGTAGTTGCACGCTGAAATAAATGGTGTCATCGAAGTCCAGGCGGTCCTCGGCGAGCATCCGCTGCTGGTATTCCGTGTAGACGAGCGCCGCCTCGCGCTGGGCGCCCACTACCGGGTCGTCGACCCCCGCGTTGGCCTCGGCCCAGGCGCGGAATTCCGCCGGCGAGATCAGCTCCTGCTTAGCGCGCTCCACCAGCTTGAGGAGCTCGCCGATCCGTTCGAACGGACGTTGCGCGTGGAAGAGGTGTGCGGGGCGCTGCGTCAGCAGGACGTCGCGCATGAGCTCCCACTTGCGAACTTCCGAGACGATGCGAAACGCCCTGGGGATGCCGCACAGCCAGCCGTCTTCCTGTAGGAACCGCTGGGCGAAGGCATGGTAGGTGAGAATGAATCGCTCGCCCGCCGGGAGATAGTCTTCCTGCTCGACCCGGTCGAGCACCTCGCGCGCAGCCTTTTCGGTGAAGGTCAGCAGCAGGATGCGCTCGGCGGGGATCCCTTCCTGCCGAAGCCGCCGGTAGCGCTCGACCAGCACCCGGGTTTTTCCAGTGCCGGCTCCGGCGACGATCAACAACGGCCCGTGGGTGTGATCGACCGCGGCCCGCTGGGCGTCGGTCAGCGCCGGGCCGGTCGCGATCACCGGACGAACCGCCTCGCGGATCCTCTGCCGGACCCCGCGGGAGCCCCGGTCCCTTGTTGCCGGAATCGGATCTCGCGCACGGCGGGTGCGCCGATTCCCTCGTTCAGCCGTTCGATCAACATCGTCCGCTCGAGATGAAGTTGATGTGCTAGCGCCGGACTACTGGCGGTGACCAGGAGCGTGCCACCGGTCAGCTTGAGCGCCTGGCTTTCTCGAGCGAGGTCCGCGCCGATCACCTTCGGCCACAACCAGAGGGCCTGTGCCTCCCGGGTACGGCGCGAGATACCGAGCGACTTGAGCGCGCGCGGCAGGGCCTCACCGATGCTACGCATGGATGGCTCCTTGATCGACGCGGAAGACCGCGGCGCGCTCCAGGATGCTTTTCGGAAGGTCATTGAGGTCGGCAGCCGTTATCAGTGCCTGCGGCCCGGGCTGCAGCGCCGCCAGCAGACGTTCGCGTCGGGCCGGGTCGAGCTCGGACATCACATCATCGAGCAAGAGCACGGGTTGCTCGCCGGTGACCTCTGCCAGATAGTGCAGCTCGGCCAGCTTCAGGCTCAGCACGGCACTCCGCTGCTGCCCCTGGCTGGCGAAGAGCCGGGCCTCGTGGTCATCGAGCCACACCTCGATATCGTCGCGCTGCGGTCCGACAGCTGTCTGTCCGCGCCCGATCTCTTCATCGCGCGCGTCGCGCATGGCTACCTTGAGCTGCTCGCTGACGAGCTCCTGGGGCGCCTCGCCGATCCGAACGCCGGCGGGCCGGTACCGGAGGTCGAGCCGCTCTCGATCGTCGCTCAGCTCGCGGTGGAAGGCGGCGGCAATTGGTTGCAACTCGAGCAGGCGGCGCTGACGCTCGACCATGATGGCCGCCCCGGAGTCGGCCAGGGCGTTGGTCCAGTAGTCGAGCCCCTCCATCGGCTGCCGGCCCTCGCGGATCGCGCGTAGCAAGGCGTTGCGCTGTTCCAGCAGGTGGCCGTAGCGGGTCAGTTGCCGGGCATGCTCGGGATCGATCTGCGAGACCAGCGTATTGAGAAAGCGGCGCCGCCCCTCACCCGGTCCTTTGACCAGTTGGAGGTCGTCCGGCCAGAAGAGCACGACGCGCAAGGAGCCCATCATGTCCGTCGAACGCTTGGGGATGCCGTTGAGCGTGAACCGGCGGGAGGCTCGTGACGTTGTGGACGGACTGACGCTGATCCGCACCTCCAGCTCCTTGAGGCCAGCGTCGCTCTGGACGCCGCAGGTCACGCGCGCCGTTGGTTGACCAAAGCGCACCAGCTCGCCGGCCTGCTGGGTCCGGGGGGAACGGGTCAGGGCTGTGAGCGCGACCGCCTCCAGGAGGTTGGTCTTGCCCTGTGCGTTGCCACCAAAAAAGATAGTGGCCGAACGTTCCAGCGCCAGCTCGAGCTCCGCATAGTTTCGAAAATCGAAGAGTGAGACGTTAGCCAGGAACACGCCGTTTTGGGCGACCGATTACATCGCCACTCTAACCGGCATGATGATGTAGAGATAGTTGTCCTTTCCCACCGGCTTGATCAAACCGGGATTGAGGGGACCGGTGAAGCCGAGCTGCACCTCCTCACTGCCAATGATGGCCAGCACATCGAGGAGATACTTCGAATTGAAGGCGACCTGGAGATCCTGGCCCTCGATCTTGGCCTCGACCTCCGCGATGTTCTGACCAACCTCGCTGGTATTGGCGGTCAGGGTCAACTTCCCGCCCTCCGCCTTGAATTTGATGACGTTGGCGGCGTCTTTCGAGAAGAGCGAGACCATCTTGGTCGTGAAGAGCAGATCCGCGGTCTTGGCCGTGATGGTGGTCGTGCTTTGCGCAGGAATGACCTGCTGGTAGTTGGGGTAGGTGCCTTCGATCAGCCGGCTCATCAGTTCGACGTCCCGAGTTTTGAAGAAGACCTGGTTCTTCTGCGCGCCAACCGTCACTTCGATGCCGTCCTCACCGCCCTTCAGGATACGGCTGAGCTCGCTGAGTGCTCGCGCCGGGATCACGATGGTGTCGCCTTCGCCCGGATCGGCCTGGACCGCCATGGTTTTGACCGCCAGCCGATGGCCGTCGGTCGCGGCGAAGGTCGCCTTGCCGCCGTTCAGGTGGACATATACGCCGGTGAGGACCGGCCGTCCCTCATCGCTGGAGGCGGCGATCACGGTCTGCTCGATCGCATCCTTGAGCTCCGCCGGATCCACTTTGACCTTGCGACCTTCGAGGCCCGAGGGCACGGGCGGGAAGTCGGCCGGGTCGATCCCCCGAATGCTGGCATCGAACCGGTTGCTCTTCAGCGCCAGAGACTGGGTTTTTTTGTCCAGCGTTATGGAGAGCGGCTCGTCCGGGTGGGAGGTCACAAAGTCGGTCAGCAGTCGCGCCGGAACGGTGATCCCGCCCTCTTCCGCAACCTCGGCGGGGATGACCTGGCGAATCCCGATCTCGAGGTTGGTCGCCGTCAGCTGCAAGCCGGTGTCGGTGGTTTGCAGCAGGATGTTGTTGAGAATCGGCAACGTGGTGCGCGACGAGACCGCGCGAGAAACGACCTGCAACCCCTGACCGAGGCTTCCGGCGGTGACAGTGACCTTCATGATGCTCCTTGTCTACACGACCCCGTCAATAAGAAAGCCTAATTGAGAGAAGAGACGAAGTCGTAGGGCGGTGCACAACAGGGAAAAACCCCTTCTATACGTTCGAATCGGGCCAATTATAGGCTTCATAAACTGTGTGTTCCGCCGCCGATTTCCCCAGCTGGTGACCATTCCAACACCATCCACGTCCCATGCGGCAGTCATCCACAGGTCTAGTGGGAATAAAGGAGCTCGCGGATTTTCCGCAGGTCCGACTGGAGCCGCTGGTCTTCCCGGGACTCGGTGTTGATCTTCTCGTAGGAATGAAGGACTGTCGTGTGGTCTCTTCCTCCAAAAGCCTGGCCGATCGCCGGCAGCGATGAAGCCGTCTCCTCACGAATCAAGAACATCGCCACCTGTCGCGGGAAGACGATGTGCTTGTCGCGCCGCTTGCCCTTCATCTCCTCAAGGCTGATGTGATAGAAGTTGGCGACTGCGCGCGAGATCGTGTCGATGGTGAGGGTACGCGTGTCAGCCGACGGGATGACATCCTGGAGCAGCTTGGCGGCCATGTCGACGTTGACCGCGCTGCGGTTCAGTGATGCATGCGCGATCACCCTGATCAGCGCTCCCTCCAGTTCGCGGATGTTTTTCTGAATCTTGTGGGCGATGAAGGAGAGGACATCCTCCGGCACCAGCTTGGCGTAGGGCCCGACCTTTGATTTGAGGATGGCGACCCGGGTTTCGAAGTCGGCCGCCTGGATATCGGCGATCAGCCCCCATGAGAACCGTGAGCGCAACCGGTCTTCAAGCGTGGGAATTTCCTTGGGGGGCCGGTCGGACGAAATCACGATCTGCCGGTTGAGCTCGTGGAGCGAGTTGAATGTATGGAAGAACTCCTCCTGGGTGCGGTCCTTTCCAGCCAGGAATTGGATGTCGTCGACGAGGAGAACGTCGACGGTTCGGTAACGGGTGCGGAAATCATTCATCCGCCCTTCCTGAATGGAGGAAATCATTTCATTCATGAACTTCTCGCTGGTCACATAAGCGACCCGCTTGCGGTGGTGCTTCTCGAGCACCGCATGACCGATGGCATGCATCAGGTGGGTCTTGCCCAATCCGACGCCGCCGTAGAGGAACAGCGGGTTGTAGGCCTTGGCGGGCGTTTCCGCCACCGCCCGGCACGCGGCATGGGCAAAGCGCGAATTGTTGCCCACCACGAAATGTTGGAATTGGAATTTCGGATTGAGCTGCGAGGCTTCGTGGAGAACCGGCTCCTCCTCGACTTCGGGCGGCGGCGGCTCGGCGACCGCCACCGCGGTCCGGCCCGCGGCCGCCTCAGGCTGGCCGGGCACAACCTCGAAGGCGACGCTGACATCACCGGAGACGATCGCCGACAGCGTCTCCTTGATCATGGCCGAGTAGCGATCCTCGAGCCAATCTTTGGCAAGCTTGGTGGGCACCCCAATTTTGAAGGCATTCTTCTCGCGACCCACCAACGACGCATTTTTCAGCCAGGTCTCGTAGCTTGGCTTACTGAGCTGGAACCGAAGTTCCTCCTGCGCCGCCTGCCAGATCTGTTCTCCGTTCATACGGTCCTCCAACCAAGACGCGACTGTTTCGTTGGAGAGCAGAGCCGGTGCTGCGCGTCAGGCCGCGAAGACGGAAACGAGGCCCATGGACGGCGTTAGCGAGGACGCGACTTTTGCACAAGCTTCCCACAAAGGTGGACAAGTCTATCGAGGTCTCCCCAACCTCGTGTGCATAAGTTGTTGATGGTTAGTTACCGTAGCTCTCCAGGGCAGCGGAATAATAGCAAACGGTTTCTGCCGGCGCAATCCGAAACTACGTACGAACGTCGAAGCCGCACATGGTATGGTTAGGCCCCGCAAATGAAGCGTACCCATCAGCCCAAGAAGCGCCAGCGAGTCAAAGTCCACGGCTTCCGTGCCCGTATGTCATCGACCGGCGGTGTCAAGGTGATCAAGGCTCGCCGCCTCAAGGGCCGTCGCCGTCTGACGCCAACCTCCAGCCGGCGGGCGCGGTAACCCTTACGTCCCCGGGCGGGTGAAGCGGCGCGTTCGGCTGCTTCGCTCAGCCGACTTCGACCGGACGCTCCGTTCCGGGCGGCGGGCTGCCTCCGAGTACCTGGCTCTATTCGTAAGCGATAATGATGTCGGCCGGCCTCGCGTCGGCCTGGCGGTCAGTCGGAAGCTAGGCAACGCCGTGGTCCGGAATAGAATCAAGCGGCGCCTGCGGGAACTGGTCAAGCCGTTGCTGACACAAACCGAAGGCGGCCGCGACGTTGTAATCGTGGCACGGGCGCGGGCTGTCGACGCGGAATTTACCCGGCTGCGCCAGGAGATAGAAATGTTGTGGGCGAAGGGGTGGGGGCGGTGACGGCGATCTCGCTTGCCCTCATCCGGGTCTACCGGGTGACGCTCGGCCCGATTTTCGGGGCGGTATCCGGTTGCCGCTACACGCCGACCTGCTCGCAGTATGGCTACGAGGCCATCCAGCGTTACGGCTGGTGGCGCGGCTGGGGCATGGCGCTCGCCCGGATCGCCCGCTGCCACCCGTTCCACACCGGTGGCTGGGACCCGGTGCCGTGAACACCATCGGTCAGCTCTGGCACCCGATCTGGCTGCTGTGGTGGACGATTGTCGGCGTCCCGATCCACGCCATCCTGTCATGGCTGCTGTCGACCCTGAACGGCAACCCAATTGCCGACGCCGTTGGTCCGTTCGGCGTCGCCATCGTCATCCTGACCATCATCATCAAGCTGATCCTGTCCCCGGTTTTCCAGTACCAGCTGACCACCTCACGGCGCGTGCAGGCGGAGCAGCGCCGCATCGCCCCGCAGCTGGCCGCCGTCCGTAAGAAGTACAAGAAAGATCCCCAGCGCTTGAACCAGGAGACGATGGCGCTCTACAAGGAGCACAACATCAACCCGCTCGCCCAGATGAGCGGTTGCCTGCCGGCGCTGCTGCAGTCGCCGATCCTGATCGCGCTCTTCTACGTCATCCGGGATGCCCACAAGACGCTCCCGATCCACGACTTCAAGTTCCTCGGCATTTCCCTGGACCACACGGCACTCCAGCCGGGCCAATTGGTGGCGCTCGCCATCCTGCTGCCCCTCCTGGCCGGACTCACGACCTTTGTGCAGACCAAGATGATGACGCCTCCCGGCGGGGCGGCCTCCCAGGACGCGACCCAGGCCGCCATGACGCAGAACATGACCCTGATCATGCCGGTGTTCATTGGCTTCATCTCGCTTCAATTCGCGGCCGCCCTCGCGCTCTACTGGGTGGTGAGCAACCTTTTCAGCATCGGCCAGCAGTACTTCATTACCGGCTGGGGATCCCTGTCCATCCCGCCGGTCCTACGGAGGGGGAGAGCCGCATGAGCAGCAGCAACAGCGTCGAAACCACGGGGAAAACCGTCGATGAGGCCGTCGACCAGGCGCTCGAAGACCTCGACGAGGCGCGCGAGAACGTCGAGGTTGAGGTGCTCGAGCAGTCTCCGCAGGAGGCTCGCGTCCGGGTCACCCTGCGCGAGACCTATGCGGTCAAGGCGCGAGAAGTCGTGGCCGAGCTGCTTTACAAGATGGGGATCACCGCCCAGGTGACCATCAAGAAGGCCGACGAGCCGGTCATGATCGATGTCGCCGGCGACAATCTTGGCCTGTTGATCGGCTGGCGCGGCGAGACGCTCCGTGCCTTCCAGACCGTCGTCAACCTGATTCTCAATGAAGGTCGCGCCGACCGCCGTCGGCTCGTGGTCGACGTCGAGCACTATCGCAACCGGCGAGAGGAAACGGTGAAGGAGATGGCCCTACGCCTGGCGGACCGCGTCCGGCGCAGCGGCGAGCGCGTGATGATGGACCCGATGCAGTCGTACGAGCGCCGCATCGTGCACATCACGCTCGAGAAGGAGCCCGGGATACGCACCGAGAGCCAGGGCGAGGAGCCGAACCGGCGGGTCGCCATCCTGCCGGACGGCGTGAGCGCCAGCCGTCGACCGGCGGAACGCCCGCTGCCGGCTCCCTCTCCGCCATTGACGCGGCAGGGCAGCGGCTACGGGGACCGACCCCGCTACGGCGACCGGCCGCGATTTGGAGAACGCCCGCGCTTCGGTGAGCCCCGAACGGACGCGCCCGAAGGCGAGCGGGGCGGCGAGGGCTGAGGCCCGTTCAGCCATTCGGCCCGCACCCGATAGAGGGCGGCCGCGACGGTTTCCGCCGACAGGCCGTCGTCGAGCGCGTCCTGGGCACGGCGGATTCCCTCTCGTAGCGTCCCCGCCGGCACTTTCGACGCCAGCCGCTTGAGGTCCTTGGCCAGCTCAACCGGCATGCCGGCCCCGGCGTCGGAGTCCCCGTAGCTCCAGGCCTCAACCCGGCCGATGAGCATGTTCAGGCGGTCCACGAATTCAGATTGGCTCTTCACTCCGCCCATCTTCAATGATATCCAGGCACTCACAAGTTGCCCCGGTCTGCCCCCAGAATGCAGCGATCCGCGAGCAACCCTACGATATACTCTGATCGTGCCCCTGTCTCGGTCTCCCTATCGTCTGTCCACCTTGCCGACCGGGGCCCGGGTGGTATCGACCGAGCTGGCGGACCGCCCCTCCACCACCATGGCGATCATGTTCAAGGTTGGCTCGCGCTACGAGTCGGACCAGGAAGCCGGCATCTCGCACTTCCTCGAACATATGTTCTTCAAAGGCTCCGCACACTACGGCGGCGCCAAGGAAATCGCCGAGGCCATCGAGGGCGTCGGCGGCGTGCTCAATGCCGGGACCGACAAAGAGCTGACGATGTACTGGGCCCGCGTGCCCAAGAACAAGGCGAAGCTCGCAATCGACGTCCTGGGCGACATGCTCTTCCAACCGTTGCTCGACCCGAGGGAGCTGGAGAAGGAGCGCCTCGTCGTCCTCGAGGAGCTGCGGATGTACCAGGACTCACCGCAGGAGTACGTCCATAGTCTGTTCGAGCAGATCAGCTGGCCCAACCATCCGTTGGGCCGCGATGTGGCCGGCACCGAGGCGTCCGTCCGCGCCCTGACGCGCGACGACCTGATGCGCTACCTCGACGAGCATTACCTGCTGCGTAACCTGGTGGTCACGATCGCCGGACCCGTAACGCATGAGGAGGCGATCGGGTTGATCGAGCCCTACCTCAAAGTCCGCGGCAACGGATCGGCGCCGCCATCGTTCCTGCCGTCGGCTGCCAATGGGCTCAAGCCCACCGTCCTGCTCAAGTCGAAGAAGACCGAGCAGGCGCATGTGTGCCTCGGCGTCCATGCCCCCTCCTACATGGACCGCGACCGCCACGTGATCGACATCCTCAACTGCGTGCTTGGCGAGGGGATGAGCTCGCGGCTGTTCCTCGAGGTTCGCGAGAAGCTGGGGCTCGCCTACGACGTTCACTCCTACGTCAACAAGATGTACGACACGGGCGTGCTCGGCGTCTACGCCGGCACCGAGCCGCGTCAGGCCGCGCGTGCGGTTGGCGCCATCGTCGGCCAGCTGCGCCGCCTGTGCGACGAGCCGGTCAACCAGGCGGAGCTCACCAAGGCCAAGGAGTTCTACAAGGGCCGCCTGCTGCTGCAGATGGAAAGCACCAACTCCGTGGCCACCTGGTATGGAGGTCAGGAGGCGCTGACCGGGCGCATCGAGGACGTCGACGAGACGGTCGCGGAGATCGATGCCGTCACCGCCGACGACGTGATGCGGATCGCCAAGGACCTCTTTGGCCAGGCGCTGCAGCTGGCCGTGATCGGTCCGTTCCGGAGTGAGGCACCTTTCCTCAAACAGATCGCCTGAGCCCGATCCAGGCGCATGCGCAGAATGGGACGCTAGAATGAGTCGCCCTCGGATGAAGTTGAACAGCTAAAGGATGGCGCAGCCGCACATGGCGCAACCGACGGCGCCGGCGCAACCACCGCGCCAGAAGTCTTTTCTCAGGGACACGCTCGAGATCGTGTTCCTCGCACTGGTGCTGTATGTCGTCATCCAGTACGCCGTGCAGACGGTGCACGTACTGGGCTCGAGCATGTATGCCACGCTGCACGACAACGACCTGCTGGTGGCGTCGAAGATCTCCTACAAGCTTCACCAACCGCAGCGCGGCGACATCATCGTCTTCAAGCCGCCGGACGAAGCGAGCCGCGACTTCATCAAGCGCATCATCGCCTTGCCCGGCGAGCGGATCCACATAACGAACAGCGTCGTCTACATCAATGGCCAGGTGCTACGCGAGCCCTACCTGCCCGAGAAGTGGACCTACAACAACAACTGGCCGCCCTCCGGCCAGGACCAGCTGATCCCTCCGGATCAGTACTTCGTCATGGGCGATAATCGAAATCATTCGAGCGATTCGCGGAGTTTCGGCCCGGTCGAGCTCGACGCGATCCTTGGAAAAGCCGAGATCCGAATCTGGCCGCTCGGCCAGGTCGGGCTTTTAGGCGCGAAGCCGACCCTCGCCGCGAGCCAGTAGCGGTGACCGTGCAGCGCACGCTGGTCCTGGTCAAGCCTGACGGCGTCCAGCGAGGGCTCGTGGGCGAGATCCTGCGGCGGCTCGAGCAGCGCGGCCTCAAGCTGGTGGGACTGAAGATGATGCAAATTTCGAACGAGGTCGCCGCCCGGCATTACGCCGAGCACCAGGGCAAACCGTTCTACGACGGCCTGCTTGCGTTCATCACCTCAGGCCCGGTGGTCGCCATGATCTGGGAAGGCCGCGAGGCGGTCAGCGTGGTGCGTAGCCTGATGGGCACGACCGATCCCCTCAAGGCGGCGCCCGGCACGATTCGCGGCGACCTGGCCCTCGACCTCGGCATGAACCTGATCCACGGATCCGATTCGCCGGCCCGCGCCGAGACCGAGATCGTTCTTTTCTTCAGCCACGGCGAGCTGCACGACTACGATCGCACCATAGACCGCTGGATCCGCGAATAGCCATCTCGGCTGAGTCAGACGCCGGTTCGTTACACGTCTAACATCACAAGCCAGCCCAATCTGGGCGACTAGCTGCGGGTAAGGCGGCGCCGAAGCGCCTCGAACTCCTCGTTGCTGTAGAACTCGATCGTCAACCGACCGCCGTGCCTGAGCCGCGAAAGCACGACCTTCGTGCCCAGCGCGCGGCGAAGCTCCTCCTCGATCGCCCGCGTCTCGGGATCGCCCGATACGACCCGCCGCGGCGTCCTCGCGCCCGCCTCAGTGGCGCGGGCCCGCGCCCACTCTTCCGTCTGGCGCACGCTCCAGTGCTCGCGAATGATCCGCTCCAGGCCGACCAGTTGCTGGGCGGCGCTGGGTAGGCCGAGGAGCGCAATCCCGTGCCCGGCGGTGACGGCCCCCGACTCGATCGCCTTGACGACCGGTTCTGGTAAGCCGAGCAACCGGACGCTCTGCGCGATGGTCACCCGGTTCTTGCCAATCCGCTCGCCGAGTGCCTCCTGGGTCAGGCCGAAATCGCGGAGCAGCCGCTGGATCGCGCGGGCCTCCTCGATGGCATTGAGATCGGTGCGTTGCAGGTTTTCGACCAGCGCCAGCTCGAGCCGCTCCTCGAGACGCCCGCCGCTGCCAGGGTGGACGATGACCGGTACCTCGTGAAGTCCGGCGATTTCGGCGGCGCGGAGCCGGCGCTCACCGGCGATCAGCTCGTAGCCGGCCAGGCCTTCGCGGACCAGCAGGGGCTGCAGAATGCCGTGCATCCGGATCGAATCGGCGAGCTCACGGAGGGTCGTCGGATCGAACGCCCGACGCGGCTGCTCCGGGTTCGGCTTGATGTCGGCGATCGGGATCTGCAGCGCGTAGCGCCGCCGCGCACCGCTTTCGGTGCCCAACTCCTCGACGTACTCACCGGATGGGATCAGGGCCTCGAGACCCCGCCCCAGGCCTCGCCGTTTGTTCATCTGGCGATCAACTCCTTCGTGAGTTCCTGGTAGGCGACGCCGCCGCGCGACGTGGGGTCGTACTGAGTGATCGGCATGCCATGACTGGGCGCCTCGCTGAGGCGCACGTTGCGTGGGATCACGGTACGGAACGTCTTTTCCGGGAACTGGGCGCGCACCTGCTCGGCAACCTGGAGCGTGAGCGTGGTGCGCGGGTCGAACAGCGTGAGCACGATGCCACCGATCTTCAGTCGGGGATTGAGCTCGCGCTGAATCAACTGTGTCGTGTGGGTCAGCGCACCGAGCCCCTCCAGTGCGTAGTACTCACACTGGATCGGGATCAGCATGTACTCCGCCGCCACGAGGCAGTTGACGGTAAGCAAGCCGAGCGACGGCGGGCAGTCGATGATGATGTAGTCGTAGCTGGTGCGCAGCGACTCGAGCGCATACAGGAGCCGCCGTTCGCGGCGCGGGAGGTTGATCAGCTCGATCTCGGCGCCGGCGAGCGATCGATGCGAGGGAAGGATGTCGAGACCGGTGACCGCCGTCGGGCGCACCACCTCATTGATGTCGTGGGCGTCGACGATGACGTCATAGATGCTACGGCTGAGCTCGCTTCGCACGATGCCAAGCCCACTGGTGGTATTGCCCTGCGGATCCATATCGACGATGAGCCCGCTCAGGCCGAGCCCGGGAAGGTTGGCCGCCACGTTGATAGCGGTTGTGGTCTTCCCCACGCCGCCCTTTTGGTTGACGACTGCGTAGACTCTTGGCAATTTTGCTGGCTGGACGCGGACGGATCCTGCCCGGATTATACGGGCATAAGTCGCGTACGCACGTTTGTCAGGTGTGCAAGCCGTGTGGATAAATCAAGGTGAGCGCGCAGGGGCCTACTTCGCGATGAGAGAGAGGAAGCCGACCGCGATGTCGTAGCCGGCATGGGTGACCATGCAGGTGAGGGTGCTGCCGGAGCGAACCCGAAGCCATCCCAGCCCCAGGCCGAGGACGAAGACCTCGAGCGTAGCGAAGCTCACCGCATATTGGATGTGCAGGGCGGCGAAGAGAATCGCCGTGACCACGATGCCGAACCGAGGCAGCAGCGCCCCGCGAAAAAGCGTTTCCTCGACCACGCCGGCGAGCACACCAAGAAAGATGATGGCGGCCGGGTTGTTGAAGTGGCTGAAGAGGACGGTCGTGACGTCGGTGACTTGCTTCTGCTGGCTCGGGGCCACCACATTGGCGAGCGCTTCGATGCCGAAGGCAACCGCCATGAAGACGCCGATTCCAACGATCGACACCAGCCACCAGCGTTTCTCGCGGGGCGGCAGGAGTCCAAGCCGCTCGACCGTATCGCGCGGTGACCGCCGGATGAAGATGCCGACCCCAACAAATGCCAGGATCACAAAGGGAATGTCCTGCGCCAGAAGCTCGCCATAGGTCAGGGGAGGCTGCGATTGGACCTGGGTGCTCAATTGCTGGGCCACCAGCAGTAGTCCGAGGATGACCGTCAGGTAGATGACCGGCGACCCGGGCCGGATCGGTAAGATCCGCGCCACCCCCCGCTGCACCGCGGGCCAGAGAAAGAGCAGTCCGCAAAGGCCGGCGGCCGCGAACGGAAGCAGGGTCTGCTCCGCCTGCCAGAATTTGCTGGCGGACTCGCCGCCCGCGGCGTAGGTCAGGAGGTGGAGTAACGATCCCGCCAACCCAACCAGCAGCGAGACTCCCGCCAGGACGCCGCCGGCGATCAGGGTAAGGATGCGCGGCGTCGCGTACCGCTCGCCGAAATTGGCAAGTACGTAGAGCGCGATGATGATGCCGACGAAGGCGACGATGAAGAGGTCGGTCTGCAGGTCGAGCGGGGCGATCAGCCGGGTCAGGTCTTTGCGGGTGGCGCCGACCCTTGGGGTTTGCGTTCCCGGAGGTCGATGAGCTGCTGCACGAGGTCGATCGGCACCGGGAAGACGATTACCGTATTCCGTTCGACCCCGATCTCGGTCAGGGTCTGCAGGTAGCGGAGCTGCAGCGCGCTCGGTTGGGTGGCAATCACGCCGGCCGCATCGGTCAGCTTCTGCGCCGCTTCGAACTCGCCCTCCGCATGGATGATCTTCGCTCGCTTTTCGCGCTCGGCCTCGGCCTGTTTCGCCATGGCGCGCTGCATCGTCTGCGGCAGCTCCACGTCCTTGATCTCGACGGTCGAAACCTTGATGCCCCAGGGCTCGGTTTGCTCATCGATGATGTGCTGCAGCCTGGTATTGATCTTTTCCCGGTTGGCGAGCAGCTCATCCAGCGAAGACTGGCCGAGCACGCTGCGTAATGTAGTTTGCGCTATCTGTGATGTTGCGTTGATGAAATTGGCCACCTTGGTCACGGCGTTGCGGGGATCCACCACCATGAAATAGATGACGGCGTTGACCTTGATGGTCACGTTGTCGAGCGTGATCACCTCCTGGGGTGGTACCTCCAGGGTGACGGTGCGCAGGTCGATCTTGACCAGGCGGTCGATGCCGAACGGAATGATGAGCCTAAGCCCCGGGCCCTTCAGGGCCATCAAGCGGCCAAGCCGAAAGAGCACGCCCCGCTCGTACTCGTTGATGATCCGGATCGCCGAGCTCAGGCCGATCAGGACGACGAGAACGATGATGCCGAGAACGATCAGCGCGAAAATGCCCACGGTTCCCTCCTCGGTAATGCGCTTCTCATGTTACGGGTCCACTTTATGACGCGGGCTGTGGCCCCTGCGCCTGCAGAGGTTGCTGCTGTTGCAGGGCTTCGACGCGCAGACGAAGTCCGTCGACGGCAACAACGCGCACCGTCGTCCCGGTCTCGACCGACCCACTCGTCGATGTCGCCTGCCACAGTGCGCCGTTGACGAAGACCATGCCGCTCGGGTTGAGCGGCTCGCGGACGGTGGCGATCGCACCGATCATCGATTCTTCACCCGCCTCGTACGGACGGCGCCGCGCCTCGATCAGCTTGCGCAGGATGAAGAGGAAGATCCCGGCGATGACGAGCACGGTGATGATGAGCAGCGGGATGTTGACGCCCTCCGCCAGAAAACTGGTGTTGATTAACAGTAGACCGCCCAGCGTCATCGCCACGATGCCACCGGTGGTCAGTACGCCGTGGGTCACCGCTTTCAAGTCGACGACGAAGAGGACCACCGCGATCAAGATGAGGAGGACCCCTGCGATGTTGATCGGGAGGTCGAACAACGACAGTGCGGCCAGGACGCCGGCGATCACCCCGATCACGCCGGGCAGGAAGAGCCCGGGATGGGTGACCCAGAAGCCGATGCCGATGATGGCCAGCAGGAAGAGGAGGTAGACGAGGTTCGGGTCGGCGACGGCCTGCAAGAATTGGTCGAAGCCGCTCATGTCGTACCGCTCGATGCCGGCCCGCGCGGTTTGGAGCGAGTACGTGTGACCGCCCTTTGCCACCTGGCGGCCGTCGAGGTCCTGCAGCAGCGTGTCGAGGTCGCGGCTTTCGAAGTCGACCACGCCCAGCTTCACGGCCTCGTCGACCGGCGCGTTGATGCTCTGGCGGACGGCCTGCTCCGCCCAGTCGGCGTTGCGATGATGCAGCGTAGCCAGGGCTCGAATGTAGGCCGCCGCGTCGTTCTCGATCTTCTGTGATTCGATGTCCGGGGCCGTCGAGGTGCTGCCGCTCGCGCTCGGACTCGCCGCCGGGCTGGCGGCGGGATTACTGCCGCCGAGGCTCACCGGATGGGCCGACCCGATGTTGGTGCCCGGTGCCATCGCGGCGATGTCGGCGGCCTCGGTGATGTAAAGCCCCGCGGAGGCGGCACGCGCCCCGGAGGGGGAGACGAACACCACGACCGGCAGGGGTGCGGCGAGGATCTTCTTGATGATGTCCCGCATCGAGGTGTCGAGCCCGCCCGGGGTGTCCATCTGAATGATCAACGCGTTGGCGTGGCCGGCGACGGCGCGGTCGACCGCTTTCGAAATGTAGCTGTCCGTGATCGGGTTGATGACCCCGTTCAGGGTCGCAACCAGCACATGGGGCTCGGCGGCGCGGGCGGAAACCGCCGGCACGAGAGCGGCCAGCATGACGGCCGCGAGAAAGAGCCGTGTGGCCCTCTTCACCACCTGATCATAGGCCCAGTTCGAGGACCCGTCGTTCGTAGAATGAGAACGTGGCCCAACGCATCGAGCAACGACCTCCGAAGGGTGAGGAGGCTGAGATCCAGGCGCAGCTCGCCAGCTACCCGCGGCTGTCCACCGAGGAAGAGCGCCGCCTCCTGTCAACCCACGGCGCCGATCGCGATGCGGCCAACCGCGTGCTGATCGAGCACAACCTCCACCTGGTGCTGGAGGCCGCGCAGGCACGCAAGGGACGGGGCGTCGCCTTCGGCGACCTCTTCCAGGAAGGGACGGTGGGGCTGATCTCGGCGGTCGAGCACTACAAGCCGGCCGATGGGGCCTTCCATGCTCGCCTGGTTCACGTCATTACGGTGACCATGGATGACGTGCTCGCGCAGACGGAGGAGGCCCAGCGCAACGACGAAGCCTTTGTCATCGCCTGCCGCCTGCTGGAGTCGGCGCAGCGCCTCCTTTCCGAACGGCTGGACCGTCCGGCCACCCCTGCCGAGCTGGCGAAGTTGTTGCAGTGGGAGGAAGCGCGCGTCAACGTCATCCTCGCCATGCTGAGCGAAGCGCGCACCACGCACGACCAGGAGCTGCTCGACTACCTCGACGATCTTGACGACCAGGAAGACCAAGAGGAATAGCGACGCAGCCGAGGCGTAACGTTTGGTCGTGACGGCCGAGCGGACACCGCTCTACGAGGAACACGTCCACCTCGGCGCCCAGATGACCAACTTCGGTGGCTGGGTCATGCCGCTCCAATACGGCAGCATCCGCGAGGAACATCGCACGGTGCGTGAGGCGGTCGGGCTGTTCGACCTCTCGCACATGGGCGAGCTGCGTGTCAAAGACGAGAGCCTGGCCCAGCAGGTGGTCACGCGCGACCTCACTCGGCTCAGGCCCGGCCGGATCCAGTACGCCATGCTCTGCAACGAGGCGGGTGGCATCATCGACGATGTCCTGGCCTACGCGGTTGCCTGGTGGTCAATGCCGGCAACCAGGACGGCGACTTCGACTGGATCGCAGCGCACTCGTCGAAGGGTGCGGACCCCGTTGTTAATGTCGGGCGCGATTGGTCGCTGATCGGCGTGCAGGGTCCGCGAGCCGTCGGCCTGGTGCAGCGACTCACACCATCGGAGCTTGGCAGCCTGAAGTACTACGCCTTCATCGAGGGTAAGGTCGCCGACGTCGCATGCATGATCTCGCGGACCGGCTACACCGGCGAAGACGGCTTCGAGCTGTTTTGAACCACGACGCGCCGGGCGTGTGGCGCCTGTTCCTGGAGGAGGGCGCCCGGCACGGACTCAAGCCGGCGGGCCTCGGAGCCCGCGACACCCTGCGGCTCGAGGCCGGCATGCGGCTCTACGGGAACGACATCGACGAGGGGACCAATCCCCTGGAGGCGGGCCTGGAGTGGACCGTCAGCCTGGGCAAGGACTTCATCGGCAGGCAGGCGCTGCTGGCCGTGCGGCAGAGCGGACTCAGCCGCAAGCTGGCCGGCCTGCGGATGCTCGACCGGAGCATCCCGCGCCACGGCTACGAGGTGGTCGACGGCGGCGCGGCGGTCGGCACGGTGACCTCGGGCAACGTCTCCTTCACACTTGGCTACAACATCGGGATGGCGTACGTGCCGCCGACCCTGGCCGAGCCGGGGACCCGCTTTGGCGTGGACGTTCGCGGCACCGCTGCCCCGGCGGAGGTGGTTGCGCTGCCCTTCTACAAGCGGCCTCATCCGAAATGAAGGAAAGGGAGTAACGATGCCAGACCAGAGCGGGCTGCGATTTGCCGAAACCCACGAGTGGGTGAAGAAAGATGGCGACTCGGCGACCGTAGGGATTAGCGAATATGCCCAGTCGCAACTTGGCGACGTCATCTACCTCGAGCTGCCCGCGGTCGGCCAGCAACTCGATGCCGGGGCACGGCTGGGCGTGATCGAATCCGTGAAGGCGGCCTCGGATCTCTACAGTCCGGTGACTGGCGAAGTCTCTGAGGTCAACCAGGACCTCAAGGATCACCCCGAGTATGTCAATGCGGATCCGTACGGCAAAGGCTGGGTGGTCAAGCTTCGCGGCGTGAAGGACAACCCGAAACTGCTCGACCAGAACGCCTACGACACGTTCGTACAAGGTCAAGCCGGGTCGTGACGTACCTTCCCAACGCCGAGGCCGAACGCACCGAGATGCTGAAGGCCCTCGAGCTCGACAGCACCGAAGGCCTGTTCAAGCATCTGCCGGCCGCGCTGCGCCTCGATCGGATCGAGCTTCCCGAGCCGCTCTCGGAGGTGGAGCTCGTCCAGTACTTCCGCGAGTTGGGTCGCCTCAACACGCGCATCCCGCCCTCGCACAACTTCCTAGGTGCCGGGGCCTCGCGTCGGTTCAGTCCGGCGATCGTTAATCAGGTCATCTCCCGGCCCGACTTCTATACGACCTACACGCCCTACCAGCCCGAGGCCAGCCAGGGGACCCTGCAGGCGACCTACGAGTTCCAGACCATGATCACGCTCCTCACCGGCCTCGACGTTGCCAACGCCTCGCTCTATGACGGGGCGACGGCGCTGGCGGAAGCGACGGCGATGGCGGTCGCGCATACGGCTCGCCAGAACGTGGTGGTGGCAGGCGCCCTGCACCCGGAATACGCGCAGGTGTTGCAGACCTATTCGGACGCGCAGCAATACGAAATCATCCGAGTGGCGCCCGGCGCGGATGGACGCATCGACACCGCAAAACTTGAGCAGGCGGTCAGCGCCTCGACCGCCGCGGTCATCCTGCAGCAACCCAACTTCTTCGGCGTTCTCGAGGAACCGCAGTCCATCAGTGATATTGCCCATCGTGCCGGCGCGTTGCTGATCGCGTGCGTCGATCCGATCTCGCTCGGCGTGCTGGCAGCGCCGGGAGAATATGGCGCCGACCTGGCGGTCGGCGATGGCCAACCACTCGGGATTCCTTTGTCGTTCGGCGGTCCCTATGTCGGCTTCATTGCCTGCAAGGAAGCGCTGATGCGTCGCATGCCGGGACGCCTGGTCGGTGCCACCATCGATGCGCAGGGCCGCCGCGGCTACGTGCTCACGCTCCAGGCCCGCGAGCAGCACATTCGGCGCGAGCACGCGACCTCCAACATCACGACCAACCACGCATTGATGGCCATCGCCGCCACCGTCTACCTCGCCCACATGGGTGGCGAAGGCCTGAAGCAGCTCGCCGAGCTGAGCGCGCAGCGTGCCCATCACCTGGCGGCGCAGCTGGTCGAACGTAAGGGCTATCGCCTGGCTTTCGACGGCCCGTTTCTCTGGGAGTTCGTGGTGCACACCCCCTACCCCGCCGAGCAAACGCAAGGCTTCATGCTCGAGCGCGGCGTCCTTCCGGGCCTGCCGCTCGGCCGGTTCTTCCCGGAGCTCTCGGATGCGCTGCTCGTTTCCACCACCGAGCTCAACCAGCCGCGCGCCATAGAGCGCTACCTCGAGGTCCTCGCATGAGCGAGCCGTTGCTGTTCGAGCTGGGCAGCCAGCAGCGGCCGAGCCCGCGGCTCCCCGCGGTAGGTGTCAAGACGCGACCGCTGGACGAGATCGTACCGCCGGCGCTCAGGCGCCGCTCTCCACTTCCGATCGCGTCACTTAGTGAGCCGGAGGTCGCCCGTCATTACGGACGGCTCGGCCGTCTCAATTTCAACCTCCATCAGGGGCTCTACCCCCTCGGCTCCTGCACCATGAAGTACAACCCTGCTGTCAACGAAGCGCTGGCTCGACTCGATGACTTCGCCGACCTCCATCCCTACCACCCACCGGCCCGGGCACAAGGGGCGCTGCGGTTGATGTGGGAGCTCGAACGAGCGCTGCTGGCACTCACCGCAATGGACCGGATGAGCCTGCAGCCGGCCGCGGGCGCTCACGGCGAATGGACGGGACTTCGCATGATCCAGGCGTATCACCGCAGCCGCGGCGAA
>VBHO01000015.1:0-1820 GCA_005882045.1 Chloroflexota bacterium | reverse complement strand
GGCTTGCCCACGAACAGGGCGTGCAGATGTATTACGACGGCGCGAATCTCAACGCCTTGGTCGGCGTGGCGCGGCCCGGCGACATGGGCTTCGACGTCGTCCACCTCAACCTGCACAAGACCTTTTCCACTCCACACGGTGGCGGCGGTCCGGGCGCTGGACCGGTCGGCGTGAAATCCCACCTGATTCCCTTCCTACCGATACCCACCGTGGAACGGACCGATGAAGGGTTCCGCTTCGAGTACGAGCGGCCACAGTCGATTGGGAAAGTGCGCTCCTTCTATGGCAACTTTGGCATGCTGCTGCGGGCCTACGCCTACATCCGCACCTACGGCAACACCATCGATGATGTGGCGCACAATGCCGTGCTCAACGCCAGCTACTTGCGACATCACCTGCGGCGGTTGTTCGACGACGCCTTCAGCGGGCCCTCGATGCATGAGTTCGTCCTCACGGCAAAAAAGGCGAAAGCCCAGGGCGTGTCGGCCAAAGATATCGCTAAGCGCCTCATCGACCTCGGGGTTCACCCGCCGACCATCTACTTTCCGCTGATCGTGCCGGAAGCGCTCATGATCGAGCCGACCGAGACGGAATCCAAAGCCTCGCTCGACGGCTACATCGCTGTCATGGAACGGATCGTCGAGGAGATCGCGAAGGATCCGGAGGTCGTCAAGACCGCCCCGCATGACGGTCCAGTCGGTCGTCTCGACGAGGTCCGGGCCGCGCGTCAGCTGGACCTGCGCTGGCGACCCCCGGTGACCGAGAGTGCACCGGTGGCGGCGTCTTGATGGCCGCCCCGAGGGGGCTGACAGAAACCCCACTTTAGGCGCTCGCAGAGGGCTATTTCAGGCCCCCAATTGGGTATAATTTGAATACGCGATTTGCTGAATCCTAAGCAACAAACGACGGCTGCCTATGACGCCAAAGCCATCCAGGTTCTGGAGGGTTTGGAGCCGGTCAGACGCCGTCCCGGAATGTACATCGGGTCCACCGATAACCGTGGGCTCCACCACCTCATCTACGAGATCGTCGACAACTCTATTGATGAAGCGCTGGCCGGCTTCTGCACCCGGATCGAGGTAACCCTCCACCAGGACGGCTCTGCCTCGGTCGCCGACAACGGCCGCGGCATTCCGGTCGACATCATGAAGGACCAGGGCAAGCCGGCCCTCGAGGTCGTGATGACCAAGCTGCACGCCGGCGGTAAGTTTGGCGGCGGCGGCTACAAGGTCTCGGGCGGGCTGCACGGCGTCGGCCTATCGGTCGTCAACGCCCTCTCCGAACGGCTGCAGGTTACCGTCATGCGCCATGGCAAGCAGCATTACCAGGAGTATCGGCGGGGCGCGCCGGTTGCGCCGCTGAAGGTCGTCGGTAAGGCCGACACCACCGGGACGTACATTCGCTTCTGGCCCGATCCCGAGGTCTTCGAGGAGCTCGGCTTCCACTGGGATATCGTGTCGCACCGGCTGCGCGAGCTGGCCTTCCTCAACAAAGGGCTGACCATCCTGCTCCGCGACGAGCGCATCGACCTCGATTACACCTTCTACTTCGAGGGCGGCATCAGCGCCTTCGTCAAGTACCTCAACCGCGACAAGGGCTGGGTGAACCTGCGGCCGCTCCACGTCGAGCGCGAGATCGACGGCAACACGGTCGAGGTCGCACTCCAGTACAACCAGGGCTTCACCGAGAACGTCCTGGCCTTCGCCAACGACATCAACACCGTCGAGGGCGGGAGTCACGTCACGGGCTTTCGGTCGGCGCTGACCTCGGTGCTGAACAAGTACGCACGGAAAATCAACCTGATGCGCGAGCAGGACCCG
>VBHO01000124.1:7675-8160 GCA_005882045.1 Chloroflexota bacterium | reverse complement strand
ACGCCGGAAGGTAACTCCACAACCAACGATCGGGAGGCTTCACCACACCGTCAACCAAGCAGAGGACTCGCATCGTCAACGGCTGGGCGGCGCCGGACGAATTTGGGCTGGTCCTATGCGGACAGGCGCTTGGACGCCTCCGGCTCGGGCGTGGGTTCGGGCGTCGGCGCTGGAGTCGGTGCTGCCGCTTGACGCCGTCTCCGTCCCCCGAATCGCCAGACCGCCGCCAGGAGGAAGGGCAGCATGACCAGGACCCCCGCGACAAATCCCAACAGCGTCGATTGGCTGCTGGACCTGGCCAGTGGCTGAGCCGTGGCCGCGGTTTGCCCGGAGATCCAGCTGCGGCGGTGGATGATGGCGCGCGCGGAGGGCGATGGTGGGACCGCGGCCGACGGTGCGGTGCTCGCCGCCGGCGCTGGCTTCGGCGCCGCCGCCGCCGCCGCCCGCCTGACCGCAATGGCGCCGCCAGGATATCGGGCGATATA
>VBHO01000124.1:0-7668 GCA_005882045.1 Chloroflexota bacterium | reverse complement strand
GGGCAGCGGCCCCGAGGGCGGCCAGATGTTCATCCCGTCGTAGTTGTCCATCAAGGTGTAGATGAAGACCGCTTGCACCACGCCCGAGGTGCGCGAGCTGTCCAGGATCTGCTGCAGGTATTGCGACTGCTGCGCCGGGTTTACCAGCGGGCCGGGCTGCCCGTTGGAATTGACGGCCCAGCCGACTTCCGTGCACCAGATCGGCTTGCCGCCGTCGCCGTGCGCGGCCATGACGCCGTGGATCATTTGCCACTCCCCCGTATAGGAGGGCACATCCGGCGTACTGACCGATGGATCCCCGCCCGAGTAATAGTGGAAGTTGGCGAAGTCCATGAAGCGGCCGTACCCGTTCTGGTAGAGCCAGGTCATGTAGCTCACGATGTGATTGCTGTTCTGCCACCAGAGCCCGTACATTCCGACCAGGGCGTTCGGCGAGCTCGCCTTGATCGCCTGATAGCCAGCCTTCAGGACAGGGCCGTACCAGTTGGCGGTTCGGCAGGCGGCCGTGTTGTCCCAGCTGCCGCCCCAGTAGCCATCCCACTCCTCGTTGCCGATCTCATAGCTCTGCACGTAGCCGTGCCCGTTCTGGCCGTTGTAGCGGCTGGCCAGGACGCTGGCGAACGTGCTCATCTCACTCGGGCCGGGAAAGAGGCTCACCCCGTTGCAGACCTGAGTTTTGCGAAAGCCCGGCGCATCCTGGAGCGGCACCGTGATCTGAACCCCGGCCGCATTCTCCTGGGCGACCGCCCGATCAAGCGTGCGGAAGTCGTAGACGCCGGGCGAGGTCTCGATCGACGACCAATCCAACCCCTGGCGCACCCAGCTGACGTGCGAGGCGTTGAGCTTGGCCTGGTCGGGCGGTACGGGCGCGGTGAACCCGTAGGCAATGCCACCCGTTGCCGCCGACGCCGGCTGCATCGAGCCGATGCCCGAAAGGGCCATCATCGTGAACAGGACGCAGGCGGCCAGTGCGACGCCGCCCGGGGCGTTTTTCATCTCATTCCTGTGGCCCGCCGGGGCTCAGCCTATGCGCTCAGGGGATGTTACCTCGAAAGCGCCGCCAGCGGCGCCTCACCAGGAGCAAAACCCCGGTCGCGAATACGGCAACGCCAAGAACGGATGCGCCCCCTACCCCCAGCAGGGGCGCATCGGCTTCGAGCGGGCTCAACACCCGGGTCCTGGCCTGCTGACGCCAGAGCACCGCGAGGTGGTCCCGGTAGCCGGTGCCGAACCTGGTCGGACTCCCATCGTAGGAGGTGATCAGCACCGGGTTGCCGCAGTCGGGCGAGGTCCCCCAGTTCCAGGCCAGGTACGAAATGCCGGCGTCGTCCGCCCAGCCCATGAACCGGTCCAGCCATCCGTGGGCGCAATCCTTTTCGCTCAGCTCGGCGGCCACCACCGGGTAGGTTCCGGCCAGTGGCCGAACGACCAGATCGCGCAGCGCATCGAGCCGGCTGCCGGGGGAAAACACGTGCCATGATGCCGCAAGCTGGTGCAGGGGATCGACGAGCCCATGCGGCCAGCCGCGCAGGTCACCGGCCCAGCGATTTCCCGCGACCAGGATCGGATTGCGGGCGCCGGTGGCGCGAACAACATCCAGCAGAGACTGGAAGCCCGCGACCTGCCAGGCGCCCAGCGCATCCGTCGTCATGCAGCCGTTCTGCCAGCAGTTCCAACTGATGTCGTGCGGCTCGTTGTAGAGGTCGAAGACGACCGCCGGATCAGCACGGAACGCCGTGGCAACCGAGCGCCAGAAGGAGGGCGCGTGATCGCCATCGGCCATCGGCCGGCCCTGACCGGTGCGGCCGTCGGCCGGGACGCTGCCCGGTGCGTTCCAGTGCAGGTCAACGATGGCATAGAGCCCGGCATCGTGCAGACGGCGAACATAGGCGGCGATCGCCTCGCGGTAGTTCGCACCGCTGTAGGCGGCGGGTGCGCCGTTGATCCCCAGCCAGCAGTCTTCATTGAGCGGGACCCGGACGGCGTTGACGTGCCAGGAGGCCATGACCGCGATCGATTGCGCGTCAGCCGGTCCATCGAACGGGCCGCGGCCGTCCATGCACTCGTACTCGGTGCCCGAGCGGTTCACGCCGAGCAGCCGCATCGGTTGGTCATTGGCATCGACGAAGTGGTTGCCGACGATGCGGATCGAGAGCGGGGCGGGCGCTGCCGCCGGCGCGGCGAGCGCCGGGGCCATCATGAGGAGCACGACGACAACCGCCGCCAGAAATGAAAAGACCGGCGCCTTGCGGCGCCGGCCCCGGAGGGTGGGTCGCCTCATGCCAGCTGCCTGTAGCGGATGGGCAGCGAGAAGAGAAACCTGGTCATGCGCGGTCGGCGTGTCAGCCAGATGTTGCTGTGGGTGCGTTGCTGGGTGTCCCAGCGCTCTTTCGGGTGGCCGCCGCCCGCCAGGAATTCGATCTGGCGAACGCCGCGGCCGATGGCGTCCTGGAAGGCGCCGATGGTGGCCAGCAGACCGACGGAGTGCGCTCGCCAGTCGGGTAGGAAGCCCGAATAGTAGAGGAACATCGTGTCATCTTTCTCGAGCCACATCTGAATGGCGACCGGCTCCGTGCCAACCCAAATGGTGCCGATCCTGACCTGGCTGTTCTCCGCCAGCACCGGCGCCAGCTCGCGAATGAAGGCGCGCCGGTTGGGATGATTGAAGTAGTCGTCGTGGGTGATCTTCATGGTGGCTTCGGCGCGCTCGCGGTGAAAGTTGAAGAGCAATGGCAACGCCGCCGAGACCTCAATGGGGGTGGCGGCGACCTGGAAGCGATAGGGGTGACCCTTGCGCTGCATCAGGCGCGGGTAGTACCGGACGTTGTCGCGCATGCTCTTGTTGAGGCTGCTGACGAGCGCCTCCCAGTCTGGAGGCACCCGGCGGTAGGTGAACACGATGCCTTTGCCGCGGTAGGCGACGCGACGAGCCATCCACCCGGGTAATGGATCTCCCTCCCGCCACCCGGGGAGAAGGACGGCGCTCCACTGCTGGTCCTGGAGCCAGTCGCTGAATCGCTCCAGCAGCGCCATGCGGCAGTCGGGGGGGAAGAGGAGTTCCCACTGCTCCGTGATCCCATTGCCCAGCCCGTTGCCTTCCCAGCCAAGCGGTTGCAGCATCGAGACCCCGATCGGCGTCCCGAGCCGCCGGCGGTAATAGGGCGCGATGCCGATGACGCGCCCCTGCTGCCTGAATTCGAGGATGGAGAGCGTCCGCCCGGTCCCGAAGTGGTTCCACCAGGCGCGATTCCACTCCCAGGTCTGGAATGGCGACGGCACAGCAAGCCGGCCGACCAGCTGGTTCCATTCGGTCCGCATGGCGTCGAATCCGTCCAGGGTCGTCACCTCCCGGACGTCAATGACCGAGGAGACGGCGGCGGGTGCGAGGTGGGTTATCGCCATCGCTTCAGCCGACCCCGACCAGCCGGCCGGGCACCGTCCAGGCCGCGTACTGCGCGGTGGCCCGCGCGAATTCTCGCGGTGTGCCGCAGTCGAAGGAGTCGGCGGAAAACTCGACGGCGAAGACCCCCGGGGTCGCGTTGGTCAGCGCAGCGTAGCCCTCGGTCAGCTGCAGCTCCCCCGTCGTTGCAGCGAGGCGGTGGGCGAGGGCGTCGAGCACCGGGCCGGTGACGACGTAGCGGCCGAAGATGGAGAGGTTCGAGCGGGCCTGCCCGGCGGGCGGCTTCTCCACCAGCTCACGAACGCGGAGATGCGCGCCGAACGGCTCGCAGGTCGCCATCCCAAAGCGCGGCGCCTCCGCGATCGGCACCTTGCGCACGCAGAGCGTCGGCGCCCCGGTTTCCCTGGAGAGCGCTTGCAGCTCCCGCCAATGGTCGACGCTGGGGACGACGTCATCGGGGAGCAGGACGGCGAAGCGGTCCTCGCCGGTCAGCGCGCGGCTCAGCAAAACCGCCTCTCCGGGACCCCGGGTCCACTGTTCGATGAAGGCAAGCTGCATTCGCCGGGCGATCGCCTGCGCCTCGAGCAGCCGGGCCAGCCCATCGAGGTTGCCCTGCTCCGCTAGCTCGCGCTCCAGCTCCGGCGCGCTTTCGAAATAGGTGCGGATCGCCCGCTTCATCGGCGAGATGACGATGATGGCGGAGTCGAAGCCGGCGCCCTCCGCCTCGAGCAGGGCGTGATGGATCAGGGGCAACTCGCCGAGGAGCAGAAGCTCCTTGGGGACCGCCCGGGTCAAGGGAAGGAATCGGCTTCCCAGTCCCGCCGCCGGAATCACGATGCGCATGGCCTGTCCCTGCCTCAGGCCGCCACCAGGGCGCCGAAATGCGCCGCCTGCTCGGCCCGCAAGCGGTCGCTGAGGCGTCCGCGGGGAACTTCGACGTCGTGGTAGCCGATGACCTCGTCTTTGGCGATGTCTCTCGTCAGCCGGCAGCCTTCGGCCACCCCCATCGGCAGCAGCCGCTCCGCCTGGGCGACGTCCGCGTTTTCGCACTGGCCGTAGGTCAGGTAACAGCCGATGCCGTCCAGCACCTGGCCCGCCTTGAGGTCGACCTTGGCGGTGGTCACCACCTCGACCATGGGCCCGCCCAGCGGCGTCAGCACCGCGTCCTTGAGCAGCACGGCGCGCCCGACGGAGAGCGGGACTTCGAAGTGGCACAGGTGATACGGCACGTAAAAGCTGTAGAGCGGTCCCTCGCCCAGCCGGTACAGGTTGAGGAGATGTCGTTGCTTGGGATCGTCGTGGGTGCCGAAGACGAAGACGCCCGGCGCCGGCCTGGCGCCGACCACGTAGTCGACGATGCCGCCCAGCGCGCGCAGCTGATCGACGTCGTACTTGTGGGTCAGCTCGTCGACGTGGCCGCTGACCTCGTAGCCCAGCATGCCGCGCTGCGCCACCCGCATCCCGGTGCCGTTGGCCACGATCGCCTGCTCAAAGGAGATCTTGGTGCCGTCCGCGAAGCTGGTCGCCATCTGCGGCGAGAGGCCCCACTTCGATGCGTAGCCTTGCTGGGTCGTGGGGTTGCGGTAGTGATCCTGGAGACCCTTGATGTTGCCGCACAGCAGCGGCGTCACGCCGATGCCCTTGACGAATCGGTAGAGATTCATCTGCACGCCGGGCTGGTCGCCCTCGCAGGCGGTCAGGATGACGCCCGCCTGGTCGGCATACACCTTCAGCATCGGGCCGACCGTCCCGTCGAGCTCGGCGTTCATCAGCACGATGTCCTTGCCGTGGGCGATCCCGTCGAGGACGACCCCGGCCGCGAACTCGATGGTGCCCGTGACCTCGATCAGCGCGTCGATCGGACCGGCCGCACACAGGAGTGAGGGGTCGTCGGTGACCGCCGGGCGGCCGGCGGCGATCGCCCGCTCCAGGGCGGCGACACTGTCGACCGTCGCGACGTCTTCGACGCCGGCTTCCGCGTAGGCGTGTCGGGCCGCGTCAGGATGGCGGTTGGAGATCGCGACCAGGCGCATGCCGGGGACCGCGTTGACGATCTGGTTGGTGATCGCCCGGCCCATGGCGCCGGCGCCGATCATGCCCACGCGCACCGGCCGTCCGATCCGCTCGCGTTCTTGCAGGGCGCGATCCACGATGATCATGCCGGTGCTCCCACCGGGACGGGCTCCAGCAGCGGCCAGGCGGCGTCCTTCTCCGAGATGGCGCTGACCGGCAGCGGCAGCGTGATGCCCAGCCTCGGGTCGGTGTAGCGCAGCCCGCGCTCACGATCGGGCGTGTAGAACTCGCTGACCTGGTAGATCGCCTCGGCCTCGTCGGTCAGGGTCTGGTAGCCGTTGGCGAACATCTCGGGGACATAGATCGCCCGGCGGTTCTCCGCCGAGAGCGTCACCTGGATGTGCGAAAGATAGGTCGCGGAGTCCGGCCGCAGGTCGACGATGATGCTACGGATGGCGCCGCGGACGCAGCGGATCAGCTTGGCCTCGGTGGCGGGCGGCAACTGATAGTGGAGGCCTCGCAGCGTCCCCCGCTTGTGGTTGTAGGACATGTTGCACTGCGCCACGACCGGCGTCAGCCCGTGCGCCGTGAACTCCTCCTGGCAGAAGGTGCGCGAGAAGAATCCGCGCGCGTCGGGGCGCGGCTCGAGGTCGATGGTGAAGGCGCCCTTGAGATCGGTTTCGGTGAAGATCATGCGGTCACCAGCACCTTCCAGCGGAGCGACCCGTCGAGCCGGCCGGCGGCGAGCAGCGCCTTCAGCTGGAGTAACCGGGTATAGCTCGGCCCCTGGAAGGTCTCCGCCGTGAGCCCGGCGGCCCGGTACCCATCGAGCAGCTGGCGGGCGCCGAGCCGGGCGTTCCACTTCGGTTGAAAGCCGGGCAGCGCGGCATGGATCTTTGCGAAGCTGACCCGGTAATTGCGTGGATCCGGGTTCTTGCCGACGTATTCGACGGTTGCCTCGGGCAGCAGCTCGTTGACGATGCCGGCCAGGTCACGGACCTGGTAGTTCTCGCCGTCGGGCCCGACGTTGAAGGCCTGGTTATGCACCGCCGCTTTGGGCGCGGTCAGCGCCTGGGCGAAGGCCATCGAGATGTCTTCGACGTGCACGATCGGCCGCCAGGGGGACCCGTCGCTCAGGATCTTGATCTTGCCGGTGGTCAAGGCCCAGCCCATCAGGTTGTTGAGGACAAGGTCGGCGCGCAAATGCGAGGAGATGCCGTAGGCGCTGCCGTTGCGCATGTAGACCGGCGTGAAGTGACGATCGGCCAGCTCGGCGATGTCCTCTTCGGCCTTCGCCTTGGAGACCGCGTAGGGCGTCAGCGGACGCATCGGCGCATCCTCGGAGAGGAGCTCGTCCTTCCAGCCGTCGCCGTACATGCTGCAGGACGAGGAGAAGACGAAGCGCTTGACGCCGGCGGCTTTCGCCGTCCGGGCCAGGTGCACCGAGGCCCGATGGTTGATGTCATAGGTCCAGTCGGGATTGAGGTCGCCCAGCGGGTCGTTCGCCAGCGCCGCCAGGTGGGCGACGGCGTCGAACCCCTGGAGGTCTTCCGCGGTGACGTCGCGAACATCCTTCTGTATGGAGGGCGTCGGGTCGTCGTGCTGGCCGAAAACGCAGTCGCCGAAAAATGCCGTATCGAGGCCTACCACCTCGTGGCCCTCGGCGGCGAGGTAGCGGGTCATGACGGAGCCGATATAGCCCTGGTGGCCGGTGACGAGTATGCGCATCAGATTGCTTCCACCTCTCTTTCTATTGGTCGGGTCGCTCGCAGCAGCTCGTGGTAGTAGTCGTCCAGCTGGTCGGCCAGGGGGCCGATGGCGTGATGCTGTTCCACGTAATCCCGGCCGGCCCGGCCGATCTCGCCGGCGAGCCGGTGGTCGTCGAGCAGCCAGCAGATCCGCTCGGCAAAGGCGGCGGCGTCATTGGCGATGAAGCCGTGGCCGCCTTCGTCGAAGCCGAGGTCGCCCACCGCCGCCGTCGTCGTCACCACCGGGGTGGCGCAGGCCATCGCCTCCAGCACCTTGTTCTGGATGCCGACCGCGTAGCGGAGCGGCGCGACCGCCACCGCGGCGCCGGCGATCACGCGGCCGAGGTCGGGTAGGTAGCCTGTTACCTCGATGTCGGCGGCGCGGCGCCGCAGCAATGACCGCGGTGGCCGAGCGCCCGCCAGCAGCAGCCGGGCCTCCGGGTGGCGGGCGCGGACCCGCGGCCAGATTTCGTCGCAGAGCCACTCGGCCGCGACCCGGTTGGCGTG
>VBHO01000256.1 GCA_005882045.1 Chloroflexota bacterium | reverse complement strand
CTGGTGATGCCGGAGAACGTCAACGAGGAGCGCCGCGAGATCGTCAAAGCCTTCGGTGCGGAAGCGATTTTCACGCCAGCCCTCGAGGGATCGGATGGCGCCATCCGCGAGGCGCACCGGATCAAGGAGTCGGCGCCGGGCGTGTATTTCATGCCGGACCAGTACAACAACCCCTTCAACTGGCGCGCCCACTTCGACACGACAGGGCCCGAGATCCTGGACCAGACGCATGGCGAAGTCACCCATTTCGTCGCCGGCATCGGAACCAGTGGCACGCTGATGGGAGTAGGTCGGTTCCTCAAGCGCCACAACCGGGCGATCCGGGTGATCGCCGCCGAGCCGTCCGACGGGCTGCACGGCCTCGAGGGGCTCAAACACATGGAGAGCTCGATCGTGCCGGGCATTTACGACCCGAGCGTGCAGGATGAAAAAATCAGTGTGCCGACGGAGGCCGCCTACGAGTTGGCCCACGACCTGGCGCGCTCCGAAGGGCTGCTGGTCGGCAACTCCTCGGGCGCCGCGCTGTACGCCGCCCGCGAGGTGGCGCGCCGCACCTCGGAGGGCGTGTTCGTGATGGTGTTCCCCGACGGCGGCGACCGCTATTTGAGCTCGGGACTCTACCGCCGGAAGTTTTGACGCTGCGAGTGCCGCGGTCCGTGATGGACCAGGTGCGGCAGCATCTCGAAGCTGGCTATCCCAACGAGGCCTGCGGGGCGCTGATCGGCCAGGCCGATGGCGCCGAGCACACGGTCGCCGAATTCCGAGGCATGCGCAATACCATCACCGACCGGCCATGGGACCGCTATGCCCTCGATCCGCTGGAGCAGCTGCGTGTTCAGAAAGACGCGGAGTCGCGGGGACTGGAGATCATCGGATTTGCGCACAGCCATCCGGATCATCCGGCAATCCCTTCGCGATTCGATGCCGACCACGGCTGGTCGTTCTATAGCTACGTGGTGGCGTCAGTGCAGAAAGGAACGCTTCGCGAGGCGCGATCGTGGCGCCTGGATGACGGCGGCGTCTTCCAGGAGGAGCCGCTTACCGAAACGGCTTGACCACCATCACGAAGACGATGAGGAGCGCAATCACCAGGCTGACGATCCCGTAGGTCGTCGCCTGTCCGTCGAGTCGCTTGTAGTTGGCGCTCGTGATACCTTCGGCGTCCATCACCTGGATCTGCTGCCGGACGACGCGCGAGTAAAAGCCGACGGCCACCACGATCAGGAGCACGAAGAGGATCAGGCCGGCCACGACCCAGCCGCGGAAGCCCCATTGGCCGGCGGCCAGGAGCACGAGCCCGGTGATCAAAAGCAGCCCATAGGCGGGATTGGCGACGCGGCGGTCGATGAACGCGATCCCTTTCACGGCGAACGGCGCATGCGCCGGCTCGCGGGCTCCCAACGTTTTCCAGACTCCGTAGGTGATGTTGCTGCCCACCGCGGTGATCGCGAGGAGGACATGCAGGTATTTCAGCAGGGTGTACCACGTCACCGTCATAGCAACAGTTGTAGCACCTAGCTGCCGGCATCCTGGCCAGTACAGCTGGTGTCGCTGGCGAACCATCCGCCTGCCGTGCGCAGCACGGTGATATCGAGCTTGGCGGTGGCTCCTCCGCCGAAGTCGAGCACGACGTGTGCGATCGCACCGGGGTTATCGGATGGCAGCGCTTCGGTCGTGATGGTCCGGGACTGGTAGGTGTTCTGACAGCGGCAGAGCGGCTCCGCGCGTCCCAGCGGGTTCGAGTCGAGGCGTTGCGCCAGCCCATCGGTGACCGGGCAACTGTCGTATTTGCCGTTGGCCCCGCAGACGCCACCGCTCTCTGGATAGAGGATGCCCGCGACGACCGCCGCGCCGTTGTCGTCGAGGTTGGAGACGATCAGGCGACCGTTGACGAGGGTGGGCGGGGGGGCGGGGGTCGGGGTGGCGGAAGGGGTGGGGGTCGGCGTCGGGGTCGGTGGGGGACTAACGGAGGCGCCGGTCATCGGATTGCTGCAGCCGCCGAGCATCAGGGCGAGCGCGGTCAGTGCGAGAGCAAGCCGGCGCATGTCAACGCGAGATTGTACCGCCGCCAGATGAGATTTCCGGTAAGGGCCGCTCCACGGCCGGCGCCGCGCGCCGGGTTCGTTGGCGGCTCGTCAGGAAGACCCCCAGCAGGATGACGGCCATACCGGCCAGGATGGGGACGGTGATCGCCTCGTGGAGAATGCTCGCGCCCCAGAAGACGGCGGTCACCGGAAGCAGGAAGGTCACCGTGGTGGCCCGGGTCGCGCCGAGCGTGTTCATCATGTAGTAATAAAGAAGGTAGGCGATGCCGGAGCCGCCCACGCCGAGGACGAGCATCGCCGCGATCGACGGCAACCGCAGGTGCGTCGCACCGATTGTGGGGAGCGCGGCCGCCAGCGCCAGCGGCGTGGTCAGGGCCAACTGCCCGAAGCCGACCTGTAGGGGGCTGACGCCGCGCAGCCGGCGCCGCTGAATCAAGGCAGCGACTGCGTAACTCGCGGCAGCGCCGGCCACCGCGAGCGTCCCGATCATGGTCGCCCGCAAGGGCTGGCCGATCAGGTCGGGAGCAATCAGGAGGCCGACGCCCAGGAAGCCGACCGCGACGCCGAGGTAGTTGAGCCCGCTCGGGCGTTCCGTCGGGGTGACCCAGTAGGCGAAGACCGCGGTCCACAGGGGCGTGGTTGCGTTCAAGATGCTGGCGAGCGCGCTGCTGATCGACAGCTCGCCGAACCCGAAGGCAAACCAGGGCAGGAAGCTGCCGAAAATGGCCAGCAGGACGAAGGGCAGCAGGCGGGTGCGTGTCCCGACGGGAAAGGGGCTCTGCCGGCGAGCCGCGAAGATCACGCCCAGTGTGACCGCGCCGAAGACTGCGCGCGACAGCACCAGGGTCGCCGGGCTCATGTCGCGCACCGCGAGCTTGATGAAGAGAAACGACGCGCCCCAGATCAGGGCCAGCAACCCGAGAGCCGCATACCCACGACGCATCGGCTGAATTATTCGGGCTGGGCGCGGTGCCGGGCCAAGAAGTATTCCGGCACAGAATTCATCGGCGGGCGTTCCTGGTCTTCGATTTCCTTCTGTTCGATCCAGTAGCGCTCGTCATCGTAGTGGATCAGCTTCATCGTCTTGTTGACTTCCTCGAGCAGATGAATCCGGTGGCGATCACCGAGGTGTTTCAGGCCCACTTGCATGATGGCGAACGCCATCTTCGACAGATCGAAGAGCGTTTGGTTGCGATGGACCCGCATGCCGAGGTCGACCTGGGCGATGGCGCGCATTCCG
>VBHO01000257.1 GCA_005882045.1 Chloroflexota bacterium | reverse complement strand
GCGTAAGCCGGATCGTGTCGGTGCGGCACCACGGGGAGTTGCTCGGCGCCGTGAGCATAAACAAGCGTCTGGGTGAAGCGTTAACACCCGTTGAAGAAAAGCTGCTCGCCGACCTTGCGGCGCAAGCAGGGCTGGTGCTCCGCAACGTTCGGCTCACCGCGGAGCTTCAGGCTCGGCTTACGGAGATCTCGCGGCAAGCCGGTGAACTCCGAGCTTCGCGGCAGCGAATCGTGGCGACGCAGGACGCGGAGCGCCGCCGGCTTGAGAGAAATATCCACGACGGGGCCCAGCAGAACCTGGTCGCCCTGACGGTCAAACTGCGGCTGGCGGCCAACCAGGCAAAGCGCGACCCCGAACGCGCACGAGCCTCGGTGAAAGCGCTAAAAGATGAGAGCGATCAGGCGCTGCGCACGCTGCGCGCGCTGGCGCGCGGTATCTACCCGCCGCTGCTTCGCGAGCAGGGCTTGGCGATGGCCGTTCGCGCCGAGGCGGAGAAAATGCCGTTGCCCGCCACGGTCGCGGCAGACCACCTCCATCGCTACCCTCCCGAGATCGAGGCTGCCGTCTACTTCGTGTGCCTCGAAGCCTTGCAGAACGTCACGAAGCACGCGCAGGCTTCGCGAGTCCAGATCAGTATTCGCTCCGTCGCCCATGAACTTTCATTTGAGGTCAGCGATGATGGGGCCGGCTTTGACGTGGCGAAGGACGCCCGAGGCTCGGGACTTCGAAACATGATCGATCGGATCGAGGGCATGGGCGGCCGGCTCGTTATCCGGTCGGAGGCTAACCATGGTACGACCGTCGAAGGCACCGTCCCGATTGGGGCGATGGAGGCCGTGTCATGAGCGCACGTACCGCGACCCGGATCGCATGGGCAGCGGCCGGTCTATCCGCGTCGCTGGGCATCGGTGGTCTCGTGCTTGACCGGTTGGCTGGTCTCGGGATGGAGACCTCGATTGTCTACGGCTTCCCCATCGTGTGGGCACTGTCCCTCTCGCTGATCGGCGCACTGGTTGTTTCCCGCCAGCCTGGAAACGCGTTGGGTTGGGTCTTCACGCTGGTGGCGGGCCTGGTCACCTTGAACTTCGCTGGATCCGTATATGCCGCTTTCGTGATCACTAGGAACCACGGAGCTCTGCCGGCCGGCCTCGCGATCGCCTGGCTGACTGCGGGCTGGCTCTGGATTCCGATCAGCGCGCTGCTTGTCATCTTCGTTCCGCTGCTCTTTCCGACCGGCCGCGTCGTGTCTCCGCGATGGCGCTTCCCCGCCTGGTTTGCGATCGCATTTGTCGTGCTGGCAGGGATCAGCAATGCCTTGATGCCCGGACCGCTATCGACCATTCCCCGCATCAGCAACCCGCTCGGGCTTGCCGGTCAGGCAGCCATCTTGAACAAACTGGGCAACCTGAGCGGCGCTTTGTTGCTCATAGCCGTCGCCGGCGCCGTGACTTCCCTCGTGGTGCGATTCAGGCGCGCCAGGCGTCCTATTCGTCGTTCCCTTTGTGGTTCACGGTTTCATATTTCCGCAGCAGATCCAGAACCTGCTGTTCGTGCTCTTCCTCCCAGCGCTTCCGATCAGCATCGGGATCGCGATGCTGAAATACCGGCTCTACGACATCGATCTCGTGATCAACAAGTCGCTGGTATTCGGCACCCTCGCGGCGTTCATCACCGCCGTCTACGTCGGGATCGTCGTCGGCATCGGCATCCTGGCGGGCGGCGCCGGGAAACCTAATCTGGCGCTATCCATCGTCGCCACCGCGATCGTGGCGGTCGCCTTCCAGCCCGCGCGTGAGCGCATCCAGCGAATCGCCAACCGCCTCGTCTACGGCAAGCGGGCAACACCGTATGAGGTGATGGCCGATTTCTCCGTGCGCATGGCCGGCGTCCTTTCCGTCGATGAGGTGCTCCCCCGGATGGCCGAGGCGGCGGCCCGGGGCGTCGGAGCCAAAGCCACCCGGATCCGGCTCTTCCTTCCGAATGAATCCGAGCGCATCGTCTCCTGGCCCGTCGGGCCGGACGTTGACCACGTCGACCGCGTGCTGCCGGTTTCGTATCGCGGCGCCGAGGTGGGCGAAATCGCGGTCGCGAAACCGACAGGCGAGCCGATCACCCCGGCGGAGGGCAAGCTGCTGACTGACCTGGCAGCACAAGCTGGGCTCGTAATGCACAACGTGCGGTTGACGGTGGAACTCCAGAAGCGGCTTGCGGAGGTCTCCTCACAAGCCGCCCAGCTGCGCAGCTCGCGCCAGCGCATCGTTGCCGCGCAGGATGAAGAGCGTCGGCGTCTCGAGGAAACGATCCGCCTCGGCTGCGAGCAGCAGCTGATCCGCATTCGTGATGACTTGAAGTCGGCAGACACCGAGCTGACCGACCATCCCGGCGCTGCCGTGGCAGCGCTCGAGAGACTGACGGGGCAGGCGACCGCCGTCCTCGAGGAACTCCGTGAGCTCGCCCGTGGGATCTACCCGCCGGTACTCCAGGATGAAGGACTGGCCACGGCGCTGCGGATCCAACTCGGCAAAATCAATCCATCGATCACCTTCACGAGCGATGGCATCGACCGCTATCCATCCGAAATCGAGGCCGCGATCTACTTCTGTTGTGTCGAGGCGCTACGAGCCGTGCCCGGGCCGTCCGAGGTACGACTTGGTGGGCGCCACGATGGCATCGACTTTTCCATCATTGGGTGCGGACCCTTCGACGGTCGCTTACTGCGGATGGAGGATCGGGTGGAGGCGCTCGGCGGTTCGCTTCAATTCGACGGGCGCACCCTGGGCGGTTCGATACCGCTCGTAGTCGCGACCCCAGACTAGCCCGCCACGGCGAGACGGTACAGCGCGATAACCGCGTTGATAGCCCCCAGAATTACGAGGATCACGAAAACAGACTGCGGTCCCTTTCGCCTCGCGCCCGAGGCAGTGCCGAGCAGCCAGACCGCCGCCGGGATCGTCTCCAACGTCTGCCACATCCCGAGCACAACCGCCCGGTACAGCGTGGCGAAGGCGGGCACGATAGCTTCCTTCTGGGCTGAGCTCGCGGTGGAATAGTCGGTGATCAATGCCGCGGCGGCCGTCGCCATCGAGGCCGCGCCGATCGATCCGATGACCACGACCGCCAGGCCCGCCGCCGCAAAGAGATCGATGTATTTCGCCGTGGCGTAGCGGGCGCGCAGGTAGATGACGACCGGTGCGATGCTCAGGTAGCCGAACATGTCGACCAGGCTGCCCCAGCGGATCAGCGCCGCACCGGACGCACCAGACGCGAGCAACTTCGACGGCTCGACGCTCAGACCGCCGGCGTAACCGGCTGCCGCGGAATACATCAATACCGCCGCCAGCTCCAACCCGACCGCTGCCACGGCGAAGGAGATCGCCATGCGAGTCGAAACCCGGCTAATGCTTCTTG
>VBHO01000123.1 GCA_005882045.1 Chloroflexota bacterium | reverse complement strand
CGCAGGTGCTGGGCAACCTGCCCGGTCTCGACCTTCCGTCGTTACAGCTCACCGGCGCGTTGGTGCTGATCTACGTGCTGCTGGTCGGACCGGTGAACTATCTCGTGCTCGGCGCGATTCGGCGCCGCGCTCTTGCCTGGGTGACCGTCCCGCTGATCGCGCTGCTCGCGGCGGGGGGCTCCTACGGGACGGGCATCTTGACCAAAGGCCGATCCGTCCAGACCAACCAGATCGCGATTCTGCAGCTGCAGCCTGGGTCGGAGCACGCGTACCAGGAGACCTACACGGGCATCATCCCGCCCAGCCGGGGCGACTACCAGGCGACCGCAGCCGGCGAGCGGTTGCTGATCAGCCCGATCGCGACGAACAACGGCTACGCCTATGCCGGGAGCGTGCGGGTGAACGTGGCCACCAACCAGGTGACGCTCTCCGGGATGACGGCCTTCGCGCTGGGTGGCTTCGCCACGGAAGCCGTCACCACCGCGCCCCAGCTGACCGCCAGCGTGGCGCTCGTGAACGGCCAGCTCAAAGGAACGGTCGAGAATCATTCGAACGTGACGTTCACGGACGCCGTCCTGATCGCCGGCGATAACTTTCAGACCATCGGTGCGCTCAAGCCGGGCGCATCGGCGAGCCTGAGCCTGGCGCCGAAAGCCACGACGTCGCTCGGTCAACCTCTCTATATGCGGATCTATAACCAATCCGGGATCTACCAGGGCGGCTACGGTCCGGGGGGCCCGACCATGACGGCGGCCGACCGCGACAACTTTGCCAAGACCCAGGTCATGTCCCTCCTTCCCAACGGCGTGGGCTTCAAAGGCTCTTCCGCCGCCGCCGCACCAATGCTGGTTGCCTGGACCCACCAGTCGTTCCAAACCCTGAGCGTGAATGGCAGCCACCCCCGATCGACGGCACTGGCCGCGGTGGTGCTGTCGCTGCCGGTGGACCAGATTGGTACCGGACCGTTGCCGACCGGCGTCGTTAGCGGCCGCATCGTGGATGTCGTGGGCGACACTCAGAGCCAGGGCCCGCCCGGGGTGCTCCTGATGCAGAACGGCAGCGTCACCTACGAGTTTGCCCCGGCGCTCGCTGTCGGTGCCCACCTGACCGCGCTCTCGATCAACGCCCAGAACCCCTATGGGCCGAAGTTCGGGCCACCCGGCAACAGCGCCCAAACGGGACCAGCGGTCACCGGGCAGGTGTGGGATTGGACCCGCGCCATCTGGACCGATGTCGCCTACCAGGACAATGGGACCACCGCCCTCCCGGACAGCGCCGTCGACCCCTCGACCGCCCTCATCCGGCTGCGACTCAGTACCACGAACGGCGGCTTGCTGGCGGGCAGCATCTCGCTGTCGGGGACGGTCCAATGATCACCGTCGACGGGCTGACCAAGATCTACGGCAATCGCACGGCGCTCGATCATGTCTCGTTCGAGGTGCCCAAGGGTGAAATCTTCGGATTCGTCGGACCGAACGGCGCCGGCAAGACGACGACGCTGCGGATCCTGGCGGCGCTGCTCGAACCGACGTCCGGCCGGGCGTTGGTCGACGGCGCCGACGTCATCGAGCACCCCGACCTGGTCCACGATCGGCTTGGCTACATGCCGGATTTCTTCGGCGTCTACGACCAGCTGACGGCGAGCGAGTATCTCGATTTCTACGCGTCGTGCTACCGCCAGCCAAAAGCGCGCCGGAAGAAGATCGCCGACGACCTGCTCGAGCTCGTCGGGCTGACGGACCGTCGCGACCAGGCGGTCGATACGCTGTCGCGAGGCTTGAAGCAGCGGCTCTGCCTCGCGCGAGCGCTCGTCCATGATCCAGCGGTGCTGCTCCTGGACGAACCGGCGTCGGGCCTCGACCCACGCGCCCGCGTCGAGATGCGCGAGATCTTGAAAGAGCTCCAAACGATGGGCAAAACGATCGTGATCTCGAGCCACATCCTGCCCGAGCTCACCGAACTCTGCACCATGATCGGCATCATCGATCAGGGCCGGATGCGCGCGACCGGGCCAGTCCATGAGGTCATCCGGCAGCTGACCGCCGGTCGCCGGCTCCGCATCACGGTGCTCGGTCAGAAGGAAGAGGCCGCCGCCGTGCTCAAGCCCCTCTCGGCGATCCACGAAGTGGTGATGGTCAACGGCAGCATCGAAGCCCGGTACGATGGCGACGATGCCGCCGCCGCCGGCATCCTGCAAACCCTGATCGCGGCGGGCATCAAGGTCTCGGGCTTCAGCCAGCTCGAGGGCGGCCTCGAGGACGCGTTCATGAAAGCGACATCGGAGGACATCTGATGAACCGCCTCGCGATCGCGCTCTGGAACCCGATCGTCGCCAAGGAGTATCGATCCAGGATGCGCACCTGGCGGTCCCCCCTGGCGATGACGGTGTACATCCTGCTGCTTGGCGGCGTCGGCTGGGCGATCTTTGCCTCTACGGCAGCAACCGCGCGCAACTCGTTCAACGGCGCGCAGGCCGCCAACTACGGCCAGATCCTGTTCCTCTGGTTGATCCTCTTCCAGATGGTGCTGCTCGCCTTCATCACGCCCGCGCTCACGGCCGGCGCCGTCAGCAGCGAGCGCGAGCGGCAGACGATCGACCTGCTGTTCGTGACGAAACTGCCGGCATTTTCCATTCTCTGGGGCAAGCTGCTCGCCTCGATGTCGTTCGTGATCTTGCTCCTGCTGCTCTCGGTACCGATCTTCAGTCTTGTCTTCCTTTTCGGCGGGATCGAGCTCGACCAGGTGGTCATCGCCTTTCTGGTGACGGCGGTCGCCGCGCTGACGCTGGGTATCATCGGCCTCGCCTGCTCGACCGCGTTCAAGCGGACGCTGCCGGCGACGGTCTCTGCCTACGGCGCTGCCTTCATCCTGCTGGCGGGCAGCCTGCTGTTCGGGCTGCTCTTCCCCACCGAGATCAACCCGAACGCCACCAGGGCGCCGGCACCGCCGGCGGTGACCTACCTCAGCCCGATCCTGCCGCTGGTCGTGATCGGCACCAACGGCCCGCTCAACGGCTACGGCATCCGCAACGGCGGGATCTACCCCATGACGCAGGGCGGAGGGATGGCGTGCAGCGCCGGGCCGAATGGCACCCAGTCCTGTTACATGACGACCGTGCCTATCGGCAAGGGCGCGTTCGGCCAACCCTATAACCCGCCGCAACCAAGCGGGACCACCATCCCCAGCGGGCTCTTCAGCGGCTGGCAGTACTGGCAGGCGACCGTCACCCTGCAGCTCGTGATCTCGCTGGTGGCCCTGATCCTGAGCGCGATCTTGTTGCCGCCGATCCGGCATCTCCCTTGGCGACGGCGTGATCGAGGGGTGGCATGAGCTCCCTCGACACGATCATCCGCGAACTCCGTCGCGCCGCGGCCCGCGCCCGGGCGGCCCGCTACGCGGTGCATGGCCTGGTGGCGGCGGCCGCGTGGGTGACCCTGGTGCTCCTCATCGCCAGACTGACGCCATTTGAGCGGCGGGCGACGGTGGCGGTTGTCGGCATTCCGGTGGCGCTCGCCGTAGCGGCGCTCGCCTGGCTGCTCCGCCGGCCGAGCGCGGCGATCTTGATGCGGCTGGCGGACATCCGGCTCGGCTTGAAGGAACGGCTGTCCACCGCCTGGGAGCGGCGGACCGAGTCCGGCACGCTCGACGATGCGCAGCGGCGCGATGCGCTGCAGCACGCGGCGCGGACCCGGTTGGCGGCCGCGTTCCCGGTTCGGGTCAACCGCGGCGAAGCCTCGCTGGTCGCGGTGCTGGCGATTTTCGCCCTGGCGCTGGCGCTGCTGCCCAACCCCATGGACCAGGTGCTCGCCCAGCGGCAGGCGGATCGCACCAGCCAGGCCCGCGCCGCGAAAGCCGTCCAGGACGCCCAGAAGAAAATCACCGACAGCGCGAAGCCGACGCCGGTCGATCCGCAGGTCCAGAAAATTCTGCACGACGCGCAGGCCAAGATCCGGCAGGCCGACAGCCCGCGCCAGGCGCTCGAGTCGATCACGCCGGCGGAGCAGCAGCTACAGCGACTGACGGATCCGGGCACGCCGGCCCTGAACAGCAGTGCACAGAATCTCGCGAACGCGCTCAGCGGCACCGCCGCCGGCAACAGCGCCGCCCAGGCGATCAGCACCAGCCCGGCGAAGGGCGCGCAGTCGGTGCGGGACCTCGCCTCGCAGCTCCAGAACATGTCACCCAAAGATCGCGAGGAGTTGGCCAAGGCTCTGGCGAAGGCCTCGCAGCAGGCGCAGAACAGCCAGATGCGAGATTCGCTGAGCAAAGCCTCGTCGTCGCTTCAGAACGGCGATGCCAGCTCCGCCGCGGAGGCGCTCAACGACGTCGCCAGCCAGCTGGACTCGCTGCAGCAGCAGCAGAATACCGACCAGGCGGTCGCGTCCGCGATCAACGGCCTGGAGTCGGCGCGCCAGGAGCTCGCCGCGCAGGCGGACCGTGACGCCAAAGGCCAGGGCGGGCAACCGAACGCCGGTGCGAGTGCCTCGCCGGGGGCCGGCACGTCGGCAGGCGCGGGCGCATCGCCCGGTGCGAGCGGTAGCGGCAATGGCACTGGCAGCGGGACCGGCACAGGAACCGGGACCGGCACCGGAACAGGAACCGGCACCGGCACCGGATCAGGTAGTGGCAATGGCAGCGGCGGCACCGGTGGCACTGGCTCGAACGGCTCGGGCACGGGAAGCGGATCGGGCGCGAAAAGCACCGAGCGCGTATACGTGCCGGGCCAGCCGGTGCCCGGTCAGTCGGACAACGACCCCACGCCGCTCGGACTTGGCCAGGACGTGCCGCTCAGCCCCTACAGCCAGGTGATCCAGGCGTACCAGCAGGCGGCGCTGGATGCCACCGACCAGAGCCTCATTCCCGGCAGTGAGCGCGACCTCGTGCGCCAGTACTTCTCGCAACTCGGGGAACAGACTGGACCCGGTCCGAAATAACGTTATGCGCCAGGGAGGATCATGATCGCCGAAGAACCGCGCGTTGACGGAACCCAGGTAACCGAGCTGGCGCAATCGCTCGAGGCCGAGCTCGCCCGCCTGATTGTCGGTCAAAAAGAACTCCTCCGCGACACGGTGATCGCGCTGATCGCCGGCGGGCACGTGCTGCTCGAAGGCGTTCCCGGGCTGGGCAAGACCGTCCTGGTTCGTTCGCTCGGCCAGGCGCTCACGATGAGCTTTTCGCGCATCCAGTTCACGCCCGACCTGATGCCCGCCGACATCGTCGGCACCAACGTCATCGGCGACGAGGCCGGCCGCCGCGAGTTCCACTACCAGGCCGGTCCCATCTTTGCGAATCTCGTGCTCGCCGACGAGATCAACCGGGCCACGCCCAAAACGCAGAGCGCCTTGCTCGAGGCCATGCAGGAACGCACCGTTACGGTGGGGACGCAGACCCGGCCGCTGCCCAACCCGTTCTTCGTGCTCGCCACCCAGAACCCGATCGAGCTCGAGGGAACCTACCCGTTGCCCGAGGCACAGCTCGACCGATTCTTTTTCAAGGTCCTCGTCCCCTTCCCCGGTGAGCAAGATCTCCTCGAGATCGCGCGCCGCACAACCGGGGAGTCGACGCCTCAGCTCAAGCCGGTGGCGGACGCGGCTACGGTCCTTCACGCCCAGCGCGTCGCCCGTGAGGTCCCGATTGCTGAGCACGTGCTCGGCTACGCCGCGCGCTTGATCACGGCCACCCACCCCGATCGCACCCAGCTCGACGGCGTGAAGCGCTACGTCCGCTGGGGCGCCAGCCCACGCGGCATGCAGACGCTGATCCTCGCCGGCAAAGTCCGCGCGCTGCTCGAAGGCCGCTACAACGTAGCCTTTGACGATCTCAGCGCCGTGGCCACGCCGGCGCTGCGACACCGGATCTTCCTGCAGTTCGAAGCCGAGGCCGATGGGATCGCCGCCGACAAGATCATCAGCGACATCCTGGAGCGGACGCCCAAGGAACCCGGCCGGGAATAACCCGCATGGTCCCCTTGCTGGAGCCCGCCTTGCTCCGACGCCTCGAGGCCCTCGCGCTCCAGGTGCGGCGCGCCGTCAGCGGCCAGATGGGTGGCGAGCGGCGCTCAAAGCGCCGGGGTCAATCGGTCGAGTTCGCCGACTATCGCAACTACACGCCCGGCGACGACTTTCGCCTGATCGATTGGAACGCCTACGCGCGACTCGATCGCTTCATGCTGCGACTCTTCGTCGCGGAGGAAGAACTGCCGCTGAGTCTCTTCGTCGACCTCAGCGGGTCGATGGACTGGGGCAAGCCCAACAAGGCCGATACCGCCCGACGGCTGGCGGGCGCGATCGCGTACGTCGCCCTCGCGGCGCTCGACCGCGTGCGTCTGACCGTGTTCGCCGAGGGTGAAACCTCGGGCGGCGCGCCAAGCCGCGGCCGTCGGGCGGCGGCGACGCTCTTTTCCCGGTTGCAATCGTTTCCCGCCGGCGGCGTGACCAACTACGAGAAGCTGGTCTGGCCGATCGGCCGCCAGCGACCGGGCATGACGGTCTTGATCACCGACGGGCTCGGCGAGTCGCCGCTGGATCCCGCGTTGCGGGCGCTGCAGCGAGCGCACCAGGAAGGCGCCGTGCTCCAGCTGCTCGCTCCCCAGGAGATCACGCCGGACTGGTCCGGCGACGCCCGCCTCAAAGATGCCGAGACCGGGGTGGAGCGAGAGTTCACGGCGACACCGCTCACCCAGGGCGGTTACGTGAAAGCGCTCGCCCAGCGGACCGATGAGATCGAGCGCGCCGCCCATCGCCGTGGTCTGCGTTTCGCGCGGCTTTCGACGTCGGAACCGATCGACGAGATGGTGCAGGTCACGCTGCGAAGGATCGGACTTTTGGTATGAGCGCGCCCCGGTGTGGAAAGGCGCGCGTGTCATGACCGTCCTCGCACCGCTGGCGGCGGTCCTGGCGCTGACGCTGCCGGCCATCGTTACGCTCTACTTTTTGAAGATCCGCCGGCCCACCCGGGTGGTGCCGGCGCTACATCTCTGGCCGAGCCAGATTCGCGACCGCCAGGCGAACGTGCCCTGGCAGCGGCTGCGCCCCAGTTGGCTGCTCTTTCTCCAATTGCTCGCGGCGGCCACCCTGGTCGCGGCTGCCGTGCAGCCGGTGTTGCCGGCGGGAGCCTCGCTCGCCCGACACAGCATCGTCCTGCTCGACGCGTCCGCGTCGATGCAGGCCACGGACGTCACACCGTCGCGACTCGGTGAGGCGAAGCGTCAGGTCAATGCCGTCATCGACCAGCTCGGCCCCTTGGACCGCATGACGGTGATCGCCGTCGGACCCTCTTCGAGGATCATCGCGTCCGTCACCGGCGACCGCGACGCGCTGCACCGCGCGGTGAACGGCATCACGCCGAGCAACGGCGCCTCCGATCTGTCTTCCGCACTGGCACTGGCGGCGGGTCTCGTCCGATCCGGCGACGACGCGCGCGCCTACCTGTTCTCGGATGGCATCGTGCAGCCGCTGCGCTCGTCCTTCACGGCCGGTCTGCCCTTCCCTGTCGAGTATCACCGCGTCGGCGTCTCGGGGGAGAACGTCGGACTGACGTCGCTGACCGTGCGTACCAGCGCGCAGACGCGCGCGGCCTACCTGCACCTGCAAAATTTCGGGCAGCAAGTCCGGTCGGTCAGCCTCGAATGGCGCGCCGACGGTCACCTGCTCGACGTCCGGCCACTGACGCTGCCGCCCGGCCAGGGTCAGGACCTCGTCCTGTCGGTTCCATCGGACGCGACCTCGGTGACGGCGCGCCTCACCGCCGGCGACATCTTCGCCGTCGATGACACGGCGACCGCCGTCGCCCGCACACCGCGCGCCTTCAAGGTGCTGCTGGTGACGCCGGGCAATGTGTTTCTCGAG
>VBHO01000122.1 GCA_005882045.1 Chloroflexota bacterium | reverse complement strand
GCGTGGTTTACGAGGCGCACGGCAAGCCGGCTGGATTCGCGCTCTACCGGATCAAGATGGATTGGGACGCGACCGGTCCCATCGGTGTGCTTCGTGTGGAGCACCTGATCACCGCCAGTGCGGACGCCTACGCGGCGCTCTGGCGATATGTCCTCGAGGTGGACCTGATTGCGCGCGTCACCGCGGACGGCCGGTCGGTCGATGAGCCATTGCGCTTCCTGCTGGCCGACGCCCGCCAGCCGAAGACATCCGTCGCTGACGGCATCTGGCTGCGACTCGTCGACGTGGCGCGGGCCTTGGCGGGCCGTCGCTATGGCGTCGAGGGACGGTTGGTGCTCCGCGTTCGCGATGCGTTTTGTCCGTGGAACGACGGGCACTACGAGCTGAACGGTGGACCGACGAATGCGGTCTGCGAGCGCTGCACCGATGACCCCGACCTGGAGCTAAGCGCCGCCGACCTGGCGGCCGCGTACCTGGGGGGCAATCGATTCCGCACGCTCCACGAGGCCGGGCGCGTCCAGGAACTTCATCGCGGGGCTGTGGCGCGGGCCGATGCGATGTTTGCCAGCGACCGAACGCCATGGTGCCCGAGCCACTTCTAAATTTTCCCTCCCCCGCTCGCGGGGGAGGGTCAGGGTGGGGGTGGATAATCGCTGCGTGGACCGCCAAACCTGCCTGTCCTTCGACCGGCAGGATCCGCTCGCCAAATTGCGGGAGGAGTTCGCTGTCCCCGAGGGCGTGATCTACCTCGATGGCAATTCGCTCGGCGCCCTAACGCGGCAGGCGTTGCCCCGCCTCAACGACGTGATCGCACAGGAATGGGGCAAGGGACTGATCCGCAGCTGGAACGCGGCCCACTGGATGGAGGCGCCGGCCCGGATCGGCGACAAGATCGCGCGTTTGATCGGGGCCAAATCGGGCGAGGTGATCGTCGCCGACAGCACTTCGGTAAATCTCTTCAAGCTGCTGGCGGGGGCCCTGCGCGTTCAACCGGGACGGCATTTCATCCTGACGGAGGCGTCGAATTTCCCAACCGACCTCTATATCGCACAGGGGTTGGTCGACCTCCTCGGTGGCAACCACGTCCTGCGTGTCGTCGACCGCGCCGAGATCGAGCACTCGCTCGACGGCAGCGTGGCGGTCCTGATGCTAACGCACGTCGATTACGCGACGGGAGAGATCCATGACATGCGACGGATCACCGCGGCCGCCCAGAAGGTCGGCGCGCTGATGCTATGGGATCTCTCGCATAGCGCCGGCTCGGTGCCAGTCGATCTGAATGCGGCCCAGGTCGACCTCGCCGTGGGTTGCGGCTACAAGTATTTGAATGGCGGGCCTGGCGCCCCTGCGTACCTGTTCATAGCGAGCGGACTGCAGGACGCGATGCAGTCACCGGTCTCCGGCTGGATGGGCCACGCCGCGCCCTTCGCCTTCGAGCCGGAATACCGCCCCGCTCCCGGCATTACCCGGCAGCTCGCCGGCTCCCCACCCATCCTCAGCATGCTGACGCTCGAGGTTGCGATCGACCTCTGGCTGCGCGTGGACCAGACGGAGGCGCGCCGCAAATCGATGGCGCTCGGTGACCTGTTCATTCAACAGGTGGATGAAACCTGCCGTGACCTCGGCGTCGAGGTGGTTGGCCCGCGCGATGCCGAGCGGCGTGGGTCGCAGGTGTCATTGCGTCACAAGGAGGGGTATCGCGTGATGCGTGCGCTGATCGATCGAGGCATCATCGGTGACTTCAGGACGCCCGACCTGATGCGCTTCGGCTTCGCGGCGCTCTATACCCGCTACGTCGACGTCTTCGATGCGGTCCGCGGACTCCGCGAGGTGCTGACCACGCGCGCCTGGGATCGACCAGAGTACACGACCCGCCTGGCTGTGACCTGATGACGAACAACAACCAGGGCGATCGGCTGCTCCGCGGCTATCTGAGCAGCCGCCTGCTGCTGCTCGTGGTCGGCATCACGACGCCGGTCGGCATCCTTGTGGTCAACGGCGCTGCCTTCGTGATGCGCAACCTGCAGCAGTTCCGCATCGGTATCGCGGTCTGCGCCTTGATCAGCTCGCTCGTCTTGAACGGACTGACCGCTTCCTGGCTGCTTCGCCTCGCAGGACGGCGACAGATCGCGATCTATATGCGGCACCAGGAGTGGGCGGGCGTTGTCGCGACGACGGTCGTGGTCGCCACCTCGATCGGTGCCGCCATCTTTACCTACATCGGGATGGGCAACCCGAGCCACTTGCCCGACACGCTGTCGGTGCTCACAGCCCTGGCGGCATTGCTGGTCCCGATCGGAATCACCTACTTCAGTCGCATATTCGCCAATAGCCGCTAACAGCGTTCAGCGGGCCAGCCGGCGAACCAGATCAAGAACCCGGTTGAAGTCGTCCGCCGCAAGTTGGCCGGCACGGGCGACGAGTTCCTGCAAGCCAGCATCGTTAGCCGATTCCGACCCTGCCGGATCCAACCGATACACACGGGCTAGCGGCCGTCGCGCGACCGCACGTCCTCGCGGGACGGCCCCCGGAGGCTGGGACCCTGACAGTCCGCGCTCGAGCAGCAGCTCCGCCCGCTCGAGAAGCTGGGATTGCCTTAGCCCGAGTGCTCGGGCAATGGGACGCATCGCTTCCGAGGACGCCCGCTTCTTGCCCTTTTCGATTTCCGATAGGTAGGGATAAGAAAGACCGGACAGCCGGGCGAGCTCTTTTCGCTCGAGTCCCTGCTCGGTGCGGGTAACCTTAATCGCGCGGCCAAGCGCCCCGTAGAAATCTTTGCCCCGGGGCGGCTGGGAAAGAGCCGCCGGTTCCGGCGATGCCATGAATACGATTCTGCCGTCTACCACGCTACGCTCGCAATCGGATAAACTATGCTCATAGCGTATATGCTATGCTGTCAGCCTCTAAAACGCAACGGCCAAGGAGGTCAACGCAATGGCAGATCGCTCTTCCGATTTGGCACCTCGCACCGCGGTTGACATCGTCCGTGAGCGGCTCGAACAGGGGGCGCCCCCGGGGTTTCGTCTCGGTACGCCCCAGACAGCCGGCCGGCTGACCTTGTTACCGGTCTTCTGCGACGGCCCCGAACTCGAATACGTGACCCTGGCGGAAGCGCAGAAAGACGGCACCGCCGAAATCACCGAGGTCGACGCACGCGGCGCTGTATCGACGTTGCAAGTAAGGATCAGTGCGAAGGTCCCCGTCCTGATGATCGACGGGGAGATCCTGGTCGGCCTCAAGCAGAACCGCGTCCTGAACACGACGATCCTGGTGCCGGGGGAAACGACGCTCGAGATTCCCGTGTCCTGCGTGGAGGCAGGTCGCTGGCGGCATGCGACCTTAAAGGCCCGCCGGGCGGACTATGCGCTTTCACCGAAGCTCCGCGCGGCGAAGAGACGTTCCGTCACGACATCAGCTCGAGCCTTCGGGACGTTCGTGGCGGATCAGGGGGCAGTGTGGAGGGGAGTCGCCGGCCACCTTGGAGATCTCGGGGTGGATTCGAACACGCTGGCGTACTCGGATATCGAGAAGCAGCGCCGACCAGAGATCGAGGATCGCCTCCGCCAGTTGCAGCCCGAAACGGGCCAGTCGGGAGTGCTCGCATTCGTTGACGGCGAGCCCGTGGCCCTCGACCTGTTCGACCGGCCATCGACGCTGGCACGGCTCTGGCAAGGCCTGATCGGCAGCTACATCGCCGAGTCCTTGATCCCCAAATCAGGTGATCGAACCGCGGATATGAAGGCTGCCCTCGAATGGATCCGGATGGCCGGCGCGGGTGAGGCCACGCGACACCGGGCGGTGGGGCTCGGCGAGTCGGTCTCGATTACCGGGGGAGGGCGTCACACCAGCGCACTCGTGGTGGATGACGTTGCGGTACACATTGCCGCTGGTCCGGGCTAGAGCTGGGAGCGGACCTCCCAGAGCTCTGGAAAAAAACGCTTTCCGAGCGTGGACTGCAGATAGCGCACGCCGGTTGATCCACCGGTGCCGGGCTTGTCGCCGATCTGCCGCTCGACCATTTCGACGTGGCGCAGCCGCCACAGACGAAAGCCCTCGTCGTGGTCGAGCAGCGCTTCGGCCAGCTCCAGCAGGTCCGCATGGCGGTCGCCCTGCCGATAGAGGTCGCGGATCGTCACGCCGCGGCGCTTGATCAGCACGGTAAAGACATCGTGCAGCGACGGTTCGTCGAGGCGCCGTTGCAGTCGCGCTCGCGCCTCCCCTTCCCCATCAACTGCCTTGATGTATCCGGCGTCCTTCAGCCCGGAGAGGAACTCGATCTCACGAAATTGGACCGACTGAAAACCGCTGGCGGGCGCCAGCTCGGAACGGAAGGTCAGAAAATCTTGCGGGGCCATGGTCTCGAGGACCGCGACCTGCTCCACCAACAGGTCCTCGATCACCTTGACCCGGTTAAGCGCGTGCCTCGCGACGCGCAGCTCCTCGGCCTCGATCGCGGTTCGGACGCTCTCCAGCTCGTCGATCAGCACTTTGAACCAGAGCTCGTACACCTGGTGCACCACGATGAAGAGCAGCTCGTCGTGCGCCTCGGTGAGTCCCTGTTGCAAGTCGAGCAGCTCCCGGAGGTGGAGGTAGGAGTCGTAACTGAGGCGGCGCCCCGACGCGTCCTGGAAGCCCATCCCGCCCAGGCGGTATGGCGCGCCCTCCTCCTTCGGTTTTCCGGCCGTGGCCAAGTCGGCTTCAGCTTATTCCAAAAAAGTGTTACAACGAGGGCGAATAAAGGAGGGGATGCGTGAAGGAATCACCGTACTGGAATCCCCGGCACGAGACCATGCCTCGCGACCAGATCGAGGCACTCCAGGTCCGCAAGCTCAAAAACCTGGTCGCCTGGGCCGAGGCTAAGGTCCCCTGGCAGGCGGCCCGGCTAAAGGCCGCCGGCGTCACCGCGGATTCCATCAAGAGTCTCAAAGACCTGCGCCGAATCCCAATGATGACGCGCGACGAGTGGATGCAGGCGCAACTGGACAAGCCCCCCTTTGGTCCGCTGCTCGCGGCTCCCGAGGACGTGACGGTCCGCTACCACCTGACCTCGGGTACCACCGGCCGGATCCCGTTGCAGGTGCTCGACAGCATGAAGGACTGGGAGTGGATCGCCGAGATGTGGTGCTACGGGTTCTGGGGCTTCGGCGTGCGGCCGGCCGACATCGTCTTCTTCGCCTTCAGCTACGGCACCTTCGTCGGCTTCTGGGGCGCGCACTACGCCAGCGAGAAAATCGGCTGCCTGGTGCTGCCAGGGGGCAACATGACGACTGAGGCCCGCGTCAAGCAGATCCTCAGCATGAAGGCGACAGTGGTCTGCTCGACGCCCACCTACGCACTGCGGATGGCGCAGGAGGCAAAGACGATGGGCGTCGACCTGGCCGGCAGCTCGGTCAAGCGGCTGATCCTTTCCGGCGAGCCGGCGGGCTCGATCCCGGCGACCAAGCGCCTGATCGAGGAGGAATGGGGCGCCAAGGCCGCCGACACCGCCGGCATGACCGAAGTCGGCACCATCATGATTTTCGAGTGCGAGAAGCAGCCGGGCGGGACGCACATCATCGAAGACCATTACATCGAAGAGGTCGTCGACCCGGAGACCGGCGAGCCGGTTGGGTACGGGGAACTGGGCGAGCGCCTGATCACCTCATTCGGTCGGGGATTCATTCCGGTACTTCGCTACCGCACCCGCGATCTTGTGATCCGGGTACCGGCCAGCGGCTGCACCTGTGGCCGCACCTTCGACCTGTATGAGGGCGGCATTCGCGGCCGGGTTGACGACATGAAGCTGGTGCGGGGCACCAACGTCTATCCGCGCGCGGTCGAGGCGATCGTGCGCGAGTACAAGGAGATCGATGAGTTCCGGATCCACCTCTACACCGCCGACGGCCGTCAGGACGAGATCGAGGTGCTGGTCGAGATTCCAGAGCGCGATGGCGTCAACGCTGACCGGATCGTGGGCGAGCTCGCCAAGTCGCTGTCGCAGGCGCACGAAGGTCTGCGCTTCGGCTGCAAACAAGTCGAGAAGGGCAGCCTGCCGCGCTTCGAGTTAAAGGCGAAACGGCTGCAGGACGATCGTATCGTCATCGGGACGGCCGGCGAACGGAGGGTGACGGCATGAAAAATGCGATGGGCGTCGAGCTGGGCGAGTCGGAGCGGACGCTGGTCGAGAGCTACCTGGGCCTGGTCAGGGTGCTGAAGGACGGCAAGGACCTGGCACCGTTCGAACGGCGCAACGCGATGAAGGCGGTCGCCGCACTCTGGCAGGTCGTCAACGGCCTCGACTTCGACCCGGGCAACCTGTACGAGATTGGCGTCTGAAGCGCGCGACGAGCCTCGATTCCGTCGCCTCGGCCTTGCGGCGCTACGGGCTCCTGCTCGAGTCGGATCCCAGGCTTCCGAGCGTCGTCAGCCTGGTCGCGGGTAAGCCCATTGCGGGCTCGTGGTGGGGTCATCCGAGCGGAGGGGCCATCTACCGCGAAGTCAGGAAACTGGCTGATCGCTCAGACGTCGTCCTGCTGAAACTGCTGAACGGAAAGGTAACCTTCGTGCTCGACACACTCTGGCCCCAGGTCTACGCAGTCGGCTGCTGTGGCGAACCCTGGCAAGTCAACGGCTTGAACCCCCAATCGCTACGTCTGCTTGAACTTGTCCGCCGCCACGGACTCATCAGGACCGACGATCCGCGGAGCCGTGTCGCCGCCGGTCCGCAGGTGTCTTTCGCGGCGCTCCACCTCGAACGAAGGCTGTTAGTCATCGGGACACAGGTTCACACCGAGAGCGGCCGGCACGCGAAGAGTCTCGAAAGCTGGCTTCATTGGGCGCGCCGCAAAAAGCTGGCGTCCCGACTGTCGGCCACGAGAGCCAAGGCAGAGCTCGCTGAGCTGGTGGGACGGCTGAACGCCGAGTTCAAAGGCAAGGCGCGGGTGCCGTGGGCGGCGTGAGCCAGTCGATGCTGGTCCGAGGGGGAACGGTCGTGACGGCCGACAGCGAGCGGAAAGCCGACGTGCTCGTCCGCGCCGGCAAGATCGCCGAAGTCGGTGACGGCATCGGGGACTACGAGGACGTCATCGACGCGACCGGCATGCTGGTCCTGCCGGGGGTGGTCGATCCGCACACCCATTTACTGCTCGACACCGGCACCGCCCACACGGCGGACGACTTCGAGAGCGGCTCGGCTTCCGCCGCCGCCGGCGGGGTGACGACCTATCTCGACTTCGCCCCGCAACTGCCCGGCCAGACATTCGCAGAGGCCCTACACGCGCGGCTCGAACTGATCGAAGGGCGCTCCCACGTCGACTACGGCATCCACCTCAACATCACCAACCTTGCCGATGGCTGGGAGCGTGAGCTCGAAGCGCTTGTCGAGGCCGGTGTGACGAGCGCCAAGGTCTACACGACTTATCGGGACACCATCTTCTACGCCGACGATTGGACCTGGTACCGGTTGATGGAACGCTCGGGGCAGGCTGGCCTGCTGGTCCAGGTGCATGCCGAAAACGACGCGATCGTGGTCGGGAAGACCCAGGAGCTGCTGCGACAGGGGAAGTCGGGGCTCGCCTACCACGGTGCCGCGCGCCCTGCCGCCGCCGAGATCGAGGCCGTCAGCCGCGGCTTGCTGTTCAGCCAACTGACCCGAAGCCCGATCTATTTCGTCCACCTGTCGTCGCCGCGCGCGGTCGACCTGATCACCGAGGCCCGCGACCAGGGGGTGGAAGCGATCGCCGAGACCTGCCCGCATTACTTGATGCTGGACGACTCCGTCTACGGCCGCCCCGATGCGGCGCGCTACCTGATGACGCCGCCGCTGCGCGACCGTGCCAGCCAGTCGCAGCTATGGACGCGGCTGATGGAGCAGCAAATCCATAGCCTGGGCAGCGACCACTGCGGCTTTTCCCTCGCGCAACGCGAGGGAATCGATGACTTCAGTCGCGTCAGCCCCGGGATCCCCGGCGTCGAGACCTCGCTGCTCCTGCTGTACACGTTTGGGGTGGTGGCGCATCACATGCAGGTTCGCCAGATGGTCCGCCTGCTCTCGACGAACCCGGCGAAGATCTTCGGGCTGTGGCCGCGCAAGGGCGACATCCGGCCCGGCTCCGACGCCGACCTGGTCATCTTCGATCCACGCCCAACGCGCACCCTCTCCGCCGCGGAACTCCACAGCCGTGCAGGCTTTTCGCCCTACGAAGGCCTGACGGTCCGCGGCAAAGTTCACGCCACCATCGCTCGCGGTCAGGTGGTCTATCGCGACGGCGTCGTCGTGGGTGCGCCTGGTTTCGGTCGCTTTTTGAAATGTGCGCCGTTCGACTCCGAGGCGGTGCCCCGATGAGCGACATCAACCCGCAACGGTTGCTCTCCGACCTGCGAACGCTCTCGGCCATTGGTGCACAGGCCGACGGCGGGGTCGACCGGCTCGCGTGGTCCGAAGCCGACCTGGCGGCGCGACGCTGGTTTGCGGAGCGGATCCGGGAGGCAGGGCTCGAGATGTGTTTGGTCACATGCCCGAGAGTGCCGGTCCCAGGCTGCTCACCGGTTCGCACCTCGACAGCGTCCCGAATGGCGGACGGCTCGACGGCGCCTACGGTGCCGTCGCCGGCCTCGAAGTCCTGCGCACGATGGTGGAATCGGGTGAGCCGCTCGCGGCGCGCGTCGAGGTGGTCGGGTTCGCCGACGAGGAAGGCGTTCGCTTTGCCATCGGATTGATCGGCAGCCTGGCGCTCACCGGAGAGCTTGATCTGGAGCAACTCCGCGAAGGGCGCGATTGGCAGGGTGATCCGATCAGCCAGGTAATCGCGTCGGCCGGACGCGAGGTCGATCGCATGCTCGATGCCCAGCAACACATGCACTCGATCGCCGCCTTCCTCGAGCTGCACATCGAGCAAGGGCCGCGGATGGAGGCCGACGGCGTCGACCTCGCGGTCGTGACCGGGATTGTTGGCGTTTATCGCCAGCAGGTGCGCGTGATCGGAAGCCAAAACCACGCGGGGACGACACCCTTCCGGCTTCGCCACGACGCCGGTCGGGCCGCCGCCCGAGCGGCCGCGGGTCTGCGCGAGCTCGTGCAGAACGTCGATCCAGAGGCGGTGGCGAACATCGGGGCCATGCAGTTCGATCCAGGGGGCGTCAACGTCATCCCCGGCCGTGCGGCCTTCACGCTCGAGGTGCGTCACCTCGAGGAGTCGGTCGTGCATCGGATCGTCGAGACCTTCAACACGAATCTCGAAACGATCTCCGCCGAGGAAGGGTGCCGGGCGGAGACCGAGCGGCTCTCCTGGGTGCCGCCCGCGCGCATGGATCCCGCGCAGATGGAACGGCTCGAAGCGGCGTGCCAGGAGCTTGGTCACGAGCCGGCCAGGCTGTGGAGTGGCGCGGGTCATGACGCCGCCATCCTCGCGCGTCACGTCCCGACCGGCATGCTCTTTGTCCCGAGTATCGGCGGCATCAGCCACTCGCCGCAGGAGAACACCTCCGATGAGCACCTGGTGCTCGGCGCGCGGGCGCTCCTCCGAGGCGTGCGGGCGGCGGCGGCGCAGATAAAGTAGTCGCACCGTCATGGAAGTCCTCTTGCCGCACTCCCTCGAGGAAGCCCTCGCGATCAAGGGCGAGCGCCCCGAAGCCACGCCGATAGCAGGCGGCACAGACCTGATGGTCGACCTGAACTTCGGCCGCCTGCGCCCGGCCGCCATGATCGACTTGAGCCGAGTCGCCGAGCTCGCCTCATGGCAACAGGAAGACGGCCATGTCTTCCTTGGCGCAGGCCTCACCTACGCCACCATCGTTAAGGAAATGCCCGAGTTCAAGCCATTAGTCCAGGCTTCCCGCTCGGTCGGGTCACCGCAAATCCGCAATCGCGGCACGGTTGGCGGCAACCTTGGCACGGCTTCGCCGGCCGGCGATGCGCTTCCGGTGCTGGCCGCCTACGACGCCGACGTGGTCCTGCGGAGCCGTGCCCGCGGAGAACGATCGTTGGCCTGGCACGCATTCCTCACTGGACCCAAGAAGACGGCGATCGCTCCGGATGAGCTGATCATCGGGACCCGCTGGCGACGCCTTCGCGGTCCCGGAAGCTTTTCGAAGATCGGCACCCGCAATGCCATGGTGATCTCGGTCGCCGGACTCTGCCTGGTAGTCGACGAGGAGAACGGTGCGGTGAAGGTCGCCCTCGGGTCGGTAGGCCCGACCATCCTTCGCGCCACGGAGGCGGAGCAGCAAATCGCTGCCGCAATGACGTCATCGGGCGCCTGGCAAGACTCGTCCATCACCATCACCGAGCAGGTGATCGACGAATTTGGCTCGCTGGTCGCGGCGGCGGCAAAGCCACTCGACGACGTGCGTGGGACCGCCGCCTACCGCCGCCATGGATGCCGCGTGCTGGCCCGGCGCGCGCTTATCTGGGCACTCAACGAGCGGAGGCTGCCCGCATGGTTGTGAGAGTGAAGGTCAACAACGAGTGGCGTGAGGCCGAGGTATGGCCCGGGGCGAGTCTGCTGACATTCCTGCGCGACCGCCTGGGACTCTACGGCTCGAAGAACGCGTGCGAGCAGGGTGAGTGTGGGTCCTGCTCGGTCTGGCTCGAGGGCGCCCTGGTCTGCAGCTGCCTGGTGCTGGCCGCCCAGGCGCACGAGCGTGAGGTCCGCACGGTCGAGGGCTTGATGGCCGATGAGCGCCTGCATCCAATCCAGGAGGCCTTCGTCGAAGCCGGCGCGGTCCAGTGCGGGTTCTGCACGCCTGGATTCGTCGTGGCCGTGGCCGAGTTGCTGCAAAAAGACCCGACGCCGAGCCCGGCCACCGTGCGAGAGGCCCTCAGTGGCAATCTTTGCCGCTGCACCGGCTACCAGAAGATCCTCGACGCCGTAAGCCTGGCGTCGTCACGGATGCGAGGCGGAACGTGATCCTGATTGAGGGCTGCCGGGTCGTGGTCACGATGGACGACGCGGGTACGGAGCTCGAGAACGCATCGGTCCTGATCGACGGCGGCGTCATTGCCTGGGTTGGCCAGGGACGCCCTCCGGTTCGCGAGCAGCCCGACGTGATCGACGGTCGGGGCCTGGTCGCCCTTCCAGGGTTGGTCAACACCCATCATCACCTCTACCAGACCCTCACCCGCGTCCGCGCGCAAGAGGGCGGCCTGTTCGATTGGCTGCGCGAGCTCTACCCGGTCTGGGCGACCATCGACGCCGATTGGGAGCGGACCGCCGCCGAAGTCGGCCTCGCCGAGCTCGCCCTCAGCGGCTGTTCGACGACCACCGACCACCACTATGTCTTTCCATCGGGCGTCACCGGCTTACTCGAGACCGAGATCGAGGTTGCCGGCCAGCTCGGGCTACGCTTCCACCCCTGCCGCGGCTCGATGGACCTGGGCGAATCCAGCGGAGGGCTGCCGCCGGACCGGGTGGTCGAGGAGATCGACACCATCCTCGCGGCGACGGACGAGGCGATCCAGCGATTCCACGACCCTGCCGCCGGATCGATGTTGCGCATCGCGGTCGGCCCCTGTTCACCGTTTTCGGTATCGCAGCGGTTGATGCGCGAGTCGGCGGCGCTCGCCCGGCGGCGCAATGTCCGTCTCCACACCCACATCGCCGAGACGCTCGACGAGGCGAGCTACTGCAAGTCGACCTTCAATCGCCGGCCGCTCGAGCTGCTCGACGACCTCGGCTTCCTCGGCCCGGACGTGTGGCTGGCGCACTGCGTCTACGTGGATGATGCGGACATGAAACGGATGGCCGCCACCCGTACCGCCGCTGCCTGGTGCCCGACCTCGAACATGCGGCTGGGCTCCGGCTTCGCGCCAGCCCGCGAGATGCTCGACGCCGGAGTCCAGGTCGGTCTCGCGGTTGATGGATCGGCGTCCAATGACAGTGGCAACCTGCTTGCCGAGGCACGCCAGGCGATGCTCACCACCAGGGCGCGTAAGGGCGCCGCATCGATGACCGCACGTCAGGCGCTGCGGCTTGCCACGCGCGGCGGGGCGGCGTGCCTCGGTCGGGACGACGTCGGCTCGCTCGAGGTCGGCAAGCGCGCCGACATCGCGCTCTTCGCGACCGATGGCCTGGCCTACCGCGGTGCGGAAGCGGACCTGGTAGCGGCGCTCGTCTTCTGCAATCCGGGCCCGGTGCAACATCTCTTCGTCGAGGGAAAGCCGGTCGTCCATGACGGGCACCTGGTCAACCTCAGCGAGGCAACCATGATCTGGGCATGAACGTCGACATCCGCCGGCAAGGCGGCGTCGGCGAGTCGGTGCGGCGCGTTGACGGCATCCCGAAGGTCAAGGGAGCGTTCGAGTACGCCAGTGACCTCCATCGCGACGGCATGTTGTGGGGCGCGACGTTGCGGAGCCCGCACCCACACGCGCAGATCATCTCGATGGATGTCTCGGCCGCCGCTGCCGTGCCAGGCGTTGTCGCCGTGCTGACGCACGCCGACGTCCCGGGCAAACCGACTTTCGGGCTCGACGTCCAGGACCAACCGGTGCTGGCGAAAGATGTGGTGCGCTACGCGGGTGAGGCGGTGGCGATCGTCGCCGCGGAGGACCCGGAACTGGCACGCGCCGCGCTCGAGAAGATCGCCGTCAACTACAAACCTCTAACGCGGGTCACCGACATGGAGCAGGCGCTCGAGAAGAGCGCGCCGCCCATTCATCCCCAGGGCAACATCGTTCGCTCGCTGACGATCGTCCACGGCGATCCCCAGGCGCGGGCGGACGTCTGGGTGGAAGGGATGTACGAGACCGGCATGCAGGACCAGGCACCACTGGGCCCCGAAGCGGGACTCGCCGTGCCGGCAGCCGATGGCGGCGTCGACCTGTTCATCGCCACGCAGTGGCTGCACGCCGATCTCGGGCAGCTCGCCCCCTGCCTCGACCTCCCTCCGGAAAAGGTGCGCCTTCACCTCTCGGGCGTGGGCGGCGCCTTCGGCGCCCGCGAAGACGTCAGCATGCAGATCCACGCCTGCATGTTGGCGCTACGCACGCGACGCCCGGTGAAGATGAGCTACGGCCGGCAGGAGTCGTTTTACGGCCATGTCCATCGGCACCCCGCGCGGATCTGGATGCGCCACGGCGCGAGTCGCGACGGCAAGCTTGTCAACATCCAGGCTCGCCTCCTGGTCGACGGTGGTGCCTACACGTCGACCTCGCCCGCGGTCATCGGCAACGCCACCTCCTTCGCGGCCGGGCCCTACGAGGTGCCAAACGCGCGGCTGGTCGGGACCGCGGTCTTTACCAACAACCCGCCCTGCGGTGCGATGCGCGGGTTTGGTGCGGTGCAGGCGTGCTTCGCCTATGAGGCTCAGATGGACAAGCTCGCCGCGGCGCTGAACCTCGATCCGATCGAGCTCCGTCTGAAAAACGCATTGCGCTCTGGCTCCGTGCTGCCGACCGGTCAACCGATCGCCGGCGTCGCCCCGGTGCGCGCCTGCCTGCAACGCTTACAAGCCCTTCCGCTTCCGCCCGAAGAGTCCGCGCTCGACCGCGACCCGATGCTGCTCCCCGGCGGCGCCGGCAACGTGGGCCATGGCGAAGCCCTCAAGCGCGGGGTCGGCATCGCCGTTGGCTACAAGAACCTCGGCTACAGCGAAGGCTTCGACGACTCCTCCGAGGCGTGGGTCCGGGTCTCGGTCGACAACGAGGGGCCACTCGCCGAGGTGAAGACCGCCGCGGTCGACGTCGGCCAGGGACTCGATACGATCGTGACGCAAATTGTTCGCAGCGAGCTTGGCATCGATCGCGTCATCCTGCGCCAACCGGATACGGCCATCGGTTCCGCCGGCTCCAGTTCTGCCTCACGACAAACCATGATGACGGGCGGCGCGGTTCAGCTCGCGTGCCAGGCGGTGCGGGCCGAGATCGACCGGCAGGGTGGGCTTGCGGACCTGCGTCGGCCGGTCGAGGCCAGCCGGGTATTCCATCATCGCTCGACCGGAAAGCTCGATGCCAATGGGCAGGGCGATCCACACGTGACATTTGCCTTCGGGGCCGCGCGCGCTGTCGTCGAGGTCGACCAGGAGCTCGGCCTCGTCCGCGTCGTGCAGCTGGCAGTCGCGCAGGATGTCGGTCGTGCCCTCAACCCACAGAGTGTGCTGGGCCAGATCGAGGGAGGCAGCGCCCAGGGCCTCGGCCTGGCCTTGATGGAAGAGATCGCGCTGGTCGAGGGCCAGGTCAAGAATGCGTCCTTCACCGACTACCTGATCCCTACCATCCTCGACATGCCGCCGGTCATCTCCGAAATCATCGAGGAACCCGAGCCGGGCTTACCCTACGGCGCTAAGGGCGTCGGCGAGCCATCAACGGTAGTGGTCCCGGCCGCCGTTGTCGCCGCCCTGCGGCATGCCACCGGCCGGGAGCTGCGACGCGCGCCCGTCAAGCCGGACGACCTGGTGGGACTTTGAGCGAGCTGGCCACGGTCTCGACCCACGTCCTCGATGTTGCCTCGGGAAAACCGGCGGCCGGTGTCCGCGTCACGCTGGGCACGCGCACCCTTACCACCGACGCCCAGGGCCGGATCGCCGACCTGAGTGGTGGCGGCATCAATCCCGGGTCGTACCGGTTGTTGGTTGAGGTCGGGGCGTACTTCGGTAAGACCCCGCACCTTTTCGAGACGATTGCGCTCGAGCTCCAGCTAAGCGAGAGCCGCCATTACCACGTGCCGCTGCTGATCGCCCCCTACTCGTGCACCACCTACCGGGGAACCTGATGACTACCCTCGAGCAGGCGCTCGAGGGGTCGACCCCGCTGGCTCAGAAGGTGCGGGCTGGCGGGCCCTATCGCACCGCCGCCCAACTCATCGCGCAGATGCGCGCCTCGCTGCCGACGCTGACCGATGAGGAGAAGGTGGCGACGCTCAATGCTCATCCCCGCATCGGCGAAGACCCGCAACGCCTCTCGACCCGCTCGCTCAAGGAACAGGGCGCGGATCAGCACCCAGAACTGGACCGGCTCAATGCCGAGTACGAGCAACGCTTCGGCTTCCGCTTCGTGGTCTTCGTCAATCGCC
>VBHO01000121.1 GCA_005882045.1 Chloroflexota bacterium | reverse complement strand
CGCCGAACTCGCGAGTCTTCAAGTTGATGTGGTCGCGATCCAGGCGCGCCAGCTCAGCCAGCCGCAACCCGGTGCTGAAGAAGGTCTCGAGCAGAGCCCGGTCGCGAAGGCCCCGTGGGGCGTTGACATCCGGGGCGGCGAGCAGCCGTCGCAGCTGGTCCGGGTCCAGGAACTTCAGCGAGCGCGAGGGGGCTTTGCCGAGTTCGATGCGGTCTGGCGCGAGCACCTGCAGCCCCTGCCGGGTCCAGTAGCGCAGCATCGAACGCAGGGCGATCAAGAAATAGGTCTGGGTGGCGCGCGTGAGCGGGCGCCTGGTGTGCTCATTGAGATGGCGCGCGAGGGCGAGCTTGTAGCGGCGCACGACCTCGCTCGTGATGTCGGGGAGGTCCAAGACCTCCGGCTGCTCACGCCCGAGCCACCCCAGCAGGTAGTTGAGGTAATGGTGGTACTGCCGGATCGTCAGCGGGCTGAGGTTTCGATCGATCTCACACGCCTCGAGGAAGGTCCGCACGCGCTCCACGAGAACGGGCGCGACCGGTGGTGCCTGCGTCGGGGACGTGGGGGAGACGGTGGGCACGCTGCTGGGCCGAATTCTACGCCGACCACGGCGTATTCGAGCTTGACGGCCGGGGCGATCCTGTCTTAATATCGCGATATATCGTGATAGTCCGCTGATTCCCAGGAGGATTTCCATGTGGTCACGTCGTGAGTTCCGCTTCGACCAGTTCCGCCGCCAGATGTTCGAACGCGGCGATCTCAAGTACGTCATTCTCGAGCAGCTCAAGGACAAGCCTGCCCACGGGTACGAGCTGATCAAGGCACTCGAAGAGCGCTTCGGCGGCTTCTACGCTCCCAGCCCGGGCGCGGTCTATCCAACGTTGCAAATGCTGGAGGATATGGGCTACGTCAGTTCCGTGCAGCAGGACGGGCGCAAGACCTACAGCATCACGGACGCCGGCCGAGCCTTTATGACCGAGCGCCAGCCGCAAGTCGATGAGGTCTTCAGCCGGATGAAGGAGCGCTGGGGCGCCGAGTGGGGCCCGCAGGCGCACCGCGTGATGCACGAGCTCCGCAATGACCTGCGCGACCTGGGCCGCTCGGTTGCCAGCGAGGCCCGGCACCGTTGGCCGGATCCCGAGCAGCAACGGCGCATCCGCGATGTCATCGGACGCGCCAAGGCCGAGATCCAGGCGATTCTTTCCGAGCAACCCGCCGCGAAAGTCTAGATTTTCCCTCCCCCTCAGAATTTTCCCTCCCCCGCTTGCGGGGGAGGGTAGATGGGGGCTCTTTACAGCTCGCCTCGAACGACCCGTCGCCGGATCCATTCCTCGAAGAACCGTTCCTTGATGATGTAGCCGCCACTCGGCTCGAGGTCGACCAGCTCGCGGTCGATCAGGGTCTGGATGGCGCGTTGCACCGTAGTCGCCGGACCCAGGTTGGCGCGGCGCCGGTAGTCCTCGCGGTAGATGTTGCGGCCGCCCCACTCGACCAGCGCTACCAGCAGGTTGCGTTGCGCCGGCGCCGAGTCATGCCAGAGCACGGTCATCTGGGCGGCCTCGGCGTCGAGCACGCGCGCTATGGCGGTCGAGACCAGTTCCTGGCTCGAGAGGGGAAGGAGGGCTACTTCCCACAGGAAATGCGCCGCTTCCTGGGTGTCGTTGGGGTGGGCGCCGGTAAAGTCGATCAACGCGTAGACGGCGTCCTTCGGAACCGGCCGGCCGCTGGCCTTGAAGCGCGCCAGCAGAAAGGCGGCAAACTCGTCCCGAGGCAATGGTCCCAGCGGATATGGCCGGGCGATCTTCAGCAGGGGCGCGCTGCGCTCGTGCACCGCGCGACGAAGCAAGGCCTGGCGCGAGCCGAGCAAGGCATAGGACACGTGTTGCTGGTGCTGGATCACGGCCCGCAGCTGCCGCAGAAGCGTGACGCCAAGCTCCATCAGGTCCTGAAACTCGTCGAGGATGACAACCACGCGTTTCTTCTTGCCCTCACGGGCGATCACCTCAGGCTCTTGAAACAGCTGCTCCAAGAGCGCGTCAAGGTTGGGCACGCCGGCGCTGCCCGCCTCGAATGACAACGACGCCTTTCCGTCGGAGTCAAGCGTGAGCGTCGGCCGCACGCGAAACGCCTTCAGGTGCTGCACAACCCAATCCTCCGCGCGCTGCGCCGGACCCTTGAAGGCGTCGAGATACGCGGAGGCCAGGCGGTCGGCGAGCCGCGCGCGCGAGGGCACCAGCATGCAATCCAGGTAGGCGACCGGGATTCCGGACGCCTCCAAGCGGCGCTTGACCTCCAGGATGAGGGAGGTCTTGCCGAAGCGGCGCGGCGCCTCCAACAAGATGTTCTGCCCATCGCGCAACTCCCGCTCGAGCACCATCATGTCGGCCTCCCGATCCGTGAAGGCGTCGCCGGACACGATGCGGCCGAACCGGAATGGGTTCGCGACCGGTTTTACGCGAGCTGGCATTACGCAGGTTAGTATAACTTGGTTGCGCGAAGTTGCGTAACCCGGCCGCGCTGGTCAGGCGGCCGGCTTCAGGCGGCGGCGTGCCGCGGGCGCATATCCGGGTAGCACGCTCGTCCACTCCACGCCGCGGTTGCGCGCCCGGAAATGGGCCAGCGCGAAGCGATCGCAGGCGGTTTCGGCCGCCGCCTTCCGGCCGCGCACCTCGCGCAGGTACCAGTGGTAGAACTCGTGGCAGTAGAGGAAGCGCAGCACCTCCCGCCGGGTGCGGAAACGGATCGTCTGGCTGAACCACTGAAAAGCCAGGCGACGGCCGGGCTTACGGCGGGCCCGGACGTAGACCTTCTCGTCCCAGAGCCGAAACGGCTCCGGGACCTGTAGCTCGATCAGCCGGTCCTCGTACCAGCAGAAGGCGGCCAGGTGCGGCGCCTGCCGGTAGCGCAGCCGCCGGGCGCTGACGGCGTAGCCGACCGGCGGCGGCAAATCAGCAAGCCAGCGCCGGAGCGTATCGGCGTCGACGCCGGTGACCCGAGAGCGAACGGGGACGACGGACCAGGCTCGACGGAGAGGGGAGGGGGGCATGGTTTTAGCTTACGGTGGAAAGCCCGATCCCGATCACCGTTACACCATTTGTAAGGTTTCGCCGCTCCCCCGCCACAGATTGTGGCCAGCCCGACGACACAGCCGCAGCCTTTCCGTTTCAAACTGTGCCTGGTGGACGCTGCTCCCCTGAGCGAACTCGAACTGGCGCGCCTCAAGGCCAAGCAACGGGCCGGGGATGTCGTGGAGCGGGTCACGAGCCAATGGCGCCCGCCGTCCTTCAACCCTAACGATCTCATCCGCTGGACTCGGGTCGCGCTGACGAGCGAGCTTCGGATCTGGCAGGCGGCGCTGCCCACCTTGCTACGCAACGATTTCGCCTTCACGCTCGCCCTCTGGGTGGCGGTCTTCAGCGTGGCCGCGTCGGTGGTCGCCGCTCCCGGGGTCCCACTGTCCATCCGCTACACGGCCGGACTGGCCGCGGTCGCATACCTCTATCTGTATGTCGAGCTCACCCGCAAGGTGCGACCGGTTCCCGGTCGATCGGTCCTGCTGGGGATCGCCGACATGGCCGTGGTCGCCGCGATCGGCGCGCTTTCGGTGCCGTATGTCCCGTACGCGCGCGTGCTCCTTTTCTTCGCCGCTGCCCGTGCCGCGGCGCGCTGGCGCGACGTGCGAATTCTTCCCGCCGGCTTGTTGATGCTGTTGCCCGTCGAGCTGGCCGGCCACGCCGTCCCGCTCATGATGCTGTTCGACGCCTTCCTGGTCCTTATGACCATGGCGCTGGTCGTCCACCTGATGGGCGGGCTCGATGCCGAGAAGCGGACGGTGCAGCGACAGAGCCTGCTGGCGTCGTTGATCTCGGGACTGGCCCGCGTCCGCGATGAGGAGGCCCTGTTCGCACAGCTGGCCAACCAGGCCCCGGCGCTGGCGCCCAGCTGTGCCTGGGCCTTCTGGATCATGGACCCGACCGCCAACGAGTATCGGGCGGTTCGCTGGGCCGGCCTGCCGGACGGCGAGCTGCCCGGCTTCAGTTTCACCCCAACGCTTACCGCCGACCCCGATCAGCCGGTGCTGATCCAGGGCCCGCTGCCCGGGACCGGCACGGGCACCTGCACCCTGATCCAGCCGACCACGGGTGACGGCGAATCCAACGGGCTGATCACGGTCGCCGGCCGCGCCGCCGACCTCAACCCGACGGTGCGGGCGCTGATCCGCTCCGTGGGTGACGAGATGGGCGCCACCTTGCTGCGGCTTCATGCGCTCGACGATCAGCGGCAGCGAACCGAGGCTATGGAACAGGCCAACCGGCTTGCCGGCCTGGCGGCGCAGCACGCCTCGGACCAGCCGGCGGCGCTGGCCGCGATCCGGCCCGCCCTGGCCAGCTTGCTGCGCTCGGAGAGCCTGCACCTGGAATGGGTACAGGGTGACCGGCTGACCCTGGTCGTCGGTGGCCACGATCCGCTCGAGGCGCACGCGCCGCGCTGGCTGTCGCTGGCGGGCACGCGCACCGCGGATGCGTTGCTCCAGGGCCGTCCTCTGCGCGAGCCGCTGACCGGCCGCCGCCCTGAGGATCTCTTCGGCGTCCCCGCTGGACTGCGCCAGATCGCGGTCGCACCGCTGCACTCCGCTGGGGTCGACGGCACGTTGCAGCTGGGCCGCCGCCTGCCGCGGCCGTATGCCGCCGGTGAGTTGCTCTTGCTTCAGCTGCTGGCCGAGCGCCTCGGCCTGCTATTCGCCGCCGGCCGCTTGCCGGCCACAGTCACGAATCTCGACGACACAGGGGGTGCGGTATGAGTCAGACGGTGCGGGACGCCAGCGATGCGAACGGCCTGGTCAGCGAGATGCGGCAGATGGTCCAGGCCGGCCAGCCGGCGCCAGTGATCGACGACCCGGAGCAGCTCGAGCGGACGGTCAGTGCCAAAGTCGCGACGTTGTTGATGGTGATGTTGGTCGCGATCATCTTTGCGACATCGGCGGTGCCCGATGTGGGCCCGAGCCTGGCCAAAGTCATCCAGGCGCATCTCTAGGCCCGTTTCGAGATCGGCCCCTCTCATGTGGGTCATTTAATCTTCGATTTACGACGTTGATTGGATGGGCGAGGAAGGCCTCGTACCCCCCTCCTCGCCCAACGCCGCGGGTTAGCCGCCGATCGCGTGCAGGTCGATCAGCTCGACCGGGAATGGGTCGAAGTTGCGCATTCCGAAGCGCTTGCCGATCAACCCGACCTGATTCACGTGCATTTGCCCGGGAGTCCCCTCGCGGACCCCGAATGCCGACCGGAGCCCGCCGTCCGCGGTGGCCTCGAAGTGGAGGAACACCACCACCTGGCCCGGGATCGGGGCAAAGCCAAGCTGCCCAAGGTCGGCGAGCGGCATCCCAGTCGTCGGGTTGATGTACGTCAGTTCCAGCAGGGAGTCGCCGATGGCGGGGCGGGCGCCGCTCAGGATCTCCGGCGAGGAATAGCCAAAGAGCGGTACGGCGTCGGAAATGCGCATGACGCGGCTGGCGGCGTTATGCGTGTGGAGCACTACGCTGACCTTTTCACGGCCATCCGCCAGCGGTTGTTCGCTAACCGTTCCCGAAAAGGTCGTTCCCAGCGACACGCCGCCGTGCGCCGTGAGATACGCGGCCTCGAGGCCGGCGTAGTCGACCGCCGCCACCCTGTCGGTCACGAAGTTTCCCCAGAACACATAGTTCTGCACCGGCGGCGCGAACAGGATGCAGTTGCCAGCGGTATCTGGAAAGCAGGTGGTCCCCTGCACCGCGATGAAGTCCTGGATCGAATGTGTCGTCGTGGCACCGGCCGAAACGGGAATCGGCGCGAGTAACCCCGCGGTCCCCAGCGCAATCGTCGCGACGACCAACCAGCGTGGCGTTCTCACCCTCATCGATTCCCTCCTCACCGAATCACGTTTCGGCGGACGCCCATCCACAGGCTGCCCCCACGCCAAAACGACTATACGCGCGGCGGAAAGGCTTTGCTCTACGACCGCCAGGTGTCGCCGAGAACCTTGACGGGACCGGCGAACCGCTCGGCGATGACCTCCCGAACGGCATCGGCAATGGGTGGACGGAAGTCCAGCCGGGGGAGCTGATCCGTCGACACCCATTGCCAGCCGGCGAGCACGGGATCCGCGCGATCGAGGCGGGGCTCGGCCCCCTCCCCTATCTCGGCGTGAAACATCAGGTTGACGACGTGCCTGTCGGGCGCCAGCATCTCGCTGACGATCACCAGCGGGCCAACGCGGGCCTCGAGACTGAGCTCCTCCATGAGCTCGCGCCGCAGCGCGACGTCGAGCGTCTCCAAGCCCTCGAGCCGCCCGCCCGGCAGCACCCAGTAATGCTGTCCTCGCTTGCGATGCTCCACCAGGAGGATCTGGTTGTTACGGGCGATGATGGCCGCCACGCGCAGCTGCGGCGTGACCGGGTTAAACGCGTTCACCAGGGAGGCGAGACTGACCAGCGATGTGCTCATCGTAGTTTGTGCTCTCCCGGGCGCTAGTCGCGCGGGAGTTGGAGCGCCTGGCCGGGCCGTACGATGGGCGTCGCCAGCCGGTTGGCCGCCAGGATCGCCTCCACGTGCGGCCGCGGATCGCCAGAATAGTGGGCGGTCGCAATGCTCCAGACGGTGTCCCCCGGAGCCACCACGACCAAGTCGCTGTGGCCCGGTCCGCTGCCGTAGGCCAGCCGTCCGCTGACCAGCAGCAGCGCGGCGGTCAGCACCAGGATGCGGCCCCAGCCTCGGCGCCGCTGGGGTCGTGGATAGCTGTGTCGGGCCCCGTCCTGCACGAACATGTGTTCGTTTACGAGGCTAGCACGAACAGGTGTTCGTGTCAAGACCTGGCACGAACAAGTGTTTGCATTGGCCGAACAGATGTGCTAGCATGCCCCCGTTTTGGATGATGACCAGCGACGTCGACGGGTCGGCGGGCGTCGGTCACAGACCGATGCTGATGGCCAAATCTCTGTGCTACGATGCTGTGATCGCGGCGGCCTGAGAACCCCTCCTCTCCCCTACCTCACCGCGCCACTGGCGATGGCGCTGGGAGCGAGATGATCGGCTCTTGGCCGTCCACAGCGGCGCAAAAGGGAGGGGACGATATGGCGGAACCGTTGACCAGCAGGCAGCGGGAAATCCTGGAATACCTCAGGTTTCGACAGAAGATCCGCAGCTACCCGCCAACGGTTCGAGAAATCGGCGAGGCCGTCGGACTCTCCTCAAGCTCGACGGTCCAAAATCACCTCAATACCCTGGAGCGCAAGGGATACATCCGCCGGGATCCGACCAAATCCCGCACCATCGAAGTCGTCGACGTCGATGAGATGCAGGCCAAGCTCAGTAAGGTGGTCGCGGTTCCGCTGATCGGCCGGGTCGCCGCCGGGCAACCGATCCTTGCCGAGGAGAACATCGAAGATCACCTCGTCCTCAGCGAGGAACTGGTGGGCAGCGACAACGCCTTTGCCCTCGAAGTTCACGGCGACAGCATGAAAGATGTGGGCATCCTGTCCGGCGATTTCGTGGTCGTCCGGCCCGGGAAGGACGCGCCCAACGGGAGCATCGTGGTTGCGCGCGTAGAGGACGACCAGACCAACGAGTCGACCGCCACGGTCAAGCGTCTCTTCCGCGAGGCCAACCGGGTGCGGCTACAGCCGGAGAATGCGGCCTACGAGCCGATCTACAGCACCACCGCCCAGCTAGAGGGCCAAGTAGTGGCCGCTCGGTCAAGCGCTCCGGTCCACGCCCGTCGTTCGAAATTCGTCGAACCTTGGCAGCAGCCGCCGCGGGATGGCGCCGCGCATCAGCACACCGTCGCCGCGATAGTCGACCGCATCGACATTGCCGTGTGCATGGAACTCCGCCTGCCGCGCGTTCTCGGTGTACGGCAGGAGCACTTCGATGGGGACCATTTCACCCGGCAAGGTTGCGGCGACCGCCCGTCCCAGGGCATCCAGGCCAGTTTTCCGCAGCGCCGATATCGGAACCACGGCGCGATACGGCGACCAGTCCTCGGCGAGCAGCAGATCGACCGCCGCCGGTGTTAGCTCATCCACCTTGTTGAGCGCTAGCAGCTTCGGTTTCTCCAGCGCGCCCAGGTCCTGCAGTGTCTCGTGCACCGCTTCCATCTGGTCCCGCCCGTCGTAGCGCGTGGCATCGAGCACGTGCAGCAAGAGGTCGGCCTGCTGCACCTCTTCGAGGGTGGCTCTGAACGCCGCCACCAGGTCGGTCGGCAATTTCTGAATGAAACCGACGGTATCCGTAAAGAGCACCTCCCGGCGGTTGGGCAACCGGACCAGGCGGGTCGTCGGATCGAGGGTGACGAAGAGCGCATCTTCCATCTGCACCTGCGCGTGCGACAAGGCATGGAGCAGGGTCGATTTGCCGCTGTTGGTGTAGCCGACGATGGCGACCACGGGGTAGGCGATGCGACGCCGTCCCTCGCGACGCAAGGCGCGCTGCTTGCGGATTTCTTTGATCTCTCGGTCGAGCTCGCGGATGCGGTGGCGTATGCGCCGCCGGTCGCTTTCCAGTTTCTGCTCGCCCGGGCCGCGGGTGCCGACGCCGGCGCCCAAGCCGGAGAGATCGCGGCCGCCCTGCAGCCGCGGAAGCAGGTGATGCAGTTGCGCGGCCTCCACCTGCAAACGGCCCTCCTTGGTGCGGGCGCGCTGGGCGAAAATGTCCAGGATCAACTCGGTACGGTCGATCACCTTGACCTCGAGCTTTTTCTCGAGGTTGCGCTGCTGCCGCGGTGACAGCTCTTCATTGAAGACCAGCAAATCGAAGTCGAGCTCGTGCTTGAGCGCGTGCAGCGTCTCGACTTTTCCCTTCCCGATGAACAGGGCCGGATCCGGTTTTTCCCGACGCTGGGTATCGGTGCCGAGCACCAGCACGCCGGCCGTGCGCGCCAGCTCGCTCAACTCGAGCATCTGCTCTTCGATGGCCGCCAGGCCCTGATCCTCGTGATCAAGGGACATCAGGTAGGCGCGTTCCTGCCTGCCGTTGGAATTCCGGATCAACTCGCCTCTGCCGTCATCATACCCACGTGCAGGCGCTCAACAATCATGTCCGGATCAGCGGGAAGCCAGCGTACACGACGGTCGGCGCGGAACCAGGTGAGCTGGCGACGCGCATACTGGCGCACCTGGCGTACGGTGGACGCACGGGCATCCGCAAGGGTCAGCCGCCCGTCCAAAAACGCGGCCAGCTCAGGGTAGCCGTGCCCCAGGCGCTGCAGGTCCGCCGCCGGAAACGCTTGGCGGATGCGGGCGACCTCGTCCACCCAACCGGCGTCGAGCATCTGAGTCAGGCGCGCCTCGATGCGCTGATCCAACTCGGCCAGCGGCACATCGAGCCCGATGATGGTGGTCGACCAGGGCGGCGGATCGGACTCGCGTGCCACGCTCGGCGGACGGCCGGTCACGGCGTGGATCTCGAGAGCACGGATCATGCGCCGCGGATTCCGTTGCGCGCGCTCGGCACTCGCCGGATCGATGCGCCGCAGCTCGGCATCCAGCGACTCTGGCCCCTCCAGTTCGAGTCGCTGTTCGAGCTTCGCTCGCAGTTCCGGGTTGGGCGGCGCATCGGCGAGGTTCCAGCCGTCGAGGAGTGCTCGCAGGTACAGGCCGCTGCCACCCTGTAGAACGGGCAGCCGACCGCAACGGTCGATGTCGGCCACCGCATCCATGGCCAGCCGCTGGTAGTCGGCGACCGTGAACGGGGTGCCGGGATCGATGACATCGAGCAGCCGGCATGAAAGCCCGCCGAGCTCTTGCAGGGTTGGCTTATTGGTGCCGATGTCGCAATGCCTATAGACCTGCCGCGAATCGACGGAGACCAGCTCGCCGTTGAGACGATGGGCCGCGGCAATGGCGATGGTTGTCTTTCCGCTGGCCGTGGGGCCCACGATGGCGATCACGCGCTGCAGGCTCAGGGGCGTTTGAACAACCGCCTCAATTGATCGTCCGGCAGGATCAGCGTCGTCGGCCGCCCGTGTGGGCAGCTGATTGGCTCGTCGGTCGCCGCCAGCGAGCGAAGCAGTTCTCGCGCCGTTTCCGGCGTCAGCGAATCGCCGAATCGGATGGCGCTATGGCACGCGATCAAGGCCGCCGTCTGGCGCAACCGACGGTCGGGGGTGCGGTCACCGACCATGTCGGTCAGCAATAGGTCCAGCGCTCGTGCCACCCGGCCTTCCGGCATGTCGCTCGGCGCCGCGCGCAGGCGAATCGTGTGCGCGCCGAACAACTCGCCTTCGAAGCCCAGCGCCTGCAGCCACGGCGCGTGCTGCTGGAAGGCTGCGACTTGCGCCGGCGTGAGGTCCAGGTCGTGTGGGATCAATAGCAACTGGCTGGCGGGCTCCCCTCTCTCGAGTCGCTGCAGGATGCGATCAAAGAGCACGCGCTCGTGGGCGGCATGCTGGTCGATCAGGACCATGGCCGTGGGAGCTTCTGCCACGAGGTAGCCATGCAGCAGCTGGCCCACGAACTCCAGCGGCGGACGCCGCGCCTCCCCCGCTCGGGTCAACCCCCCCTCCCCCGCTTGCGGGGGAGGGCAGGGAGGGGGCTCCCGACACGACCGCGGTCTCACGCAGTTCGAGCATCGGCCCACCTGAAGTTGCCTGCAGCTCGTAGAGGGGACTCTGCCGCAGGGCGTGGTAGCAGGCCCGTTCGATCGCCGCAAAGACAGCACCCTCGTTGCGGAATCGAACCTCGCGTTTGGTGGGATGGACGTTGACGTCGACCTCCGCGGGATCGACGATCACCTGGAGCACGGCAAGCGGAAAGCGATCGGGCTCGCGAAGCCCGCGATACGCCTGCTCCACCGCGAACACGAGGTTACGGTGCTGGATGCGACGGCCGTTGACCAGGATCACGACGTGATCCCTGGTGCCGCGATGCAGGGCCGGCGGGCTGATCAAGCCGCGCACGGTTGCCTCCTCGACCGACAGCATCGCGGTCGCGGTCTGGGTGTCATAGACGGCCGCGAACGCGGCTCGCAAATCGCCGGTCCCCGGGGTCTCGAACACGTGCCGGCGGTCGACGTCGAGACTGAACGCGATCTGCGGATTTCCGAGGGCGAACTCGCCTACCAGGCGGCTGATCATGGCATTCTCGGTCGCCGGTTGCTTGAGGAATTTCAACCGGGCTGGCGTGTTGTAGAACAATTGCCCGACGAGCACTCGCGTGCCGACCGGACAGCCTACGCGCTCAGCCCTGAGCAATTCCCCGGCCTGGATGCGGACCCGGAACCCCTCTCCCCCATCGCGGCTTCGGCTGACCGCCTCGACCTCGGCGACGGCGGCAATGCTGGCCAGCGCCTCACCGCGAAAACCGAGCGTCTCGATCGTCCGCAGGTCCTCGAGCGAGCGCAACTTACTCGTCGCGTGGCGGCGAAACGCCACGGGTAGATCGACCCGGTCCATCCCGCGGCCATCATCGACGACCTCGATCAGCGTCTGGCCGGCGGCCTCGACCCGGACATGGATGCGCGTCGCGCCGGCGTCGATCGCGTTTTCGGCCAGTTCCTTGACGACGGCGGCCGGTCGGTCGACCACCTCGCCCGCGGCAATGCCGTCCGCGACCGCGGTGGGCAGGACGGCTATGCGAGCCGACTCCACGTCGGCGTCAGTGCGCGGCATGCTGTCCTTGCCAGGCGAAGAGTTTTTCCAGCGCTTCCCGTGGCGAGAGGCGCTCGAGGTCCAGCTGTTTCAGTTCGGCGACCACCGGGTGATCCAACGGCAGGCTGAGCTGCGCGCTCGCCTCCGGCCGTTCCAGCGGCCGCTGGCCTTCCAGGTCGGAGAGCACCTGCCGGGCGCGCACCACGACCTGGCGCGGCAGGCCGGCGAGTTCGGCGACATGGATCCCGTAGCTGCGATCGGCGCCACCCTCGACCACCTGGTGGAGGAAGATGACGCGCTCCCCTTCCTCGCGGACCTCCATTCGAAAATTGCGCAGCCGCGGCAGTTGCTGGGCGAGGGCGGTCAGCTCGTGATAGTGGGTAGCGAAGAGAGTGAGCGAGCGAAGTTGCGGTGCCTCGTGGAGATACTCGAGGATCGCTTGAGCGATACTGACCCCGTCGTAGGTGCTGGTGCCACGACCCACCTCGTCGAAGATCAGCAGGCTGCGTGGCGTGGCATGGGCCAGGATGTGTGCCGTCTCCACCATTTCAACCATGAAGGTCGACAGCCCGCGCGCCAGCTCATCGTGGGCGCCGACCCGGGTGAAGATCCGATCGCACAGCCCGATGACCGCCCGCTCCGCTGGCACGAAGCTGCCGGTCTGCGCCAGCAGGACGATGATGCCGGCCTGCCGCAGATAGGTCGACTTGCCGGCCATGTTCGGGCCACTCAGCAGCACAATTTGCTGATTGACCGGGCTCAGCCGCAGGTCGTTAGGTACGAAGCGGCCAGGCCCCAGCGCCGCTTCGACTAGCGGATGCCGGCCACCAATGATCTCGATCCCGGGCTCATCCCGGAGCGTGGGCTGCACCCATCGATGCCGGCTCGCAATGCTCGCCAGTGCGGTGACGGCATCGAGCTCCCCCAGCCAGGCCGCGCTGTCGAGCAGGTCCTTGCCGGCGGCGGTAATGCGACGGCAGAGTTCGCTGAAGAGTGTCTGCTCACGGGCGACCATGGCGCTCTTCGCGTTGAGGACGAGGGTTTCCTTCTCCTTCAGCTCGGGCGTGATGTAACGCTCGCCATTGACCAGCGTTTGCTTGCGCACGTACTCGGAGGGGATCGCCTCGCGGTTGGCATGACTGATCTCGATGTAGTACCCGAACACCTGGTTGAAGCCAACCTTGAGCGACCGGATGCCGCTTCGCTGGCGCTCATGCTGCTCCAGCGCACCGATCCACTCGCGCGCGGCGCGCGAGCCGTCGCGGATGCCGTCCAGCTCCGCATCGAACCCGGGACGGAAGACGCCGCCATCTTTGAGCGTCGCCGGCACCTCCTCGACCAGGGCCGATGCGAGGGCCGACTGCAGGGCGCCCAGGGCCACGGGCGAAGGCGGCGACGCCAGTTCGGGCCAGCGGCCGGCGAGGCGTTGAACGCCGGGCAGGGCGCGAAGGGCTTTGAGCAGCGCCTGCAGGTCACGGGGCGTCGCCAGTCCCTGGCCGGTCCGGCCGGCGATCCGTTCCAGGTCGGGCAGACCACGCAACTCGGCCTGCAGCTGGCTGCGGGCGAGTGGATCCGCGACCAACACGGCGACCCGGGCCAGTCGTTCCTCGAGCGGCTCGCGCGCGCGCAAGGGCTGATCGAGCCAGCGCCGCAGCTGTCGCGCGCCCATCGCGGTCGTCGCCTCGCGCAGGATCAGGGCGGCCAGGTCGTCGGCCGACGGCGATCGATCCGCGTTGAGTCCCAGGCTGCGCCGTGTCGGTGGGTCGAGATGCATGAACGCCCGGGGATGCTCGGCATGCAGCCGCAGCAGCCCGGGTTCGAGCCGGAGGCGCGATCGCTCGGCGTGCCGCAGGATTGCATGGGCGGCCGCCAACGCCTCGGGCCACTCATCGCAGCCGAAGGCGGCCAGCGTCTCGACACCCAGCAGCGTCTGCAGCCGGTCGACCGCGGCGCGGGCATCGAAGTCCTGCGCGTCGACCCAGTTGGTTGGCGTGCTCCCGGCGAGCGCGAGCAATCGCGATCGGTCGGCTTCCGAGGCGACCAGCTCGGCGGGTCGGAGTCTCACCAGTTCATCGCGGAGCGCCTCGTCGGTCGGCTCGACCCGCAACAATGCCAGCTCGCCGGTCGAGCAGTCGAGCGCGGCGATGCCGTGGTAATGGGAGCGGAGGCAAACCGCGACCGCGTAGTTGCTGCCGCCCTCGAGGTAGGCGTCCTCGACCACCGTTCCGGGCGACAGCACGCGGACGACCTCGCGTCGCACCAGCCCGCGAGCCGCGGCCGCATCCTCGACCTGGTCGCAGAGCGCCACCCGCAGTCCGGCTTTCAGCAGGCGACCGACGTAGCTCTCGAAGGCGTGGTAAGGAACGCCGGCCATCGGGACCCGATGGCCCTTGCCCAGCTCGCGCGAGGTCAGCGTGATACCTAACAGCGGCGCCGCCCGCTCGGCATCCTCCCCGAAGGTCTCATAGAAGTCGCCGAGGCGGAACAGCACGATGGCATCCGGATAGTCCTGCTTGACGCGCTGGTACTGCTCGAGGACTGGGACCGGCTTCAGGGCGTCGCCTAGTTGAGCACCTGGCCCCGAAGCTGCCAGGCCGTGGCCTGCTCCACAAGCACCCGGCGAACCGTGCCGGTCTGTGCGCCCAGTGGCGCGGCGCCGATGATGACCCTGTTCTGTCGGGTGCGGCCGGTGACCTCGGCGTCCTCCGCGCGCTCGACCAGCACCTCGACCGTCCGACCGAGCCAGCGGCGGTTGGCGTCCTCCGCGATGCGTCGCTGGGCATCGAGCAACACATTGATCCGCCGCTTCTTCTCCGGCGGGGCGGCATCGTCCGGATGCAAGGCCGCGGTGGTGCGCGGTCGCGGCGAGAAGCCCTGGATGTGGACGACGTCAAACTTGATCTCCTCGAGCAGCGCCAGGGTTTTCTGGAACTGTTCCTCCGTTTCCCCGGGATAGCCGACGATGACGTCGGTCGAGACCGAAAGGTCAGGGATGAGGTCGCGGGCGTGGGAGATGATCGCCCGGTATTCGTCCGTCGTGTAGCGACGTCGCATCTGCTTGAGGATCGCGTCGTCGGCGGATTGGAATGGCAGATGGAGGTGCTCGCAGACGCGCGGCAGGTCGCGAATGGCGAGCAGCAGGTCGTCATGCACGTGGCGCGGATGCGACGTCAAAAAGCGGACGCGCCAGATGCCCGGGATCCGTTCGACCGCCTCCAACAGGTCGGAGAGGCCGGCCTTCGTCCGCGGATCGCGATAGGAGTTGACCGTCTGGCCCAGAAGCGTCACCTCGCGCACCCCCTGGAGCGCGAAGCGCGTCACGTCCTCGACCACGTCCGTCAGTGGGCGGCTGCGTTCGGTGCCGCGCACGAAGGGCACGATGCAGAAGCTGCACACCTCATTGCAGCCGAAGATCACCGGCACGTACGCGGTGAGCCCGTGCTGCAAGATCGCGCCGCCGGTTTGTGCCGGATCGGTCTCGTACTCGCCTTGCAGGTCCTGGATGAAGGCCTCGTACTGGCGCATGTCGAAGCGGTAGTCGAGGTCGGGCAGCCGCTCGTACAGCCGATCCTTCTCCTTGTTGGCCATACAACCCGTTATCGCGATCGCCCGGCCTGGGCGCGCCCGCTTCCAGGCCTTGAGTTCGCGGAAGCGGCCGTAGGCTTTCTGCTCGGCGTTCTGGCGGACCGAGCAGGTGACGAGGATGGCGAGGTCAGCCTGGTCGAGGTCGGGGACGGCGCTGAAGCCGGCTGCCGTCAGGCCCTGCGAGAGGTAATCCGCATCCGACTCGTTCATCTGGCACCCGCTTACCCAGAGGTGAAACCGCTGGCCCGATGGTGGCCGCTTGTGTCCGTTGGGGCGGGGGCGCGAAAACGCGTGCGGCTCGAAGGTTAGCGGTGCGCCGGGGATCCGCAGCCTCGGCGGGGCGGTCGACTCAGCCATCGAGCGAGTCTAGCGGGACTCGACCAGCAGACGGATCCCGGTCCGCTCCTCACCGTCGATCGAGATGTCGATGAACGAGGGGATGCAGACGAGGTCGATGCCGCCGGCCGCCACGTAGCCGCGCGAGATCGCGATCGCCTTGACGGCCTGGTTGATGGCCCCGGCGCCGATCGCCTGGACCTCGACCCGTGTCTGGCTGCGCACCACGCCGGCGATCGCCCCGGCAACCGCGACCGGTTTCGAGGTGGCGGAGACCTTCAAGATCTCAATGGCGGCGCGCGCCGTGCGAGGAATGCCAGCAGCCGGGCTGGCTGAAAGCGTCTTCTCCCCTGTCGAGCCGTTCGATGGCGGTTTTGTTTCCAGAGTGTCCATCTATTCTATTGAGATCGGTGACCGAACGTTTGATTGCCCCCCGACACCTTAACCCCAAGTCCATGGGTCGTCAAGCGCTTACTCGACGCTCACCTCACGATCGACCCGCTCCACCCGGGTCGCCTTGCCCGAAAGGGCATCGATCTGAGCCAGGACCGAGTTGAATTGGACCACCCCATCCGCCACCTTGAAGCGGTACGGGACCCCGGTCAGGAAGCGCTGGAGGCTGGCTTCCCTGTCCATCCCGATCACGGAGTCCCTGGGTCCCACCATCCCCAGGTCGGCCACGAAGGCCGTGCCACCCGGAAGCAGCCGGGCGTCGGCGGTGGGAACATGCGTGTGGGTGCCGAAGACGAAGCTGGCCCGGCCGTCCAGGTACCACCCCAGGGCGATCTTCTCCGAGGTCGCCTCGGCGTGCATGTCCATCAGCACCAGCTTGGTGCCGGCGCCCTGGCGCAAAATCTCGTCCGCTGCCCTGAAGGCGGAATCGATCGGTGGCATGAAGAGCTGGCCCTGGACGTTGCCGATCAGCACCTGGCCCTTTTCGCCCAGGTCGTGACAGAACCAGCCACGTCCCGGCGCCCCGGCGGGGTAGTTATGCGGGCGGAGAATCGGTCGATGGTCGTCGAATCCGGTCATCATCTCGCGCTGGTCCCAGATGTGATTCCCGGAGGTGAGCACATCGATGCCGAGGCTGAAGAGGTCATCCGCGATCTTCGGCGTCAGACCAAAACCGCCGGCCGCATTCTCGCCGTTCGCCACCACCAGGTCGATGCTCAACTCTCGCCGCAGCTGGGGCACGAGGCGAGCCACGGCTTCACGCCCGGGGCGACCGATGATGTCGCCAATCGCCAGCACGGTTACGAGCATTGGCCGATCCTAACAAGGTAGTCGCAGTCGACGCCCTGCTGGCAGACCTCTCGAAGGCCACCATCGGGATCACCTTCAACCAATTCCGCGAGGTGGGCCCCGACGACGCGCCCGGTGCGCCCGCGATCCGGCTCGCCAATCTACGGCACTATCTGTTGGAACGCGACCCGGCGGACGTGCTCGCGGTCGGCGAGGCCGGCGGCTACCAGGGCATGCGCTGGTCGGGCATCGCCTTTACGAGCGAGTTCGATCTGCTTCGCTGGGGTGATCCATATCGGCGGTCGAGCCGCCGGTCCAGACCATGGAAGGAACCGTCCGGGACCATCGTCCATGGTGTGCTCGACGAAATGGGCGCCGAGCGTCGGGCCATCCTCTGGAACACCGTCCCCACGCATCCGTTTTTGTCGGACCAACCCCTGTCCAACCGGCGCCCGACACGGGTGGAGGTCGCGGCCGGCCTACCCTTTGCGGAGCGGCTCATCGATATCGTTCGGCCCCGCCTGGTTGTCGGCGTTGGCCGGATTGCGGCCGACACGTTGGGCAGCCGCGCCGTCTACGTTCGTCACCCGGCGCAGTCGGGGGCGACGGCTTTTCGTGCCGGAATGCGCGCCGCGCTGCAACGCCTGGGCTAGGTCGGACTATCTGAAAAGTCCGCGCTGGGGCTGGGCCCCGGGTTCATCCAGCAGCCTGGCGCATTCCATCCGCAACGCCCGCCAGCCCATGGACGTGATGACGGTGACCGGCCCTTTCGGTGGTGCTCCACGGGCAACCACCTGAATATCTTCTGGCCGGGGCACATCGCGGATTCCATCGACAATCTCAAAGCGCGCCCACTTTTCCTTCGAACCGACCGGGTCGAACGCGTCGTCGCCACGGTATTGACGGAACCGGCGTCCCCGCCTATCAATCAACTCGACGATCGGGAAATCACCCAGCCGGTGGCCCTCGACAGCAAGCGTCCGGAGTCGCGCCTTTCGGCCATCTGCGAGCGTCAGCAAGAAGACATCGCCGGCTTGAAGTGGACATGGGATACGGCCAGGCCGTCGAACCTTGACGGGCAGTTTTTGTGGACCGAGCAGCTGTGCTCGTAGCTTGGCCAGAACAGCCTTGCGCTTCCCGCGCTCGGGATCCTCCCACATGTGAAGATCCCCTCCGGAATCAATCGCCGCGACGGTGCTGTCACGGATCCCGGTTTCAAGGCGACCAAGCTGCACCTGGGTGGCAGCGAGTCCAGTCCAGAAACAGACCCCGTTATCAGGGTCCGTCCCGGCATCTTTGAAGCGTCGGAGAACCTCCTGCGTCGCCTCGGCGTCGGGAAGGCCATCCTCGAGCAGNNNNGGCGATGTCGTTGCTGAAGATTCCAGTGCCCCACGTTCCCACGTACCCAAGCCTAGCGGTCGGGCCGAAATTTGAGCTCACCCTATGGCGGCTTAAAAGAAAAAGGCGGCCCCGGATGGGGTCGCCTTTTTGCTTACTTGGCGAATTCGACGATACGGGTCTCGCGGATCACCGTCACCTTGATCTGGCCCGGGTAACTGAGCTCGCCTTCTATTCGCTTTGCGATATCGCGGGCAAGGATCTGGGCCCGGCTGTCGTCGATGGTGTCCGGCTTGACGATGATGCGGATCTCGCGGCCCGCCTGGATCGCGAACGATTTTTCGACGCCTTCGAACGAATTGGCGATGCTTTCCAGCTTTTCGAGCCGCTTGATGTAGGTGGTCAGCGTCTCGCGGCGGGCGCCCGGCCGGGCTGCCGATACCGCGTCGCAGGCCACCGTCAGAATCGCCTCGAGGCTGGTTGGTTCGACGTCCATGTGGTGGGCAGCGACCGCGTTCACCAGCGTGTCTGGCTTGCCGAGCCGCTTGAGGAGTTCTCCGCCGATGATGGCGTGCGACCCCTCGACTTCATGGTCGATCGCCTTCCCAATGTCGTGCAGCAGGCCGGCCTCGCGCGCCAGCGCCACGTCGGCGCCGATCTCGGCCGCCGCCATTCCGCAGAGGAAGGAAACCTCTTTGCTGTGGGTCAGGACGTTCTGTCCGTAGCTGGTCCGAAATGCCAGCGTCCCCAACAGCTTCACCAGCTCGGGATGTAATCCGGTGACGCCGGTCTCGAACATCGCCTGTTCGCCTTCTTCCCGAATCCGGTTCTGGACGTCGCCGCGAGCTTTGGTCACCATCTCTTCGATCCGGGCCGGGTGAATCCGACCATCGACCAGGAGATGGTTGAGGGCCACCCGCGCCACCTCGCGGCGGACCGGGTCGAAACCACTCAGGATGACGGCCTCCGGCGTATCATCGATGATCAGGTCGACGCCGGTCGCATGTTCGAGCGCGCGAATGTTGCGCCCTTCACGACCGATGATGCGGCCCTTCATCTCGTCGCTGGGGATGGCCACCACGGAAACCGAGGTCTCCGCGGTCTGCTCGGCGGCAACCCGCTGCATCGCGGTCACCAGGATGTTGCGGGCGCGCTTTTCGCTCTCCTCTTTGACGATCACCTCGCCTTCGCGAATCTTCTGCGCGATTTCCTGGTTGAGTTCCTTTTCAAGGTTGGTGAGGATCGTCGTCCTCGCTTCGGCTCGCGTCATGCCAGAAATTCGCTCGAGCTCTTTGACCTGCTCGGCGAGGGCATCGTTGACGCGTTCCCTGGTCCTCCCGATTTCCAACTCTTTCGCGGTCACTGCCTGGTCCTTGCGGTCCAGGTCTTCGAGTTTGCGGTCGATCGACTCTTCCTTCTGCTGGACCCGGCGTTCCGAACGCTGGATCTCCGCACGTGCGTCGCGTACCTCCTGCTCCAGGCTCATGCGGATGCGGTGGGCTTCCTCTTTCGCTTCGAGGACCATCTCCTTCATCTGGGTCTCGGCATCCGACAGCAGCTTTTCGCGTTCCGCGTTGGACACGAAGTCGCGCTGACGGTTGGCATTGCCAACCCAGAGGTAGGCGACGAGAGCACCCACGGCCGCACCCACCACGACCCCGATGACCAGGAGTAATGGAGTGGGCATAGTTACACCTCGCTTATGGACTTTTAAAGGTTCTTCTCACTGCGCGTGGGCGCAGCGGGACTAGTCGTTACATGGCGACAAAATCTTGACTATTTTAGTCGCGTTCAGCAGACGGCACACCCGATATACGAGCCCACTGCTAAAGCCACGCCTGCTGAGGCGCGGACCCAGGTAGGCAACCAGGGCCTGCGCGTCGGGCAGGCGCCGGTGGGCCAGGAGACTTTTCCCCAGGGCCAGCGCCTCCGCCGCCTCGGCATCGGGATCAACCGCGGCGAGCGCGGGGCCGGCCGTCGATTCCTCGATGCCTTTGGCCCGCAGCTCCTGGGCGATCAGCGCATGACCTCGGCCCCGACTGCGCCGGCGCACCAGCGTGGCGGCGTACTCCTGGTCGTTAAGGTAGCCGTCGCCCTGGGCCCGGTCGAGCGCCGCGTCCACGGCGGCCTCGGCATAACCGAGCCGGACCAGTCGCTGCCGCAACGCCGAGCGCGACTGCGGCTGCCGAGCCAGCCGTTTGACTGCCTCGGTGTAGGCCGCCTGGGCGCTCTCGGGCTCACGCGCGGTCGGCGTCGTTCGCCGGCCGCCGCTTCTCACGCCGGCTGGAGGATCTTCTCCGCGGCCTTCCCCTTCATCTGCGCGATCAGCTCCTCGCCCAGCTTCGGGTTCGCCTTGAGGAAGGCCACCGTTTGCTCGCGCCCCTGGCCCATCCGCTGGCCGTTGCACGAGAACCATGAGCCGCTCTTTTCCACCAGGGTGGCCTCGACCGCGGCGTCTAGCACGCTGCCCCAGTAGGAGATGCCCTCGTTATAGAGGATGTCGAACTCGGCCGACTTAAAGGGCGGCGCGACCTTATTCTTGACCACCTTGACCTTGACCCGGTTGCCGGTCACGTCGAGCCCATTCTTGATGGAGTCGACTTTTCGGATATCGAGCCTGATCGAGGCATAGAACTTCAGCGCGCGGCCGCCGGTCGTCACCTCCGGGTTGCCGAACATGATGCCGACCTTCTCGCGCAGCTGATTGATGAAGATCACCGAGGTGCTCGACTTGGAGATGGCACCGGTCAGCTTGCGTAGCGCCTGCGACATCAGCCGGGCCTGCAGGGCGACGTGGCTGTCCCCCATCTCGCCGTCGATCTCCGCCTTGGGTACCAGCGCCGCCACCGAGTCGACGACGATGACGTCGACGGCGCCGGAGCGGACCAGCACGTCGACGATTTCGAGCGCTTGCTCACCGGTGTCGGGCTGCGAAATCAGCAGGTCCTCGGTCTTGACCCCGATGTGCCCGGCGTAGACCGGGTCCAGGGCATGCTCCGCATCGATGAAGGCGGCCACGCCACCCAGCTTCTGCGACTGGGCGATGACGTGCAGCGCGAGCGTCGTCTTTCCCGATGACTCGGGGCCGTAGATCTCGACCACGCGGCCGCGCGGGATGCCACCGACGCCGAGCGCCATGTCGAGGGTGAGCGATCCGGTCGGTATCACGTCGATGTTTTTCTGGGCGGCGGCCTCTCCCAACTTCATGATGGCGCCCTTCCCATAGCTGCGCTCGATTTGGCTGAGCGCAGCCGTCAATGCCCGTTCTTTCTCTGACATCTAGTCTCCCCTTGCTTCGTGATGGGGCCTGGCCGACCCGATCACTGTAATACAGATTTGTGTAACTGTCAATGCTATGACCCCAGGGTCTGGACCAGGAGCTCCAGGGCGGCGATCACCGAGCGACGCCGGTTGTCCCAGCGGTCGCCGGTCCATTGAAAACGATGCGTCAGTACCGATTCCCCTCTCCCTCTGGAGGAGGGCAGGGTGGGGGCGGCGATCCCGATGAACGTGAGACCAACCGGCTTGACGGCCTCCGCGTCGGGCCCCGACACCCCGGTGATCGAGACACCGATGTCCGCGCGCAGCAAGCGGCGAACGCCGCTCGCCATCGCGGCGGCCGTCTCCTCGCTCACGGCCCCATGGCGGTGCAGCGTCCCCTCGGGCACCTGCAGCTGCTCGACCTTGACTCGATCGGCATAGCTGATCACGCCGCCAAGAAAGTACGCCGAGCTCCCCGGCACGTCCGTCAGCGCGCCACCGAGCAAGCCGCCGGTGCATGACTCCGCCACCGCCAGCGACCGGCCCTGCCGGCGCAACCGCTCCCCCACCTGCTGGGCCAACGCAAAAATCTCGGGATCCGGAGGCACGGCTCACCGGTAGTTGATGAATTGCAACGGGACCTGCGTCTCGGTCGCCTTGAGGGCCGTGATCACCTGCTGCAACAGGTCCTTCTCCCGGCTCGATACCCGAATCGCATCGCCCTGGATGCGAGGTTGGACTTTGGGCGACACCAGCTTGATCTGCTTGACCAGGGAACGCGCCAGCTCGTCGTCAATCCCCTGCTGTAGCTCGAGCTTTTGCCGCACCGTTCCCTTCGCCGCCGGCTCGATCGGTCCGGGCTTGAGGATCTTCAGCGAGAGTTGGCGCTTGACCAGCTTGCCCTGCAGCACGTCGAGCATCGCCTTCATCTTGAAATCACTCGGCCCATTGAGCGTGATCTCGCTCTCGCCCAAATCGATCGAGGCACCGGTGTCCTTGAAGTCGTAGCGGGTCGCGATCTCCCGCTGCGCCTGGTTGACGGCGTTGACCAGCTCCTGCCGATCGAACTGCGACACGACGTCGAACGAATAATCCTGAGCCATAACTCGCGACCTATCCTAACCCGGCCATTTGACAGCTGTCTGTCGCACCTTACGAGTTGGCGTCGTCGAGATCTCTGACCAGCTCGTCGACCTCGAGCAGGTTCATCAGCACCTCGCGCGACTTGCTGCCCTCATAGGGCCCGATGACGCGCTGGTCGGCCAGCTGGTCGACGATCCGGGCCGCCCGCGTGTAGCCGACATTGAGCTTGCGCTGCAAGAGCGACACCGAGGCGCGGCCCTCGGTGGCGACCACGTGCGCCCCCTTGGCGAAGAGCGGATCGCGCTTCATCCCTTCCTTGACCCACGAGACCGTCGCCTCGACATTGAAGATCTCTTCCTGGTACTGCGGCTTTCCCTGGCTCTTCCAGAAGTCGATGATCGCCTTCATCTCCCGGTCCGAAACAAACACGCCCTGCAGCCGGGCCACGGTGTGCCGGTCCGGAAGATCACCGCTCTGCAGAACGACCTGGCGCTGGCCCTGTCGGCCGCAATTCGAATCCAGGCGCCGATTCCGGGCAAGCCGGCCCTCGGCATCGAGGTCCCCAACAAGGCGACCAGCCTGGTGACCCTGCGCGAGATCATCCAGACGCCGACCTTCCAGAACGACCAGACCCTGCTATCGCTGGCGATTGGAACCGATGTGTCTGGCAATACCGTGGTCGGCGACCTGACCCGGATGCCGCATCTCCTGATCGCCGGCGCGACTGGGTCGGGCAAGAGCGTCTGCATCAACGCGCTGATCGCCGGCATGCTCTTCCAGGCAACACCGGAGGAACTGAAGTACATCCTGATCGACCCCAAGCGGGTCGAGTTCTCGATGTTCCAGGACATGCCCCACCTGCTGGTGCCGGTGGTGACGGAATCGGATCACGCGACCTCAGCCCTGCGGTGGGCGGTGGCCGAGATGGAGACGCGCTACAAGCTGTTCGCCAGCCACACCGTCCGCAACATCGGCGACTTCAATGGAAAGGCGCCGGAGATGGGTCTGAATCCCCTTCCCTACATCGTGATCGTCATCGATGAGCTAGCCGACCTGATGATGGTGGCCGCCGGCGAGATCGAGGAGCTGATCTGTCGCATCGCCCAGCTGGCCCGCGCCGTTGGGATCCACCTGCTGGTCGCCACCCAGCGGCCATCCGCCGACATCATCACCGGCC
>VBHO01000120.1 GCA_005882045.1 Chloroflexota bacterium | reverse complement strand
ATTGGGGCGCTACTCTGGAGCTTTTTCTTGATCACGCCGCTCCAGCATCGGAGCAGCTCACCGCAACAAACCCGTCGTTATGTTCGTGGCCGGCGCTGAGGTCCGCGCAGGTGACCGAGGAGGGCGAACTCCTCCGCCCTGACCATCGACCCCACCCGCGACTACCAGCCCCTCAACGGACGCTAGCCCGTCCATGATGTCTTGCGACAAGCGTCCGGGATGTCTTGAGACAAGACAATGGCTGGGTTGACTGGTCAGGATTAGCAACTCGGGCGAGCAACCTCGGGGATACGCTTGAGGCTGCGATGGATCGGCTGTTACGAGCCGGACTGACATGGACCCCCGATCCGGCCGGTCGATAGCATCGCAAATAGGAGTTCAACGCCTCCTGCCGATGTGTACAGGACGACGCCGCCGTCTCCATTGACAAACCAGGTGCCATTGGCGTCCGTCACCCCGATGGAAAGAACATGGTTGATCTTCATCCTGTTGGCTGGGTCATATGCACCGGGGCCAACGTAGATTCGTTCGCCCGTTTGCGGTCCGGGGAGAAGCCACAATTCAGAAGCCGCGGAATCAACGACTACGACAACCGGATGTCCTTCGCTGTCGAAGCCGACGGGTCCCACAAATGCGCCCGGACGGTAGAACCACGTGCTGGCTACCCCGGTCTGGAGATCCACGCGAAGCAGCTGATCGTTGACTGGGATTGAGGGTGGTCATCCATGCTGCGCCGCCCGCGACAATAGCTGACGCCGTGGTCGCGGTCGATGAGACCTGCTTTTGATGACCGCTATTCGGATCGACGACCCACAACGTCAGGGCTACAGGCGTGGGGCTCGTCTGCTCCGGACCTTCGAGCACATAGATGCCACTTGCCGTATAAGCCACCGGATAGAAACTGCGTTGCGTGCTGTTAGTGCCGGGGAGCAAACGATCCGCCGCACTCCTGACGTCAACGACGTGTAGCCCGCTTGACTCCGAGTAAGCGTAGGAAGAACCGTCTGGCGCGACAAGCGAAAGCCGTGTTGGTAACCAGCGATGCTGCGGCACGTCGTAAGCCTCAGCATCGCCACCGTTGAGCTGTGGGCTCGTGACGGTGACGAAACCACCAGGACCGCCCTCCCGGAGATCCGCTGCGGGATCTACCTTGAATGCGGCACCCGGAAAGGTGATGAAGCCTCCGTCACGAGCCGGCTTCCCGTGAGTCGTGTCGATCAGCCCACCTAGCGGCAGTCGACACGCAAAGTGGTCACCGGCACTCAATCCGCCGGGCAGCGTCCCGAAGAATGACAGGTATTGATGCCGGGTATCTACCGTCACCTTCTTGTTCGAGACAGTATCGAGGATGGCGTCACCAACGTACGATGTTCCGCTCAATGTCCCAAAGACAAGATGGCTGTCGTCTATCCATCCCAACGGATTGCCGTCTACGCCAGGCGCGCCTGTGGTTGACGCTGACAGCAGCACGATGGGAAACGGAGGCTGCTGCCCTGCCCCGGCCATCCGCGAGCCATCCGGAGAGACGGGGCCTGGTTCCACATTATCCGGCCGCGCAAATTCATGGCGCTGTCCGTCCCACCTTAGATCGGCGGCACCAGTCGCGCTGCGACAGCCGCTGCCCGCCACAGTGAGTGCACCGAAATCGCAGTCGGAGCCAACGGCAGCCAGTCGATTGCCGGTGGCCGGATCGACGACGTGGTAAGCATCGTTCGGCCCTGGCCCCCCGCTGTTGCCGGCGTCGTAGGGATTCGGCCAAGCGTTCTGGACGGCGATGGGACCCACAGCGACTACCAGGTCGCCGTCCCGCCAGCCGACCGGCCATTCTGCGGTCCCGTTGGTCGCACTGAAGATTTCGACGTGATTGCCGCCGCCGGCCAAGTCCTCGACGTATATCCGCAGATGGATGGGCTGGCTCGAATAATCGAGAAGAGAAACGGCGATGCGGCGATCATCTGGGCTTACGGCGAACGCCGCATGCACCTGGCCCGACCCCGGAAGCCGGGTCGCGACGCCTGTGGCTCCATCGGGTTTAAGGAAACGAACCTCGCTGTCGCCGTTTAGAAAGTAAAGCTGGGTGTCGGAGGAGCTGACCAGCGGCGTCGGTGCAACGAGACCCCGCGGCATTATGGATGGCCGGGAAGCGACCTGCCTGGCGGCCACGTGGCCGTCGGGAGCGACCAGCTCGACCGTATACGAGGTTTGGCCAGGCGCCAGTCCGACCGGATTGTTTGCTAGCACGGCAAAGGTCGGGATGCCTCCGGCTGTTTGCGAAGGTCGGGTCATTGCCGACGATGTCGACGTTGTAGCCGGCCTCTGAGGTCCCGTACTCGGCTGGCTACAAGCGGCGAGAAGCGAAGCAGCAATCGCTAACCCGGCTCGGCGCATCATGCTAAGAACGCACTTAGAGCGATTCCAGTTACACCGACCTCGGGCCGCCGGTCGCCGCCGAAGTGGGCCCTCTAGGATGAGGCGATGGCTGGGTCAAGTGGTCAGGTTTTAGCAACTGCTCTCTCTGACTTCGGCTATGAAGGGACAGCCCGTGGACGCCTCGCCGGAATCTTAATCTGTGCCGCCCTCGCCGTTGAGCCAGTTCAGCCGATGCCGATCAGGCTTTGCGACGCTCGATGACGGCGGCTATAACCGCCGGATGAGAAACGGCCGGCGGCCGCGGTGGTCGCCGGCCCTAGGACGGAGACGGCTAACTGGCAGCGGAGTGGCAATCACTCACGACGGCGGTCACCTCGCTGGTTGCCCATGTCGACCTCGATGTCGATCCCGCCGCGAACTCTCTGCTGTGCCGAGTCGTACGAATGCGCTCCGAAGAGACGGAGACGTTCGGTGGCAATGTGATGGTTGTCGTCGCCCCGGTCGTTCATGTCGCCATTCGCCTCGTGCTGGCGAGCGGTGAGGTCCATGATGTAGAACACTGGCCCCGAAATGGGGCTTCCACTGACGGTCCCACGACCGTAGACCGACGCGGACTTGCCATCGGTGCAGGTCAGTGCCAAGATCAAGTCTGACGTGAAGGAGAACCTGTCCGAGGGTCCGAGGTCGACATAGGTCACTGCGTTCGTTTCGTTAGCGCTGCCCTCGTGGTTCCCGTTATCCTCGTCGCCCTCGTCGTCGTTGGTTGGCGAGATGTCACCAGAGAACTTTGCCTCGTCGCCGTTCGCCGACGTGATCTTTCCATGGGCATCGATGTCGCAGGCCGGTGTGCTGGATGGGGTGACGAATACCCCAGCGCACGCGGCCGTCGTCGTGCTGCCACCGATGTCGGCGATCGTGGTGGTGATGGTGTGGGGTCCGACCGTCGTGTAGGTGTGAGCGCCGCTGACGGTATACGGCCCTGGGCCCACCGAAGGGCCGACGATCGTTCCGGCTGAGCTGCTGCCATCGCCCCAATCGATCGTCGCCGAGAAATCTGTAAGCGTCCCTATCGGGTTAGCATCCGTGAGCGTCGCTGTCGGCCCGGCATATGTAGGCCCCAGCGTCACTGGCGCTGAGCAGGCTGAGGTCAACGGCGCGTCGGAGATTGTTGCGGCCGTGGTCACGGTCGCGTTATTCGACGGGGTGTCGACGTCCGTGATGGCGACGGTGACAGAGTAGGCGTTTTCCTCCGCGTAAGTGTGAATCCCGGTGACGCTGAAGCTGCTCGCGCTGCCGGTGATCACGCCAGTGCTCGTCGGCGAGCCGTCGCCCCAGTCGATCGTTGCTGAATACTCGCGTGCCACGGCCGCGGTGTCAGGATCAGCGAAGGTCGCGACGGTAACTGTGAGGGGGCTGCCCTCAGCCCCGGCTACCGGCATTCCAGCGGCAGAGATTGAGGGGTCAACGATCGCGGCCTGCGGCGTATAGAGCTCGGCCGAGGCACCGCTGACCTGACCTCCCGCAACTAGCACCTCCCCGTTAGGCAGGAGCGTGGCTGTATGCTCCGACCGATCGGTGCTCATGCTGCCGGTACTGCTCCAAACGCCGGTTGTTGGGCTGTAGAGCTCGGCTGAGGCGCCGCCGAGCTGCCCGCCAGCCACCAGCACGGCTCCGTCAGACAAGAGGGTCGCGGAGTGATGGGACCGAGCGATGCTCATGCTGCCGGTGCTGCTCCAAGTGCCGATTGCCGGGTTGTAGAGCTCGGCTGAGGCCATCGGGCTACCGGCAAAGGTTTGGCCTCCAGCGACCAGCACCTCCCCGTTGGGCAGCAGGGTCGCCGTATGGAAAAAGCGAGCGGTGCTCAGGCTGCCGGTATTGCTCCAGGCCCCGGTTGACGGGTTGTAGAGCTCGGCGGAGGCCACCAGACCAGTTCGGCTAAACCCCGAAGCGACCAGCACCTCCCCGTTGGGCAGGAGGGTGCCGGTGGAGTCTTCCCGTGGGATGCTCATGCTGCCGGTGCTGCTCCATGTGCCGGTTGCCGGGTTGTAGAGCTCGGCGGAGGACAGGTCGCCAGTGCTGTTCTGGCCTCCCGCGACCAGCACTTCCCCGTCGGGCAGAAGGGTGGCGATGTTCAGCCAGCGCGGGACGCTCATGGTGCCGGTGCTGCTCCAGATGCCAGTTGCCGGGCTGTAGAGCTCGGCTGAAGCCAGGACGCCATTGTTCCGGTTGAAGCCTCCTGCGACCAGTACCTCCCCGTTCGGCAGGAGGGTGGCGGTGGGCAAGGCTCGGGCGGTGCTCATGCTGCCAGCGCTACTCCAGGTGCCGGAAGCCGGGTTGTACAGCTCGGCCGATGTCAGCTCGCCAGTGGAATTTGTCCCTCCCGCCACGAGCACCTCGCCGTTCGGGAGGAGCGTGGCCGTATGCAAGAATCGGACGGCGGTGGCCATGCTGCCAGTGGTCCTCCAGGTGCCCGGCGTGCCGTTCGTCGCCTCTGCTGAACCAGCCGCCACTATGATCGCGGCGACCGCGAATGCCGTTGCTGCATATACTCCGACTGCTCTACGCATCCCCATCCTCCTCCCTGCCAGAAAATTTCAGGCAGCTTGCAACGCGTCCCCATCGCCGGACTGCAGGCGGGCCAGCTGAGCGCCGGTTCTTCCCCTCTGCCTCCTTCGCGGTCGCGGAGTACCTTCCGCGGCCAGGACTCTTCGTGCTCCGTGACCGGACTACTCCCCGAAGCCCCAGGTGTCAAGCTGAGCCTCAGCTTTACCAGTCATCGTTATTGAATAGCAGAGGAGATAGATTGATCTTTAGGCCCCGAAATCTAACAGGGGCGTGAGAAGCTGGGTCAATTGGTCAGGTTTGGCAACCTGTTTATCTGAAGCCGGCCAGACCATGGTCTCTTCGCTTGACCGAGTACTGGCGCCTCGAAATCGCCCGGAGTCAGCCAGCGCCTCCCAATGATGGACTCTTGACGTTTGGAGCGGCTCTTGGTGCCCACGAGCTACCGGTCGGATAGAGTTTTGAGGGTATTCGCTATTCGTCGGCGGATCGGTGTAGAACCGACGGAACACAAAGCCGAAACCGCGACGAGCGCTCATCGGAGAACCGCCTGACAGGAGGTGGGGATTGAAAGGCAACCATTTCCACATCTGTGTACGAGATCTGGAGACAACCCTGAGCTGGTTCGAACGTGTCTGGCAGCTCCTTCCAACGCACAAGGGCAAGACGTTTGCGGTCCTTCCATTTGGTTCTATCCAGCTCGTCTTCGACGCTTCGAACCAAGACTCCTTGGCGACCCTCGGGTTCGACAGTGACAACTGCGATCGGGATTGCCAGTCTGTGGTCGAACGAGGTGCTACCGTCGTTGAGGAACCTGCGGACCGTTCCTGGGGCGTCAGAGTTGCCTACGTCAAGGGACCTGCAGGTCTCACGTTGGAGATCGAGCAGCCGCTGCATTAGGACGACACTGATCCGGAGGAGCGGGCCCGCGATGGCTAGCACGCCTGGCACCGCTCCACGAGCGTCTGAGACAGATATTGGTACGACGTGGTGGGTTGGTAGTACTCCCCTACGGCCCAGACATCACCGGTGCTCGGGACGGCCGTGGCTGCCTCGAACGTGTTGTTTGAGGTCCCCACATTTGGGCTTGACTGCCGCGTCCACTGCGTTCCGTCCCACTTCTCGACAAAGTTCAGCCCTCCACTAACACCCACGGCCCAGACGCCGGTGGCGGAGAGCGCGGTTACCCCATAGAGGCTGTCACCGGCGGCAGACCCGCCAAGCTGCCACGACGAGCCATCCCAGTGCTCGATCAGGGGACCATAGGTGTAGCCGTCGCCCGATGCAATCTGCGCATAACCGACAGCCCAGATGTTGCTGGCCGAGACCGCGGCCACGGCGCGGAGATCGTAGCCGTTTCCACAGCAGGGCGGCTGTGGGCTCGGGACAACACTCCAGGCGGTGCCATCCCAGTGCAGGAGCTGCGAGCCGCCGACGGCCCAAACGTTGTTGGCGGCAAGAGCGGTGAGTCCGTAGAGGGGGTAAGTGGCGGGATTGGAGACCTTCTTCCAAGTCGTGCCATTCCAATGAGCGATTAGGGCTCCGTAGCTGTACGGGTTGTAGTTGAAGTACTGGCCCACGGCCCAGATGTCGCTAGCAGATACGGCCGCAATGCCATACAGGTGCTGGCTCGCGTAGCGGTTCGGACTGGACAAGATCTTCCACTGCGTCCCGTCCCAGTGCTCGATCAGACTCTGGTCGCCAAGGACATTAGCATTGCCCGAGTAGCCCACCGCCCAGACGTTGTTCGAGGAGACGGCTGCGATTCCCCGCAGCCAGTTGTAGTCCGCGGCGCCCGTCGCGACGTTGGGAGTGGAGACAACGCTCCAGCCGCTCCCGTCCCAGTGTTCTGCCAGCGTGCGCAAGCTGTTCGCAGTGAGGCCAGCGTTGTAGTATCCAACGGACCACAGGTCGCTCGAGGAGATGGGGGAGACGCCGAGAAGTTGATTGTTGCTCGTGCCCTGGTTGGGGCTGGAGATCACCGTCCACACTCCTCCAGACTGCGACGGGGTCGGAGTGGATGTCGAAGACGGGGTGGGTGTCGGCGATGGACTGGGCCGGGGATGGGCCGCCAGCGCCGTGGTGTCCGTTAGAGCAAGGCCTGCGCTGCCATAGACGCCGAGCATGGCTATCGTCACCATGGCCGCCAACGCTCCCGGCAGAACTCTGGCTTTCCTCGATCCCTCTGTTGTCACTCGGCCCGCGATCTGCTCGACCAGTCCGAATAACCTGGTCATACTCTTCCCGTCGGCCTAGGGCTGGACCGGGCAACGGAAATCCTGATCCGGAACCCGGGTCAGGGTCACGTCGCCGGCGGCGGCTGCCGCCTGGACCGCTGCAGCGCTGGTGAGTAGGTAGGGGGTGACTCCGGCATTGAAGGTGACGAGGTTGACTGCCCAGGCGCCTCCGTGATAGTCAGCAGTCCCAGGCGCAACCCCAGCGATCCCGAGCTGGCCGGCGGCCCCGGTGGTCAGCTTGTAGAACGGGTCCGTGCCGCTGTTCGGGAAGGCAGCCGGAGGAATGACGGTGTGGATGGTTCCCCCGTTGTAGAACAGGGTGCCGAACCCCACCGCTGCGTTCGAGCTGTCGGCGAAGGCCGAGAGGGCGGTGCCGAGAAGCAGGGCGCCCCCAAGGATCGAGCTGGCGATCAGTCGTTTCATGGTTGACCTCCTCGAGCTGGTATGGCAGCCATGCTGTCAGGGGTGTATGACGGGCGCATAACGGGCCGTCATGCGAGCTTCACAAACGAGAATCCAGGCATCCTTTATATGGATGTCATGAAGTCGGGCTAAGCTCGAAGGGACGATGGGCTTATCAATCCTGGTGGTGGACGACGATGCGAAGATCGTCCGTCTGGTCCGCACTTACCTCGAACGAGAAGGCTTTCCCGTGGTGACGGCGGGCAACGGCCGGGCGGCGCTTGAGGTCTTCCGGCAGCAACAGCCCCGGCTGGTGGTCCTGGACCTGATGCTCCCAGAGCTCGATGGATTTGCCCTACTCCGGATCCTGCGCGAGGACACGGACGTGCCAGTCCTGATCCTCTCGGCGCGCGGGTCTGCAGCCGACCGCGTGTACGGAATCAACGAGGGCGCTGACGATTACCTCCCCAAGCCGTTTTCTCCCGCCGAGCTTGTGGTGCGCGTCAAGGCCATCCTGCGCCGCGCCGACGGGACCACTCGGCAGACACCCCGCGAACAGCGGCAGCTGGAATTCCTAGACCTGGCCATCGACCTCGACCGGTACGAAGTCGTTCGGGTCGGGAAGCTGCTGCCAGTGACTCCCGCCGAGTTCCGTCTACTTGTCGCGCTCGTGCGGGCAGAGGGGCGTGTTCTCTCTCGGGATGTCCTCCTCGACGCAATGTACGGCCGTGCCGCGGGCGACACGCTTGACCGAACCATCGATGTTCACATTGGCCGTCTGCGAGAGAAACTCAACGACGACGCAGAGCGACCGCGCTATATCGCCACCGTTCGCAGCGCCGGCTACCGGGTGGTCCGGCCGGTGACGGCATGATTCGGCGCCTGCTCACCGGCACCCTCGCCGTTCGAATCGCGATCGCGTCGCTGGCGGTCACCTCAGCCGCGGTTCTGGTCATCGCCGTCGGCGTTCTGGTCGTCAGTCAATCGCTCTTCCGGCACTTGATAGAGGCGCATGGCGCCACCGCTGCGGCGGCGAAAGACATGTTCGAGCAGACGGTGGGCGCCGTCTTCCTCGCTGTGTTGGTGCTGGCGGCAGCCCTTAGCCTCGTGCTATCTGCCCTGCTAGCCCGTCATCTGTCGCGACCACTCGAGCGGATCGGGCGAACGTCACGGCGAATCGCCCAAGGGGAGTATCACGCCCGCGTCCCTCGCCAGGGGCCGGAGGAAGCCATCTCGCTGGCTGACTCGTTCAACCAGATGGCAGAGAGCCTGGAGGAACAGGAGCGCCTGCGTCGCGAGTTCATCATCAATGCGGCCCACGAGTTGCGCACGCCACTCACCAACCTCCAGGGCTACCTCGAAGCCCTGCGCGACGCTGTCATTGCTCCCGGTCCGGAGATCTTTGCTTCGTTGCACGAGGAGGTTGATCGCCTGGTGCGCCTGTCCCATTCGCTCGATGCGCTGGGGATGGGTGACGCACCGACGGAGCCACGTCCGCTCACATCCATCGATCTGGTCGCAGCAATCCGTTCGGCAGTCGACCTGGCCCGGCCGGCCTTAGATCGGCGGCGGATCTCGGTCGAAACGCGGCTGCCCGTGCGCCTCCTGGCGCACACCCATCCCGACCAGCTCGCCCAGGTGCTCGCGAACCTATTCCAGAATGCATCCCGCTATACGCCGGAAGGCGGCCAAGTCACGGTGGCGGCCGAGGCGCGCCCGGCGGACGTCCTGGTCAGTGTCGCGAATACCGGAGACGGT
>VBHO01000119.1 GCA_005882045.1 Chloroflexota bacterium | reverse complement strand
CGAACCTAGGAATGGCGGATCCAAAGTCCGCTGCCTTACCACTTGGCGACGCCCCAATGGTTACGGTTCGGTCCACAGTATAGGGTCGGTCCATGACATAAAAAAACGGGCCGGAGCGAGACGGCCCGTTTATGACGCCCTACTTAGCGCGGCATCGAGGCGCTGATCGCGTGCCACATGCCACCGACCTGCTGACCCATGATGGTCAGGGCGCCGATCACGGTGATGCCGACGAGGACCAGGATGAGCCCGTACTCGGTGTAGGCCTGTCCCGCCTGGCTACGGAGCCGCTTCATCATGATCACCC
>VBHO01000118.1:12122-18456 GCA_005882045.1 Chloroflexota bacterium | reverse complement strand
GCGGTCCGGGCCGAAACGGTCGAAGAGCCCAACGGTCGCTTTGAAAACGCCGCCCGCTGCACCGATGTCCTCACCGATGAAATAGACCATGGGGTCACGCGCCATCTCCTGGGCGATGCCGGCCGCGATGGCTTCGCGATAGCTCAGTTCCGCCATCGCGCGCTCCCATCGCTCCACACCTGGCGTTCGATCTCGTCGACCGTCGCCGGTGCGCCCTTGCGCGCCTCTTCGGTCGCGGCATCCACCTTCTGCCGCGCCCGGGTCTCGATGTCCCGGATCTCCGACTCGTCGACGGCGGCCTCGAGCAACCGCGGACGGTAACGCTTGATCGGGTCGCGCGCCATCCACTCGCGCACCTCCGCTTCCGGCCGGTACTTCGCCGGGTCAGCGCGCGAGTGCCCACCGTGGCGATAGGTCAACGCCTCGACCAGCGAGGGTCCGCCGCCGGCACGGGCCTTGCCGATCGTCTGGCGTGCGATGTCGTACATGACATCGGCATCGTTGCCATCGACGAGGATGGATTCGAGCCCGTAGGCGGAGGCGCGATCCGCCGCCGGATGCTTGACCGCCGTCACGGAATCGATCGGGGTGTATTCCATGTAGAGGTTGTTCTCGCAGACGAATACCACCGGCAGCTTCCACACCACGGCGAGATTCAAGGCCTCGTGGAAGGCGCCGATGTTGGTGGTGCCGTCGCCGAAAAAGCAGACAGCGACCTGACCCGACGCACGCACCTGCGCCGACCACGCCGCCCCGGCCGCGATCGGGAGGTGCGCGCCGACGATGGCATAGGAGCCCATGGCTCCGTGTGTGACGTCGGTCAGGTGCATCGAGCCGCCCTTGCCGTGCAGCATGCCGTTGCCCCGCCCCAGTAACTCAGCCATGGCGGCGGCCATCGAGGCGCCGCGGGCGAGCGTGTGGTTGTGGCCGCGATAGGTGCAGAAGGTGTAGTCGTCGGGCCGCATCGCCACCGCATAGCCGGCGGCGATCGCTTCCTGGCCGAGGGCGAGATGGCTCGTGCCGCGCACCAGGTTCTCGAGGAAGAGCTCGTAGGCGCGCTGCTCGAAATTGCGCAGCTCAACCATCAACTGGTAGAGCCGAAGCCGCGTGGGGCGGTCGACGTCAGCCGTCGCCGGCTTTTCGACCTGGGTGCTCAATAGGCATTCGCGATGACGAGCTCTTCGGCCGGGAAGAGGGTGATCACCTCGTGCCCCGTCGCCGTCACCACGATTTCCTCCTCGATGCGGGCCGCCGAATGGCCATCTGACGCCGGGCAGTAGGTTTCGAGGGCGAACACCATGCCTTGCTTCAGCTCGACCGGGTGGTCCAGCGAGTTGAGCCGGCTGATGATCGGCCGCTCGTGCAACGCGAGGCCAAGGCCGTGCCCAAACTGCAGGCCGAAGGCCTCCATCTCGCTGTCGAAGCCAAAATCCTGCGCCTTCGGCCAAGCCTTCGCGATCATGTCGGTCGTCACGCCTGGCTTGACCATGTCGATCCCGGCGTCGATCCACTCGCGCGCCTTCGTGTAGGCGTCGCGCTGACTTTGGGTGGCGCGGCCGACGTTGAAGGTCCGGTAGTAACAGGTGCGGTAGCCGTTGTAGGCCTGGATGATGTCGAAGAAGGCCTGGTCGCCCGGGCGGATCAGGCGATCGGAGAAGACATGCGGGTGCGGGCTGCAGCGCTCGCCGGAAACGGCGTTGATCGCCTCGACATCGTCCGAGCCCATGTCGTAGAGCTGCTTGTTGGCGATGGCGACGATCTCGTTCTCGCGAATGCCGGGCTTGAGGACTTCGTAGATCGTCTGGTAGACACCGTCCACCAGGGCCGCCGACATGCTGAGCAGCGTGATCTCGTCTTCCGACTTGATCTGGCGCGCGTCGAGCATCGCCTGTTGCGCATCGACGACCTTGATGCCGCAGTTCTGCAGGGCGAAGACCATCGGCATCTCGGCGATGTCGACGCCGAGCGGCTCGCCGGCGACGCCCTGCTCGCGCATCAGCTCCTTCACCGTTTTGGCGACGTCATCCGAGAGTCCCGCCTCGGGCGCGACCGAGCCACGCAAGCCGGTCATCCCGGCGCGCGAGTTCGCCGGTTTGAGCCAGGGTGCGTGCAAGCGATGCGCCTTCGCCGCCGAACCGAAATCCCAGAGGATGGGATCGCCGGTCCGCGTCAGCAGCGCAAAGCGCGCCACCTTGTCGCGCGCCCACTCGCCGATGGTGGTGCTGGTGATGTAGCGGATGTTGTTCATGTCGAACACCAGCACGCCACCCAGGCCGGCGTTCGCGATCGCCTGGCGGGCGCGCCCCAACCGGTACTCGTGGAGGCGGCGGAAGTCGACGCGCTCCTCCCAATCGACGTGCATCCGCCCGGGTGCTGGCACGGACGTCACGGTGAATTCGGATTTCGTTCGTGCCACCGAGCACAAGGTTAACGAAAATCGCGAGGCGGTCCGGTGGATTGGCGGACCACCAGGGTGGGGGCGAGTTTGCGTGATGAGGGTGGCCCGTCCGCCGAGGAAAGCATCTTGACCAAGGCCTCGGCAGCGAGGCGGCCAAGTTCCTCACGCGATTGATGAATCGAGGTGAGCGATGGTATCACGCGCTCCACGTGGGGCAAATCGTGGTAGCCGATCATCGAGACGTCCCTAGGGCACACCAGGCCGCGTTCCTCCGCCGCGGTTATCGCCCCAAAGGCCATCAGGTCGTGGTGGGCGAAGATGCCGGTCGGCAGCGCCCGCTTGCTATCGAGGAGCTGGCGCATCATGCGGTGCCCTTCTTCGGGTGAGCCGGTGGGGGCAGTGAACCGCACCTCGACTTCCATCGCTCCAGCGGCCGCGATCGTCCGGCTAAAGCCCTGGGCGCGCTGCAAGCAGGGGTAAATGTCGGCGGGCCCGCGCAGCTGGGCAACCCGCCGATGTCTGAACGAGAGGAGATGTTGCGCCGCCAACTCGCCCCCCAGGTCGTCGTCGTTGGTGTAGGCGGGCAAGCGGATTCCCGGCACGTTTTGGACCGCCAGGACCACCGGGATGCCCTGGCGGCGGATCCGGCGAAGCTTCGGACCGTCGCCGAGTCTCGCGCCGGTCATGATCACGGCGTCGACCCGGCGGCTCAGCAGGTGATTGAGGATCCTTTCGAGGCGGGTTGGGTCATCCTGCGACTCGCAGATCAGCGACATCAGCCCGGCGGGCTCCAGACGGTTCGCGATGCCCCGGAGGACCGGCGCTATGTTGGGATTCCCCAAGTCGCCGACAACCACGGCCACCGTGTGGGTCCGCCCTCGTTTCAGGCCACTGGCCACCATGTCTTTCTGGTAGCCCATTCGTTTGGCGACGGCCGCGACCCGTTTTCGGGTCACGACGTTGACCTGCCGGGCCGTGTCAGGGTCGAGGGCTCGCGAGACCGTCGAGTAGTGCACGCCCGCTGCGCGTGCGACATCCTCGAGGGTCACGATCGTCCGTTCCCCAGGCCTTTCGCGCCCACTCACCCCGCGCCCCTTCGCTGCATGCGCCCAGACGGTTTTACCGCCCGACCCCACGTTAACCGCTTGTTGGTCGACCGGGTCTGCCACAATCGTTTGCAGCGACTGGGGGCGGCTGACCGGCGGTTATTGCGCCTTGGGCGGGGGCCCGGTCGACTTCCGTACCACCAGGGACGGCCGCACCAGGCGTGGCGCCGGCGTCCGGCCAGGCTTGCTGAGCACCGCGATGAGGATCTCGGCGGCGGTCCGGCCAAGTTCCTCGCGGGGCTGACTGATCGAGGTAAGCGGCGGCGCGATGCGATCATTGTGCGGCAAATTGTGGTAGCCGACGATCGACAGGTCCCGGGGACACGTCAAGCCACGCTCTTCGGCCACCGACAGTGCGCCAAACGCTGTCAGGTCATGGTGCGCGAAGATGCCGGTCGGCCGAGCCCCTTTCTTATCGAGAAGCTCGCGCATGAGGGCACCGCCCATTTCGGGGGATCCCCAGAGGGCGGTGGACCTGACCACGACTTCCTCAGCGTGGGCGGCTGCGACTGTCTTGCTGAACCCCTGGGCGCGAAGGAAGCACGAACTGAACTCCATAGGTCCCCGAAGTTGGGCGAGCCGCCGATGCCCGAGAGAGAGGAGATGTCGCGCGGCCAGCACGCCCCCGAGGTAGTCGTCATTGGTGCAAGCCGGCAAACGGATACCGGGAACGGTCTGAATCGCCAGCACGAGCGGAAGGCCCTGACGACGGATCCAGCGGAGTGTTGGAGCGTCGCGCGGCCGCGCGGCGGTCATGATGATGGCGTCGACCCGGCGGCTCATGAGGTGATTGAGGATCCGTTCGAGGCGTGCCGAATCGAATTGCGTCTCCGAGATCAGTGTCATCAGCCCCGCCTGCTCGAGCCCGCTGGCGATGCCGCGCAGGACCGGAGCGAGGTTCGGGTTGCCGAGGTCGCCGGCGATCACGGCGACGGTGTGGGTTCGGCCTCGTTTCAGCCCGCTGGCCACCATGTCTTTCTGGTAGCCCATCCGCGTCGCGAGCGCCTGGAGGCGTTGTCGGGTCTCGAGGTTGACCTGTGCGGACGAGACGGGATCGAGGGCTCGGGAGACGGTTGAGTAGTGCACGCCAGCGGCGCGTGCAACATCCGCGAGGGTCACGATCGTCCGCCCCCCCGGCCCGTCGCGCCCGCCGCCCCCGCCGCCCCTTCGCTGCATGCGCCCGGACGGTTTTGCCGCCCGACCACACGTTAACCCCTTGTCACCCGGCCCGGTCTGGCGCAAACGTTTGCAAGGCCGTAGAGTAGGGCTGGGGCGGCGATGCCGAAGCTGGCGCAGACCGTGGAAGCAGCGCCGCTCCGCTTCGGCAGAGACTTTTTAGGCCTCGCCCGTCGTACCGTCTTCAGGTTTGAGGCCGTCGGAGACGTCGCGATGCTCGGGCTTCAGCGTCAGGTTGGCCCCGCGAGCCTCGAGCTCCAGCAGGGCCGCGAAATCGATATCCCCCAGGCCTTGCCCGATCAGGCTGACCACGACCTGGTGGGTGATCGCTGCCACCGGGAGGGGAACGTTGAATTGGCGGGCGGCGTCCAGGCCGAGCTCGAAGTCCTTACGGAGCAGGTGGCCGGTAAAGGTCGGCGTGAAGTCGAGGTTGACGAAGGCTGGTGTCTTGTAGCGGCTGAAGATGGATCCCATCACGCTGCCGTTGATGAACTCGAGGTAGTCGGCCCGCGCGATCCCACCACGCTCGGCCAGCACGGTGGTTTCGGCGAGGATCTGGGTGACCACGCCCAGGACGAGGTTGTGGCAGATCTTGACCAGCCGCGCTGCTTCGCCCTCCCCGACATAGGTCACGCTCTTGCCCAGCATTTGTAAGTAGGGGAGCGCCTGCTCGAACGCCGGACGAGGTCCGGACACAGCCAGGCTCAGCTTGCCGGCGCGGGCGACCTTCGGGTTGCCACTCACAGGCGCCGCCAGCAGCGCCGACCCCAGCATCGATCACGATCGAGGGCACCCGGGTGCCATTGCCCAGCAGCCCGTGGGGCCCGGTCATCACCTCGGCGAAATCCTTCGAGCCCGCGACCGACGTCAGGACGATATCGCGGTCGCTCAGGTCCGCTGGCCGATCGACCAGGCGCGCCCCGCGCGCCGCCAGCGGTTCGCTCTTGGCGCGGGTGCGGTTGTAGACGGAAAGGTCGCAGCCGTGCTCGAGCAGGCGCGAGGCGAGCGCGAACCCCATCCGCCCCGTGCCGATCCAGCCGATGGTGCGCTGATGAGACCCGGCCGCGGTCATCCCGTTCCTTCCGGTCGCGGGCGTGCGCAAACGTTTGTTGACAATGGCGACCTCATTCGGTGGCGAAAGCCGGCACCAACTGGGAGCTCGCCACGCTGCCGGCGCCGGCAAGAGTCGATCCCCGGACGATCAGCTCCGGGTTGAAGAGCACGCGCCGCCGCGACGGTTCGCCGCTATCGATTTGCTCGAGCAAGAGGCGCGCGGCCGCGGCCCCGAATTCATGGATCGGGACATGCACCGTCGTCAGTGACGGCGCCATCCGCGTCGCCAGCGGGATGTCGTTGTAGCCGACGATCGCCAGCTCCTCGGGAATGCGCAGGCCCATGCGGCGCGCCACCCCGAAGGCGCCGACGGCCGTCATATCGGTCACCGCGAAGATGGCTGTTGGGCGATCGGTGAGCGCGAGCAGGCGCTGGGCCGCGCGCGCGCCACCCTCTTCGGTGTAGCCGGACTCCACCACGAGCCGGGGGTCGGGCGTCAGTCCGCGCTCGACGAGTGCTGCCAGATATCCTCGCCGCCGCATCACCCCGGTACTGACCGTCGGCATGCCGGCCAGGTGTCCGATGCGCCTGTGGCCGAGCT
>VBHO01000118.1:3825-12099 GCA_005882045.1 Chloroflexota bacterium | reverse complement strand
CGCTGAAGCGGTTGACAAGCACGTACGGGATGCCCTGGTGCCGCAGCCGGCGCACGGTCGGATCCTTGAGAAAGCTGCTGGCCAGGATGACGCCATCGACGCGCCGGGCGTGCAGGCTCTGCAAGTGCGAGCGTTGGCGGGCCGGGCTGCCGTCGGTATTGCAGAGCAGGACATTGTAGCCACGCGGCGAGGCGGCGTCTTCCACGCCGCGGAAGAGGGCGGCGAAGAAAGGATTGGTTACGTCCGGGATGACGACCGCCAGCACCAGCGTCTGTCGGAGCTTCAGCCCGCGGGCGACCCCGTTGGGCCGGTATTCGGTCTCGCGCAACAACGCTTCGATCCGCTGCCGGGTCGGCGGAGCGATGCGCAGGTTCGGGTCGTGGTTGGCCACTCGGGAGATGGTGGAGGGGTGGACCTGGGCGCGAGCGGCCAGCTCCTTGAGCGTTACCGGCATCTCCACGTCCTCATTGACAAGCCTTTCACCCGTGCCTAACATAGAGCAATCGTTTGTTCAGCGCAAGGAACAAACGGAACAACCCAACGGCGGCAACTGGTTCAATCGGCTGCAACAGGAAGGGAGAGAGCATGCGCAAACCCCTGTCGATGATCGTGGCGGGATTGGCCCTGGTACTTTCGGCGTGCGGCACCTCGTCGAGCAATGCGGGGGGCTCGCCAGCGCCGGCGGCGCCGATCACGATCGGTGTCTCGCTCTCGCTCAGCGGCGACTTCTCTGGCGATGGAAAGGCCCTGCAGCAGGGTTACGACCTGTGGGCGCAGGACATCAATGCGAAGGGCGGCCTGCTCGGTCACCGGGTGACCATGAAATACGTTGATGACGCAAGCAGCACGCAACAGGTCGTGACCAACTATCAAACCCTGATCACCCAGGACAAGGTGGCGCTGGTCTTTGGACCATTCAGTTCGCTGCTCACGATTCCGGCCTCGACCGTGACCGACCGCTACGGCTACGCGTTTCCGGAGCCCGCCGGCGGCGGACCGAAGGTCTTCGCCCAGGGCCTGCATTCCATCTTCTTCGTGCAGCCGGCCGCGGTCGAAGACAACCTCGTGAGCTACACCAAATTCCTGCTCTCGCTCCCCAGCGACCAGCGGCCGAAGACAGCCGCCTATGCGACCGAGGATGATCCCTTCACGCAGCCGCAGATCGACAAAGCCAAGAGCCTGCTCGAAGCCGGCGGCATCACGACGGCGTCGTACAAGGTGTACCCGGCCGAGGCCACGTCATGGGATGCCCTGGCGCTGCAGGTGGTCAACTCCAAGGCGGACGTCGCGATCCTGGGCACCCAGGAACCCGACGCGGTGGCCTTCGTCAAGGTCTTCCAGCAACAGCACTTCAATCCCAAGTCGATCATCGAGACGACCGGGCCGGACCAGGGCAAGGACTTCGCCGACAAAGTCGGCGCCAAGAACACGGAAGGGATCATGGTCCCCGCCGGCTGGACCTCGAGCGCCAAGGCCTACGGCAACGAAAAATTCACCATCGAGTTCGTGGCCAAATATGGCGGCGCGTTCGGCGACATCAGCGCCGACGCCGCCGAGGCCTACAGTGTGGGACAGGTGGTCGACCAGGCGGCGCAGAAGGCAAACAGCATCGACAACAAAGCCCTGATCACCGCCTTGCATTCCGGCACCTACCAGACGATCCAGGGGCCGATGTCGTTCGACAGCGTCGGAAAGCCGCAGGGTGGCGTGGGTGTCTACCTCGAGCAGTGGCAGGGTGCGCAGGCGATCTTTGTCTACCCGTCGAGCGTGGCTGCCGCCCAGCCTGAGTACCCGAAGCCGAACTGGCCGTAACACGAGAACGGGGACGGTGACCACTCGGCGCCGTCCCTCTCTTGACGCGTTGCTCGCCGCATGACGCTGGTTATCGAGGCGGCGGTGCTCGGCGTCCTCACCGGTGGCGTCTATGCCTTGATGGCCTCGGGCCTCACCCTCATCTTCGGCGTGATGCGGATCATCAACGTGGGCCACGGCGCGCTGGTGGTGCTGGGCGCCTACCTCAGCTTCGCGCTCTTCCGCTCGCTCCACATGGACCCCTTCCTGAGCCTGGTGGTGACCATGCCCGTGATGTTCGCGCTGGGCGTCGTACTGCAGCTCGTGTTCATCCGTCCGCTCAAGACCGACCGCGAGGCGCTGTCTGTGCTCGTCACCTACGCGCTCGCACTGGGCATCGAGGGCGTGCTTGGTTACGTCTTCACGACCAACTTCGTCGAGCTTCGGGCCTGGTATGAAACGGCCAGCTTCGAGGTCTTCGGGTTTCACATCACCTGGGTCTATGTATTCGGCTTCGCGCTCTGCCTTACGATCCTGGGCGCGCTCTTCCTGATGCTCTATCGCACCTCATTCGGTGGCGCGATCCGTGCCACCATGTTGAACCGGACCGCCGCGCAACTGATCGGCGTCGACGTCGACCGGGTCGCCGCGATCGCCTTCGGCATCGGGGTCGCCACCGCGGCGGCCGGCGGCGTCGTCTTCGGCATCACGAATGCCTTCAACCCCGGCAGCCACTACGACCTGATTTCGCGCCTGCTGACCATCATCGTGCTCGGCGGCCTCGGCAGCCTGCGGGGCGCCGTGATCGCCGCGCTGATCATGCTCGTCAGCGAGGACATCACCCAGGTGCTGATTTCGCCCGTCTGGGCCAACTTCGTCTTCTTCGTCATCCTGGTGGTGATCCTGATCGTCCGGCCGCAGGGGCTCTACGGCGTTCGTGTCCGTGATCGCATATGAGCGGCACGCGGACGCTCGCGATCACACCAGGTCGGGTGACGGCGCTCAAAGGGCTTGCCATGCTCCTGGTCGCCATCCTCGCGCTCATCCTGCCGCTGATCGCGCCTGACCCCGCGACCACTGGCATGGCCGTCTTCACAGTGATGTACATCGGACTTGCCAGCGCGTGGAACATCATGGGTGGCTACACGGGCTACATCTCACTCGGTCACGCGGCCTTCTTCGGCTTTGGTGCCTATTCCTTCGGCCTGATGATCAACCATCTCAACATGGCGCCCGGATATCTCCCATTTGTCCTCGTGCCGGTGGCCGGTCTGCTCACGGCCGCGCTCGCGGTCGGGATCGGGTGGGTCGCACTGCGCACCCGGGCGGCGACCTTCGTCATCGTCACGATCGCCTTCATGTTCATGCTCCAGTTGCTCGGCGAGAACCTCGTGAAGCTGACCGGTGGCGGCGCCGGCCTGGCCTTGCCGTACTCGCACGACTGGGGCGGCGATTTCTTCAACATCCCCTACTACTACGCGATGCTGGCGCTGGCGGTGCTCACCATCGGCGTCTCCTGGTGGATCCGCCGTTCGAAGTTCGGCCTCGGTTTGCTGGCGATCCGCGATGACGAGGACAAGGCGCTCGCGGTCGGCGTCCCGACCCGCAGCTTCAAGCTGACGGCGTTCGTCATCAGCGCCGTGCTGGTGGGCATGATCGGTGCGGTTTACGCCTACTACGTCACCTATCTGTATCCGCAGTTCGCCTTTGACCCTCTCATTGGGATCTCGATGGTGTTGATGGCCTTCCTCGGCGGGCTCGGGACCGTGAGCGGGCCGGTGATCGGCGCGCTTCTTCTCGAGCCGGCGCAGATGGAGTTTGCCTACCGTTTCGGGGCGAGCCGCCTGTACCTGGTCTTTTACGCGGCAGTCTTCCTGATCGTGATCCTCCTGCTGCCGCGCGGCATCGTCCCCTCCGTCGCGGACCTCGTTCACAGCTGGCGGCGCCGGCGCCAGGCGGGACCGACGGCGGGCGGTTCACGCAACGCCCCGGTGAGTGCCGGGGAGGAGCCTCCAGCAACGGCGCAGCAAAGGCTCGCCTCACCATGAGTTTGCTCGAGGTCAAGGACCTCTCCAAGCGATTCGGCGGCGTCGTGGCGGTCGACTCCTGCTCGCTCTCGGTGCCGGCGGGCAGCATTACCGGGCTGATCGGTCCGAACGGCTCGGGAAAGACCACCATCTTCAACCTGGTGACCGGTTTCATTGCGCCGGATGGCGGCGAGGTGCATTTCAAAACGCGCTCGATCGCCGGTTTGGGTCCGGACCGCATCTACGCGCTGGGCATCGGACGCACGTTCCAGCTGGCCCGCATCTTTCCGCGGCTGACCGCGCTAGAGAACATGCTGGTGCCGGTGCGCCGCGCCGGGCTTCGTGCGCTTCTCTCCCAGGGCCAATGGGGCCACGAGAAAGAGCGGGCGATGGAGATGCTGGCGTTCATGGACATCAGCCAGGTCGCGGGGACGCTCGGCGGCGCGCTCTCCTACGGACAGCGCAAGCTGCTGGAGCTCGCCGCCGTGATGATGGCCGGGCCGGAGCTGGTGCTGCTCGATGAACCTGCGGGTGGTGTGAACCCCGCCCTGCTCGAGCGCATCGCCGAGCGCATCCGGCAGCTCAACCAGCAGGGCACGACCTTCCTGCTGGTCGAGCACAACATGGGCTTCGTGATGAATCTCTGCCACGAGGTCGTCGTCGTGCACCAGGGCCGCGCGATCGCCAAGGGGAATCCTCGTGAAGTCCGCGAGAACCCGGCCGTGCTCGACGCCTACCTGGGGACCTGAGGTGGGGCCACTGCTCGAGCTGCAGGGCGTGACCGTTGGCTACGGCGGTGGCGACATCCTGCACGAACTCGACCTCAACGTCGAGGAGGGCGCCATCACCTGCATCGTCGGACCCAACGGCGCGGGGAAGTCGACGGTGTTGCGCGTCGTCAGCGGGTTGCTGCGACCGCGCCTGGGGCGCCTACGGTTCCGAGGGGTCTCCATCGCGGGGCTCAGCCCACGGCAAATCCTGCGTCGCGGGATCGTTCAGGTGCCGCAGGAGCGAAGTCTGTTTCCGACCATGACGGTGTGGGAGAACGTCCGCATGGGCGCCTATACCGTGCATGACCGGGCGCTGGTGGAGCGGCGACTGCAGGCCGTCTGCGAGAGCTTTCCGATCGTGCGCGAACGGCGTCATGAGCCGGCCGCATCGCTGTCGGGGGGCCAGCAGAAGATCATCGAGTTCGCGCGGGCGATGATGCTCGATCCGTCGCTCGTCGTCCTGGATGAGCCATCGATGGGACTGGATCCAAAGACGCGGACTACCGTCTTCGACACCATTCGCGCCATGAACCAGGCCGGCCGCACCATCTTGCTGGTCGAGCAGAACGCGCGCTCGGGGCTCGGGCTCGCCAGCCACGGCATCGTCATGGAGAGCGGGCGCATCCGGCTGGAAGGGTTGGGCTCGGCGGTGCTCGGCAATCCCGAAATCGGGCGCCTCTATCTGGGAGCGAGCGCATGAGCCAGTGGGACATCGTGGTCGTCGGCGCCGGTCACAACAGCCTGCTGACCGCCGCCTACGCCGCGAAGGCCGGCTTCAAAGTGCTGGTGCTGGAGGGTGCGCCCCGCATCGGTGGCGACACCAGCTGCGAAGAGTTGACGCTGCCGGGCTTCATCCACGATCCCTGCTCCACGGCGCACAACCTGATCCAGAGCAACCCGCTGATGCGCAACAACGAGTTGCGGCTCGACCAGTATGGGTTGCGTTACCTGTACCCGGACCCGGTCTTCACCATGCCGTTCCAGGACGGCCGCAGCATCACGATGTGGCGCGACCTGGACCGCACCTGCGCCGAGCTGGCGCGCTTCTCGCCTGAAGATGCGGAAGCATATCGCGAGCTGCTCAACGACTGGCAGGCGATGGCGCCGATCGTCAACGACGAGCGTGAGAATCCGCCTCAGCCGCCGCAGGAGATCGCCGCCCGCACCGCGGGAAGCAAGCTCGGCCTTCGCATGCTGGAGATTCGCCAGTCGACGGCGCTCGACATCATCACGCAACGCTTCCGCGAGCAGCACGTCCGCGCCTTCTTCGCGTGGATCGCCTTCATGACCCTGCATCCACTGGATGAGCCGGAGACCGGGCTGCTGGCGTTTTCGCTGGTCGCGGGCCGGCAGCGCTTTTCCTGGATCCTGCCCGAGGGTGGTTCGATCCGTCTGCCACTGGCCCTGGCGGCCATCATCGAAGCAAGCGGCGGGACCATCTTGACGTCCAAGTCCGTCACCAGGATCGTGGTCGAGGGTGGACGTGCGACCGGCGTCGAGACCGCCGACGGCTCGACCTATGCCGCATCAAGAGCCGTCGTCTCGAGCATTCACATCGCGCAGCTGCCCGGCATCGTCGGCGAGGAGAACCTCACGCCCCAGTTCCGCGCCGGCATCGACCGCTGGAAACCGAGCCTGTCGATGTTCGCCGCCCACTACGCTCTGAGCGAGGCGCCGCGCTTTCGGACGGAGGACGGGTCGATGGAAAGCGTGACCATGGGCGGACTCGAATCGCTCGGGTCGCTGCACCGAATGCTGACCGGCTATCGCGCCGGATGCCTCGACCTCGAGGATCCCGTGTTCCTGGCAATCACGCCCACCGTGATCGACGCGACCCGAGCGCCCGCCGGCAAACACACCTTCAAGCTGATCAGCTTTCTGCCCTACCAGCTGGCGGAAGGACCGGAGCACTGGGACCAGGTCAAAGACCAGGTGGCTGACCGGCTGTTCGAGGCGCTGGCACCGTTGACGACCAACCTGTCGGAGCGCATCGTGCTCGGACGGAATGTGAACAGCCCGCTCGATATGGAGCGCCGCAACCCGGCGAACTGGCGCGGATCGTGTCACGGTGGCGCCAGCACCCCGGACCAGAGCGGCTATTTCCGTCCGGTCGAGGGCTGGTCGACCTATCGGACGCCGGTCGAGGGCCTTTACCAGACAGGCGCCTGCACCCACCCGGGCGGATCGGTCTCGGGTCTTCCCGGCCGCAATTGCGCCGCGGTCCTGCTTCAGGATCTCGGCTCGAGCCTGCCGGCCCGCCGGCCGACGCGAGCGGCGCTTTAGTGCCATGCGAGCGTTTGAGGCGTTCTGTGAACGAAGCAAATAAAGTCCAGGTCGCGGCCCACCATTGGCGGGCGCGGTTCGTGGCCAACGGCATCGACGTCAACGACTTCGACCGGACGGTAGGGAAGACGACCGAGTGGAAGGATTGGGGACCCAACTGGCAGGCGGTGGGCGAGGTCCACGAGGCGCTCGGGCGCGAGGCGGAGCAACACGGGCGCACCGTCTCCGCGACCGCCGGCTACCAGCGGGCCGCCTGGTGCTATCACCTCGGCAAGTTCCTCTGGTTTGAAGACGCGCGCCAGCACGCCGAGCTGCGCGACCGGTCGGTCGCTGTCTACCGGAAGACACTCCCGCACCTCGATCCACCGGCGGAGCGCCTCGAGATCCCCTTCGAGGGCCATATCATTCCGGGACATCTGCGTCGGCCCGCCGACGCGAAACGCGCCCCGCTCATCCTGCTGGTCCCAGGGCTGGACTCGTCCAAGGAGGAGCTCTTTCTCATCGAGGAGGAGTTCCTGCATCGCGGGATGGCGACGCTGACCATCGACGGCCCGGGCCAGTCCGAGAACTCGGTGCAGTTCCCAATCCGGGTCAACTGGGAATCGGTCATCACTCCCGTCATCGATGAGCTGGAGCGACACGATCTCGGCGTCGACCTCAACCGGATCGGCCTGATGGGGATCAGCATGGGCGCTATTTACGGCCCGCGCGCGGCCGCCTACGAAAAGCGGCTGCGAGCCATCGTCGGACTGTCCGGGCCGTACAACCTCGGAGACTGCTGGGACAACCTGAATCCGCTGACCCGGGGCGGATACATCTTTTACACGAAGTCCGCCGACGAGGCCGAAGCTAGGCGCAAGGCGTACACGCTCAATTTCGAGGGCGTCCTCGATAAGGTCACCCAGCCGCTGCTCGTCATCCACGGCGCGAAGGACGGTCTGTTTCCGCCGGCGGACGCCGAACGGATCGCGCGGGAGGCCCCCAACGCGACGCTCGTGATGTATCCGGACGGAACCCACGTCTGCAACAACATCTCGTACAAGTACCGGCCGCTCATGGCCGATTGGCTGAAAGAGAAGCTTGGCTGATGCTCCCTCCCCACTTGCGGGGGAAGGTCGAGGTGGGGGGTTCTCCGACGCCGAATGGGAGCGACGACGGCGCGCCGTCGACCAGTTCTGCGCCGATCAGCATCTCGATGTCCTCGTCGTCTTCGGCACGTCGGCCAACGCGAGGCAGGGGCAGGCGCAGGTCCACTTCCTGACGGGATTCCTCGGATACCAGGACGCCTACGCGGTGTGGAAGCCCGGCCGCGACCCGGTACTGTTCGTCCAATATTTCAACCACCTGCCTCATGCCCAGCGTGTGGCCCGTGCCGACGTCCGGTGGGGCGGCGCGCGCTCGGT
>VBHO01000118.1:0-3800 GCA_005882045.1 Chloroflexota bacterium | reverse complement strand
GGGTGGGGCTGGTCGGGTCGGTGCCGTACGTCGAGCAGCAGCGGCTGAGCGGTCGCCTGCCTGAGCGGGCCTTTCTCGATGCCACGGCGGATTTTCTCCGGCTGCGGCTGGTCAAGAGTGACGAAGAACTCGAGTGGATGACGCGCGCCGCGGCGATCACGGACCAGGCGTTGGCCGCGCTGGTTCGCGCGGCCGTGCCCGGCGCGACCGAGCTCGAACTGCAGGCGGAGGCGGTTGCCGCCGCGATCCGCGCCGGCGGCCAACCACACTTCCTCTACTTGAGCTCGACGCCGATGACCAATCCCGATCGCATCGTGCCGCAACAGGACCTCACCGATCGTCGACTGCAGCCCAGCGACGCGATCATCCTCGAGCTGAGTGCGGCCTACACCGCGTATTCGGGCCAGGTTCTCCGGACGGTGACCGTCGAGGCCGAGCTGATCGAGACCTATCTGCAGCTCCACGACGTCGCCTGGCAGGCATTTCACGAGGTCGCGCGCAGCATCGCCCCGGGGGTTTCCGCCGCGGCCGTCGTCGAGGCGGCATCGCTGATCGACACCCAAGGGTTCACGATCTGCGACGACCTCGTCCACGGCTACGGCGGCGGTTACCTCCCGCCGATCCTCCGCACGCCCGGCACCAGCCACGGGCCGGTGCCGGATTTCGTGTTCGAGCGCAACATGACGTTGGTCATCCAGCCGAACATCGTGACGCCGGACCAGAGGGCCGGCGTCCAGGTCGGCGAGCTCGTACGGGTGACGGACGATGGTGTAGTCAGCCTTCACCGAATCCCGCAGCGTCTGATGTATGGGGGTGAAACAGCCCCCACCCTGCCGTCCCCCGCACGCGGGGGAGGGTAATTAAAGCTTGTGTAGAGGGTACGACGGTGCGCCATCCTTTTGGTGCAATCGTCTGTGGTTTGAAGCGGGGGTAACCGATACCGTCAACGCAGCATCTTGCGACACGCAGGCTTGTACGACGCTCGCTACGAGCACGATGCCTGCGGGATCGGTTTCGTCGCTGACGCTGGAGGGCGAGCCAGTAGAGGTATTGTCGACGCCGCCCTCGCAGCGCTGCATCGTGTCCGTCATCGCGGAGCGGTGGCCGCGGACCACCGTTCGGGCGATGGTGCTGGGCTGCTTCTATCCATTCCGCAGTCCTTCCTGTGCGACTGGATGCAGCGCGCCGCCATCAACGTCGAGCCGGCCGTCTAGCTCGGGGTCGCCGTCGTCTTCCTGTCCAACGCGCCGGCGGCGGATGGCTACCAGCAGCGGCGGCTCACCCGCCGCCTGTTCGACGAGGCATGCCGGGCGGAGCTGCTCGACCTGATCGATTGGCGCCCGGTCCCGGTCGAGCCCGATGCGCTGGGCGACCTGGCCCGGACCACGGCACCGGTGATCGAGCAGGCCATCATCGCCGCAGAGGGTTCGGCGTCGGATGCCGAGGCCGAGGCGCGGTGCTTCCGGGCACGCAAGCGCGTCGAGCGTGCCGTCCGAGGCGCGGGATTGCGCGCCTACGTCGCGTCGATGTCGTTTCGCACCCTGACGTACAAGGCGATGTGCGCCGCCGATCAGCTGGCGGGCTTTTATCCCGATCTGCGCGACCCGCGATTCGTCGCTCCCTTCGCCATCTTTCATCAGCGCTACAGCACGAACACCGCCCCATCGTGGGAGCGAGCTCAGCCGTTCCGCATGCTCTGCCACAACGGCGAGATCAACACCATCCAGGGTAACGTCAACCGGATGCGCGCCCGCGAGGGCCGTCTGGGTGCGCGGGATTTACCTGACGAGGGTCTGCTGGTGCCCGTCATCGACGAAACCGGCTCCGACTCGGCGATGCTCGACAACGGGCTCGAGTTGCTGGTCCGGGGGGGCCGCGACATCCGGCAGTCGCTGGCGATGTTGGTGCCGGAAGCCTGGGAGGGCTTCGACGTCGATCCGGCGGTGCGCGATTTCTATCGCTACCACGCCTGCCTGATGGAGCCCTGGGATGGGCCCGCCGGGCTGGTCTTCACCGACGGGAAGCGGACCGGCGCCGTGCTCGACCGCAACGGACTTCGGCCGCTGCGCTATGCGGTGTGCGAGGACGGCCTGATCGCCTGCGCCTCGGAAGCCGGCGCGGTCGACATCAGTGGGCACGGCGGCGTCCGGCGGGGAAAGCTCGGGCCGGGCGAGATGATCTGCGTCGACCCGGAGTGCGGTGGCCTCGAGGAGAACGACAGCATCAAGCGCCGGCTCGCGGCGCAGGAGCCGTACGGTCGGTGGTTGGACGACAACCTGAAATCACTCGATCCTGGGGAGCCCACCGAGGAGATCATGCCCGACCTCGTGGCGCGCCAGGCCACTTTCGGCTACACCAAGGAAGAGTTCACCTATGTGCTGCGACCGATGGCGACGCAGGGCAAGGAGCCGATCTTCTCGATGGGCGACGACACTGCGCTCTCGGTGCTGGCCCAGCCGCCCCGCCTGCTCTACAGCTATTTCAAGCAGCGCTTCGCCCAGGTGACCAACCCGCCGATCGATCATCTGCGCGAGCGGCTCGTGATGTCGCTGCGCAGCTATCTGGGGCCGCCGGCGCCGCTGCTCTCGAACGGACCGGCCGGTGCGCGCCTCGTCCAGCTGGACTCGTTCATCCTGTATCCGTCGGGACTGGAGGCGGTCCGCGCCATGGGCTCCCCGTTTGCGTCCAGCGACCTCGACGCCACCTTCCCGGTTGGCGACGGAGCGGCTGGGCTGCGGGCCGCGTGCGAGCGGCTGGCACAGGACGCGGAGCGCGCCGCCCGCTTCGGCGCCTCGATCCTGATCGTGTCAGATCGCGAGGCCGGCCCGGAGCGCGCGCCAGTCCCGGCGCTGCTTGCCGTCGGAACGGTGCACCACCACCTCATGCGCCAGGGCTTGCGTGGGCTGACCAGCCTGGTGGTCGAGACGGACGAAGCCCGCGAGGTGCACCACGTCGTCTGCTTGCTTGGCTATGGGGCGCAGGCCATCTGTCCCCGGCTCGGCCTGGCATCGATCAAGGCGCTGGCTTCGGCGGGCCATCTCAAAGGCGGGGCGGCCGACGGGCGCGGTGCGCAGGAGCACTACGTCACGGCACTCGAAGACGGCACCCTCAAGGTGCTCGCCAAGATGGGCATCTCGACGCTCGACGGCTACCAGGGGGCGCAGATTTTCGAAATCCTCGGGCTCGATGCCGCCGTGGTCGACTTCGGCTTCGCCGGAACGCCATCGCCGGTCGGTGGCGCGACCTTCGCCGACCTCGGTGAGCAAGTGCTGGCGCTGCATGCCGAGGGGCTGGCCGCGGCGGAGCCGGCCCTCAAGAGCCCCGGCTTCTACAAGCATCACAAGCAGGGCACCGAATATCACGCGACCAACCCCGATGTCGTCGACGCCCTCCACGCCGCGGTGCCGGCAGAAGGGGTAGCGGCGCCGTTGGAGCTGGCCGGTGCGTCGGTGAAAGACATGTCGGCGGCGCACGCGCTGCACCGGGCGGTGGCCACCGGACCGGACGGTATTGGCTACGCGTCCTACGAGCGCTTTGCCCGCTTAGTCAATGATCGCCCCCCAACGTATCCCAGAGATCTGCTGGCGATGCGGCCCGCCGGGCCACCGGTACCGCTCAATGAGGTCGAGCCCGCGGTCGCCATCCTGCGGCGGTTCTCAACCGGCGCCATGTCACACGGCTCGATCGCCGCGGAGGCGCACGAGACGATCGCGATCGCCATGAACCGTCTGGGCGGCAAGAGCAACACGGGAGAGGGTGGTGAGGACCCGGCCCGCTATCGCACCAGGGGATTGCCGATC
>VBHO01000117.1 GCA_005882045.1 Chloroflexota bacterium | reverse complement strand
GATCTCCGTCATCGGGCTTTACGTCTCCTATGTAATCCCGGTCTTGCTGGCGCTGATCTACCCCAAGCGATGGACGCCTGGACCCTGGAACCTCGGGCGCTACTGGCCGATCGTTGGCTGGGTCGCGGTCGTCTGGGTGGCGTTCATCAGCGTGGTGCTGATGCTCCCCGAGTTCAAAGCCGCCTACACGGGCGACATCATCGGCTGGCTCACCGCGACTGGCACCTGGGCCGGACCATCGGTCGCGATCTTCCTGAT
>VBHO01000116.1 GCA_005882045.1 Chloroflexota bacterium | reverse complement strand
CATGGCGATCAACGTCAAGGGCCTCGCTTTCTGCTGCAAGCACGGCATCCCCGAGCTGATCAAGGCCGGCGGCGGCTCGGTGATCAACATCGCCTCCTTCGTGGCGCTGGTCGGGTGCACGGTCCCGCAGGACGCCTACACCGCCAGCAAGGGGGCGGTGATCGCGCTCACCAAGTCGCTCGCGGTGCAGTTCGGCCCGAAGGGCATTCGCACCAACGCGATTTGCCCGGGTCCGATCGAAACGCCGCTGATGCGGGACTTACTCAAGGATGAAAACAAGAAACGGGTGCGCCTGAATCGGATCCCAATGGGACGCTTCGGCCACGCCGACGACGTCGTGTCGCTGGCCATCTACCTGGCGTCCGATGAGTCGAGCTGGACTAACGGTGCCGCCCTCGTGGTCGACGGCGGCATTACGTCAAACTACTTCTGATGGTCACGGTCGAGAGTCCCGCGCGGCTGCTGATCGGCGGCGAATGGCGCAGCGGGCAGGAGGAGAAGACTTTCGACATCGTCGAGCCCGCCACCTCCGAGGTGATGGCCCGGGCGGCCGTCGCGTCCCCGACCGACGTCGATCGCGCGGTCAAGGCCGCGCGGGAGGCGTTCGAGGGCGGCGCCTGGAGCGACGCGCCGGCGAGCGCGCGCGCCAAGGTTCTCTACAAGATCGCGGAGCTGATCCGCGCCGATGTCGACCGGCTGGCGACGCTCGAGGCGCGCAACGCCGGCAAGCCCATTCGCGATGCCCGCGACGAAGTGCTGGGTGCGGCTCAATGCTTCGAGTACTATGCCGGGGCCGCGACCCGGATCTTCGGGGAGACGATTCCCGTCACCGCGCCCGGTCTCGACTTCACCTTGCGCGAGCCGGTCGGCGTGGTCGCGCTGATCGTGCCCTGGAACTTTCCGTTGACGATCGCCTCCTGGAAGGTGGCCCCGGCCCTGGCCGCCGGCAACGCGGCGATCCTGAAGCCGGCGAGCTACACGCCGCTGACCGCGCTCGAATTGGGGCGGATCGCGCTCGAGGCGGGACTGCCGGAGGGCGTGCTCAATGTCATCACCGGGCCGGGGGCGACGACGGGCAACGCGCTCGCCGGCCATCCGGGCGTCGACAAGATCGCCTTCACCGGTGAGACGCTCACCGGGGTCAGCATCCTCCAGCAGGCGGCGCCCAACATCACGCGCGTCTCGCTCGAGCTGGGGGGAAAGTCGCCCAACATCATTTTTCAAGACGCCGACCTGGAGAAAGCCGTGCCCGCCGCGGTCAACAGCGTCTTTGGCAATGCCGGCCAGGACTGCTGCGCGCGAAGCCGTGCTTTCGTCCATCGCTCCATCGCCGAGGAGTTCGACCAGCGGGTGGCTGCCGGCAGCCGGCAGCTGACGCTTGGAGATCCACTCGATCCGGCGACCGAGATTGGTCCGCTGATCTCGATGAAACAGCGCGAGCGGGTGCAGGCGTACGTCGAGGTCGGACAGCGCGAGGGCGCGCGGATGCTGTCGGGCGGCTCGGCGCCCGGCGGCGCGCTGGCGCGTGGCAGCTACCTCGAGCCGACGGTATTCGATCGCGCCGACAACCGAATGCGGATCGCCCAGGAGGAGATCTTCGGCCCGGTGCTAACTATCATCCCGTTCGATGACGAGGACGAGGTCCTGCGGTTGGTCAACGACACCCCCTACGGACTCTCGGGCTCGATCTGGACCCGCGACATCGGTCGTGCGCTGCGGGTCGCCCGGGGCGTCAAGACCGGGGTGCTGAGCATCAACAGCAGCCGGAGCGTCCACCAGGAGGCACCATTCGGCGGCTACAAGCGCAGCGGCATCGGTCGCGAGCTCGGCATGCACGCGCTCCAGCTCTACACGGAAGTCAAGAACGTCTTCGTCAGTCTCGAATAAGCAGGAGGGATTCGACATGGCGCGCACAGGGACCGCGACGCGGGAGCGATCGACGACGACCCGGGCCGACCGCACCAACGGACAGTCGCGCCGGCAGGAGAAGACCGCCAAAATCACGCTCGAGGAGCTCGTCCGGCAGACCAAGGCGGGCGCTGTCGACACCGTCATCATCGCGATCGCCGACCTCCAGGGACGGCTGATGGGCAAGCGGCTGACCGGCCCCTACTTCCTCGACCACGTCGACGAAGGGCTGCATGCCTGCGATTACCTGCTGGCCATGGACGTCGATAACGAGCCACTCCCCGGGTTCAAATTCACCAACTGGGGGACCGGCTACGGCGACATGCACGGGCATCCCGACCTGTCGACGATTCGGCGAATCCCGTGGCTGGAGAAGACCGCGCTCATCCTCTGCGACGTCGAAACCATGGATGGCAAAGCGGTGCCCGTCGCACCCCGCCAGGTGCTCCGTCGCCAGATCGATCGCGCCCGCAAGCTCGGATTCAACCCCAAGACCGGCTCGGAGCTGGAGTTCTATCTCTTCAAAGACACCTACGAGCAGGCCGCCGAAAGGGACTATCGCGATTTGCAGCCGTACGGCCGCTACATCGAGGACTATCACATCCTGCAGGGCACCAAGGCCGAGTGGTTCAACCGGCTGATCCGCAACGGGATGGAAGGCGCCGGCGTGCCGGTCGAGAACAGCAAGGGGGAATGGGGCTTCGGGCAGCAGGAAATCAACCTGCGCTTTACCGAATCGCTGGAGATGGCCGACCGGCATGTCGTCTACAAGAACGGGGTTAAGGAGATCGCCGCCCTCAACCAGGTGGCGGTGACCTTTATGGCGAAGTGGTCGATGGCCCAGGCGGGCAGCTCCTTCCACCTCCATTCGTCGCTATGGGACGTCAAGAGCGATAAGGCGCTCTTCCATTCGGCCAACGGCGGCCCGCACGGCATGTCGCCGCTGTTTCAGCACTACCTCGCCGGGTTGATCGCGCTGGCCCGCGACTTCTCGCTCTTCTATGCGCCCTTCGTCAACTCCTACAAGCGCTACCAGGCGACCTCGTTCGCGCCCACCTCGATCGTGTGGAGCTGGGACAACCGGACCTGCGGTTTCCGGATCATCGGCCACGGCTCGGGGCTGCGGGTCGAGTGCAGGATTCCCGGTGCCGACGCGAACCCGTACCTGGCGTTCGCGGCCACCATTGCCGCCGGTCTGCACGGCATCGAGAACAAGCTCGAGCTGCCGCCCGAGTTCCACGGCGATGCCTATACGGCCAAAAACCTGCCGCGCGTGCCCGGCAACCTGACGGAGGCGATCAATGCCCTGGAGAAAAGCGAGGTGGCCCGCGCGGCCTTCGGCGACGAGGTGGTCGAGCACTACCTGCACTCGGCGCGGCTCGAGCGGCAAACATTCGATAGCGCGGTCACCGATTGGGAGCTGCGAAGGAACTTCGAGCGCATCTGACCGCCGTCCTCCGTTAGGCTAGATCGCGATGGCGAAGCAATCCGCGGTGGAAGCGCCGCCGGTCAACGTCTATGAGGCGAACGATCAGCTGACGGTCGCGATCCCGATGCCGGGCGCGCATCACGACACGGTGGCCGTCAGCCTGGACGGACGCCGACTTACGGTGGACGCGGAGGCCCGCTATCCGCAGGAGCAGCAGCATTATCTTCAGCACGAGTGGTCGGTCGGAACTTCCCATCGCGAGGTCATCCTGCCCAAGCCGGTGCGGTCCAACGGAGCGAAAGCGATGCTCACCCACGGCATCCTGACGGTCTCCCTGCCGATCGCTGAGGACGAGGCCGCATCACGAACGCGGATCGCAGTCACCGAGCCGCCGACCCACCAGGGCCAGCCGCACTGACCGGGCGCGCCGCTGCGGCGCGGTGGACGCTGCTCGAGTTGCTCCACCCGATTCCCTCCCTGCTCACGACGCTGGCGGCCGCCGGCTTTGCCTTGATCTTCGGCATCGGGCTTGGCGATGCCCGCTTGTGGTGGATCGCCGCCATCATGCTGCTGGTCCAGTTCTCCATCAGTGCGTTGAACGATTGGGCCGACGCCGACCTCGACCGGCAGGCGGGCCGCCGCCGACCGATCCCGCTGGGGCTGGTGCCGCCCAGCACAGCGCTCATCGTGGCCGTAGTCTGCGCGGTGGGTGCCTTCCTGCTGAGCACGCTCGCCAATTTCGGGACGGTCGCCTTGCTGCTCGTCGGGATCGGGCTCGCCTGTGGCTGGGCCTACGACCTTCGTTTCAAGGGGACCCCGCTGAGCTTTCTTCCCTTCGCGATCGCCTTTCCCTTGATGCCCTTCTGGATTGGCCTGCTTGCCGGCCGTCCTGCGAGCTCGCTCGGCGTCCTGTTCCTCGGAGGCAGTCCGCTGGCGACCGCCATCCACCTCGCCGACGCCATCCCCGACCGTGAGCGAGACCGGGCGGCGGGACTCCGGACGCTGGCGGTGGCGCTGGGAAGGCCCGGCGCCGAAATGGTGGCGGCGGGTTTGCTGCTGGTGGGGACGCTGGTCTCGATCGTTCTCGTTGTCCGTCACGGCTCGACCTCGATCGTGGGCATTTCGCTCGTCGCGATCGCCGCGAGTCTGCTGGTCCTCAGCGTGAGCGCAACGGTTGGCCGTGGCTCGTCGGCGCTGCTCGGCAAATGGATGCTGGTCGCGGCCGCCAGCCTGAGCGCCGTGCCGCTGGTAGTGTCGGCCAGTGGCCGGTAGCAGGAAGCGGATCGACCAGGACGCCGTCGGTCGAACCTATGGCGAGTGGTTCAGCCGCGGCCTGCGCGGGATTGGGATGCGCTACGTGTTTTCACGGCGCGGACTCTGGGTCATCAATACACCGTACCGCCGCATCCTGGCGGCGGCCGGGATCACGGCGCAGGATCGCGTGCTCGACCTCGGCTGCGGCATCGGCAATATCCTGGTTGCGCTCTCCGAGGGAATCGCCTTTACGCACCCGGCGGTGGGCGTCGATGTCTCACCGTCGCTGATCGAGCTCGGTCGGCGCGAGATCCAGCGAGCCGGCCTCGACGGTCGCATCGAGCTGCGGGTCGGCGCGGCGACCAGTTTGCCCTTCGAGGACGCCAGGTTCGACGTCGTCGTAACCTCCCACGTCATCAAGCACCTCGATGACAATGCCCTGAGCCGAGCGTTTTCCGAAGTCGCACGGGTCCTGCGTCCCAGCGGGCGCTTTCTTCTGTGGGAGTTCAAGAAAAGTCCCTTGTCGGCGCCGCTCTTCATCAGCGCCCGTGCGACCGGACTCCCGCCGCCCTTTACCTTACGCACCGAGGACACGCTTCGATCCGCGCTGCTGGCGGCCGGCTTTACCGGCGCGACGCGCGTGGCCACAGGAGCGTTTGTGCTTCCACCGGTTCCACGCCTGGCGTTGTTAGCGATTCGCTAGGCCGCTTCCTACTATTAGGACGATGCCCGCCACGTTGACCGCCACCATGCGCGCGGTGGCCGTGACTCCCAAGCAGCCAGGCAGTGCCCGGCAGGTTGAGCTTCCAATCCCAACGACCACGCGCGACACCGCGTTGATGCGCGTGCTCGAGGTCGGAATCGATGGCACGGATACCGAGATCAATCAAGGGCTGTACGGCGAGCCGCCGCCCGGTTCGAGCTTCCTCGTGATTGGTCACGAGGCGCTCAGTGTGGTCGAGGCGGTGGGGGAGGGGGTCTCGGGTTTCAAGCCTGGCGACCTGGTGGTCTCGACCGTGCGTCGCCCCGACGACTGCCCCAACTGCCAGGCGGGTGAGAGCGACATGTGCCTCTTCGGCACCTATACCGAGCGGGGGATCAAGGGGGCGCACGGCTACATGGGCGAGTACTACAGCGAGACGCCGGCCTTCATGGTCAAGATCCCGCCGCCGCTGCGACCCTTCGTCGTGCTGCTCGAGCCACTGAGCATCGTGGAGAAAGCGACCTACCAGGCATGGAAGATCCAGGAACGGATGCTGTGGCGGCCGACGCGGGCCGTCGTGCTGGGCGCCGGACCCATCGGCATCCTGGGGACGATCCTGTTGCGGCTCCGCGGCCTGGAGGTGCACGTCTACGCCAAATCACCGCCGGAAAGCCTGCAGGGCCGCATCCTCCAGGACGTGGGCGCGACCTATCAGAGCGTCGACCACCACCCGGTGACGGGCATCAAGGACGAGCTCGGACAGATCGACTTCATTCTCGAAGGCACCGGCAACAGCGCCGTCGCCTTTGAGGCGATGGCGCAGCTGGGGACCAACGGCGTCCTGTGTCTCACCGGCGTGTCGGCGGGCAATCGCAGTATCGAGATCCCGGCCGACGTTATCAACCTGCAGATGGTGCTCGGCAACCGGGTGACCTTTGGATCGGTCAACGCTAACCGCCGGTACTTCGAAATGGGGCTGGAGCATTTCCAGCAGGCGGAGCAGAAATGGCCTCGGATCTTCGAGCGGTTGATCACCCGCCGGGTACCATTTGGCGACTTCCTCTCGGCGCTTGATCGGCGGCCCGAGGACATCAAGACCCTGCTGACGATCGCCACCGCCTAAGCCACACCGTGACGCTTCAACTCGACCCGGAGACCTTTCGCCATCTCGAGCCGGCAATCCAGCGCGAGTGGTTGGTGACCAACGGGCTGGGTGGCTACGCGTCGGGAACCGTGGCCGGCGTCAACACGCGTCGCTACCACGGCTTGCTGGTCGCCGCCCTGAATCCGCCGGTCCAGCGCATGGTTCTCGTGGCCGCCCTCGACGAATGGGTCCGGTCCGATGACGGCGATATGGAGCCACTCTCGGCCCACGAGTACTGGGATGGAACGGTCTTTCCCCAGGGCTATCGCCAGCTCGAGGGCGTGGAGCTGGACGGCATGCTCCCGCTGTTCCGCTGGACGATCGCCGGCCGCACCATCGAGAAGCGGATCTGGATGGAGCAGGGCGTCTCGCGCACGGTGGTGACCTACCGGTTGGTCAGCGGTTCGCCGGTCACGTTGCAGCTGCGCCCGCTCTTCGCCCATCGCGATTACCACCAGCAGCGTCATGGCCAGGGCGCCTTCGACATGAGCGACACCGGCGAAGGATGGATCATCGATGCCGCCGGGGTCCGCAGCCATTTCGGTGTTCGATCCTCGGCGACCGTGCGCAGCCGGCCGGATTGGTACTGGCGGGTGCTCCATCGGGTCGAACGCGAGCGCGGCCTCGATGACGAGGAAGACCTGTTCACGCCGGGCGTGGCCGAGGTCCCACTCGCCATCGGTGCCGAGGTCGCCGTCGTGCTCGCCACCGAGCCGACACCCTCGAGCTGGGACGCCGCGCGGTCATGGCGAGCCGCCCAGCAGCAGCAGGATGCTGTCCTTGGGCCGGGAATGGAGCATCCGCTTGCGAGGCAGCGCAGTTCCGCGTCGTTCGGCGCACACCCGGCGCGACGCCCTCGGTCCCGCAGCGAACCGTGGTCGCCGGCTACCAATGGTTTGCCGACTGGGGTCGTGACACCATGATCAGCCTGCCCGGGCTGGCGATGCGGCCCGGCACGCTGTGGGAGGCGCGCGCGGTGCTCGACACCTACATCCAGTACCTGGACCAGGGCCTGATTCCCAACCGCTTCCCCGACGGAGGCCAGGCCCCCGAGTACAACACCATCGATGCCACCCTCTGGCTCTTTCAGGCGCTCGCCGCGTACCTTCGGGCCAGCCGCGATTGGCGGTTCATCGCCGACCGGCTGGAGGCGTTGGAAGCCATCATCGAATGGCACGTTCGTGGGACGCGGCACAACATTCAGATGGATCCCGCCGACGGGCTGCTCGCCGGCGGGGAGGATGGCATCGCGCTCACCTGGATGGACGCCAGGGTGCAGGACTGGGTGGTCACACCGCGCCGGGGCAAGCCGATCGAGGTCAACGCGCTCTGGTACAACGCGTTGCGGCTGACCGCCGACTGGTGCGAGCGGGCGATGCGCCCCGCCGGCGCCTATCGGCAGATGGCCGCCCAGGCACACTCATCGGCGCAGGAACGGTTCTGGTTCGCGGACGGTGGGTACTGCTACGACGTGGTTGACGCACCGCAGGGTGACGACCCCAGCCTGCGCCCCAACCAGGTCATTGCACTGGGGCTGGTCTATCCACTGATCGAGGGCGAGCCTGCACGCCGCGCCCTCGATGTCGTGACCGCAAAACTCCTGACGCCCTACGGCCTGCGCACGCTCAGCCCCGATGACGCCCGATATCAGTCGTCATACCGGGGCGATCAACGCGCCCGCGACGCCACGTATCACATGGGCTTGGTGTGGCCGTGGCTGCTGGGACCGTATCTCGATGCCCGCCGGCGCCTCGACGGCGATGGTGCTGCGGTGCGCCGGTTGCTCGAACCGTTCACGGCGCACCTGCTCGACGCCGGGCTCGGGACGGTCAGCGAGATCTTTGAGCCCGAGCCGCCCTACCGGCCGGTGGGCTGCATCGCCCAGGCCTGGAGCGTCAGCGAAGTCCTGCGTCACGTGCTCGCCCTATCCTGAGATCGCGTGAAGCTCGTCGACATCAGCGTCCCGATTCGCAGCGCGATGACGGTTTACCGTGGCAACCCGCTGGTTCGGATTCGCCCGGCGATGACGCTACGAAAGGATCACGTCAACCTCAGCGAGCTCTGCCTTGGGTCGCACACCGGCACCCATGTCGACGCCCCCAGTCACTTCATCAACGGTGCCAAGGGCATCGACCGGGTGGACCTTGGGCGCTTCATCGGCCCGGCATGGGTCGCCGACCTCCGGCGCGTCCGCGGCGGGATCCGCGCCGTTGATTTAAGTCGGGCGCGCATTCCACGCGGCACGCGTCGCATCCTGCTTCGCACCAGCAATTCGCGCTTGTGGCACCCCGCCCGTCCGTTTCGGACCGACTTTGTCTATCTGGCTGCGGATGGCGCTGACTGGATGGTGGAGCGCGCCGTCGAGCTGGTCGGCATCGACTACCTGTCGATCGAGGGCTTCGGTGTCCCCGGCGCGCCGACGCATCATCGATTGCTCGGTGCCGGCATTCCGATTCTCGAAGGGCTCGACCTTTTCACGGTCAGACCTGGCCGGTGGCAGATGGCGGCATTGCCCTTGCGCATCAAAGAAGGTGACGCTGGCCTGACCCGCGCCGTCCTCTGGGCCACCTGATCCAAAGGTTCGAATCCTAACGACCCAGCCATCGCCTTCAAACGAGGGCGCGAATTCGGTAGAGGCCGTGCGGGGTGCCGCGATCAGCTCTGTACGGTTAGGACCCCACCAATCCCAGCCGCTGGGTACGGGACGTTTAGCCTCCAGCTCCACTTGGCCGCAACCAAAGCGGCCTGGTGCGGGAGCCGCTGGGGGACCTCGAGTTCCATCGCGTAACGAACCCTTGCACCGGGGGGAATGACGGTCACATGGTCACAGTTGAGATATAGCGACCGTGAAATTGGTTCATATGGGTTGATGATCTCGGTATAGCTCGAGCAAGGGGACAGGCGGACCGCGACTTGCGAGGGGTTGGCAAGGACCACAACGAAATGCACAGTTGTGGCGGTCCGTGCCTGCTGCGGGAATCCTTCGAGGCTGACCGCGAGCGTCTCAATTGAGCCGGGATTAGGGCTCGGCTCTACCACGGGACCAGGTTCCTTGCCGAGTCCGCTGATGGTGAGGCCTCCACAGGCTCGAGTGACCGAGATGTCAGTCGAAATCCAGCCACCGCCGGGGAGTCCGAATCGGAGCTTGCTGTAGGTCACTGGGGCTGGGGCGTCTGGGCAGCTTCCAGCATTGAACATCCCGATGTTGAGATAGCCGCTTTCGCCGGGCGCGATGTCAGCGGGAATGGGGTCCAGGAAATAGGTTCCAACCGTCAGCGGGAGTGTCACCAGGCGCCCCGAAGGATCCAGGCCCTGGACTTGTGGCGTGCCACTCAACTGACAAGGCACCTGGCTCGCGTTGGTGAAGTCGACCTCGTAGCGGTAGTTGCCAGCCCCCACGCCGTCGGGTACGCCGACCGCGCGTAGCTGGCCTGCCTGACAAGAAGGTGCATTGGTGGGAAACGGCTGGGGTGTCGGCAGTGGCGGCGTGTACGCGGGCGCCGCCCGGTTGACAAATGGCTGCACCTGCTTCAGCCAGTCAATTGGCGGAGCCGTTGCCGTGCCCGGGCGGGCACAGGAAGTCAGCCACAGCCCTGCCATCGCCAGAAAGCACAGCTTCGCGCGCACTCCTGCCTGACATAACGGACGGCAGCCCGAGAAGTTCCGACGAGGGCCGCGGTATCCGCAAGTCGTGGCACAGCGTCGCTCCGCTGGCACACACGGATCAGAACTCTGGTGGAGGGCTGAACGCGTTTTTCGCCGGAGACACGGTGAAGAACCTTGCAACCTCGGCCTTCGGTATGAGGTGGAAGCGGCCGGTTTTGAGCGACGAACACGCTTCGAGCGGCGCGAGCGATCGGTCGACGGGTACGACGCCCAGGAGCTCGATGTGTTCGAGCGCGGTGACGCTGGCGAGCGGAGTCAACGATTCGATGGTCGTCTTTCGGCGCGAGGAATCCCAGCTAGGGAGCGTGTCAAGGCGCAACGTAACCAGCGACGTCAGGTTAGCCAATGGGGTTAGCGCGGTGACCTCAGGAAGGTGAAGAATTCGGAGGTAACGGAGTTCTCTTAGGCCCGCGAGGATCTCCAGGGACTCGTCTAGGTATCCGGCGATCTCAAGGCCGCGCAGCGTCGTTAGCTGACTAATGGGGCTTAGCGTTAGGTAACCGCAGTGCCAGATGCGAAGTGTCCGAACAGTGTCTGGCTTCGATACTGATGGAAAAATCTGTTCCTTATCGCTTATGAATTCAAGATGCACAACTCCGAGCATACGGCGCCGTTGAGCCACGTGCCTTCGGTCTGCAGCTCGTCGGCCAGGGTTTCAACGACTTGCTGCGAGAAGGCGATTTAGTCGGACTGCGAAATCACGGCCCAGATCGGCTAAGAGAGTTGCCAGACCTGACCAATTGACCCAGCCATCGCCTTCAAAGCCGGACCATGCCGGTCACACGCGGTCAGCAACCTCCCGAGCGGTTACTTGCTGGGTATAAGCTGTGGTGGAAACTCCTTCTCGGAAGATGGACAGCCTTAACAGGAGCCGAGACCTCTACCAGACGGGGCAACTAGAGGCGGCCCTGGTCGCCATGCAGGAAGCGTGCGCGCAGAGTCCGAGCAACGCAGAGGCATGGTGGTTGCTTGGATGCGTAACAAGACACTTAGGGCTGATTGGGCTAAGCGACGATGGGTTTCGGCGGGCCGCCGAGCTGTTGCCTAAGCAGATGCCGCTCCCCCATCGAGTGAGCCCGGAACATTTCCGAACGCTGCTCGATGAGGCCAAGCGAATTCTCGCAGAGTCTCGGAGCACCACGTCCGCCATGGGCCAGAAAATGACGGCGCAAGAGCTTCGAGCGCTGGGCGAGGCCGCGACAGGAATCCTCCAGGCTTCTACCGCTGCCCGTCGCTGGGGAATAATGGTCCCCGGCCAGGCCCCGGCCGCTCAGCTTGAGACCGCAATCGTGTCGCTCCCCAGGCGCGATGCTATCCGTGGTGGGCTCTCCCCTGACGCGCAGTGGAGTCGGAAAGAACAACCGGTCGTTCTCTACCAGTCCAACCACGAGAACACCGCAGGGTCTGATCGGGATCTGGTCCACCTCCTTGTGCGAAATCTGGTCTTTGCCAACACGAATGCTCCCGGGATGGCCACTGGGTCCGCTTAGTGGGCGCATCGTCGAGCTGGCTCCGCAGGCGGGTGTTCACCAGTTACGTAGGTGGAACTCTGGCAGCAACCCGAGGCAGCCTTGAGCCTACCCAGGGAGTTAGCAAGCTAGCGACCGATCCCTCGCCCCTCGATGGATGAGGCAACGAGGAGCCGGTCCACAACCGTGACGAGCGCTTCGGTCATCTCGCCCAGTGAAGTTGCCAACCCTGACCAACTGACCCAGCCATCGCCTTCACCAGCCGTGTGCCTCAGATGGTCCTGCTCGATATGCATGTAGCTGGGGGTGTCGGTTTCGGATACCTGTCAGAGCAGGATGCCGAGCTCCATGTACGCGCCCTGCGCAATAGACTCCTTCTGTGGGGAGTGCACCATCGACAAGTGGCCGCGACGATGAGGTAACCCTGATTGAGCTCATTCATCTAGCGCGCCCGCACATCCTCCTCCGTGACAAGGAAATTCAGCACTGGCTGGACAGGCTTGAGCGGCGACACGACGAACTCACGCAACTGGTCGAGCATCGCCTGACGACCGATCCACGCAACGCTCCGGAGCTCGCAGCCGTCCTCTGGCGCTTCTGGTGGCAACGCGGGCACATGGCGGAGGGCCGCCAATTCCTCGAGCGCGCCGTGGCCATCGACCACCCCGATCGAGAACAGGTCCTCAAAGGCCTGGGAACCATCGCCTTCCGCCAAGGCGATCCTGAGGTCGCTGAGCAAGCCTTTCTGGATCGCCTCGAATTGGTCCAGCAAGAGACCGACCGCCGAAAGCTCGCCGACGCCTTCGCCGATCTGGCGCGGATGGCCTTGCGCCGCGGCGATTTCCCCGCAGTACGGAGCTATGCCGAGCGCGGCTATGAAGCGGCTGCCGGGCTTGGCCCTGAAGCAATTGGCGCGCCACTACACCTGCGAGCGGCGGCGGCTCGGATGGAAGGTCGGCTCGACGAGGCTCGCGCCCTCTACCTCGAAAGTCGAGCGCTCAGCGAGCGACTGGGAAACCTCGCGAGCGTGGCGGGCGAAGACCACAACCTCTTCTATGTCGCCCTGCACAGCGGCGACCGGGCTGAAGCCGAGCACCGATTTCGCAGCTCGAGCCAGTGGATTTTCGCTGCCGATGATGCCTACCTGCGCCCGTATGCGATGCTCGATGCCGGCATCTTGGCGCTGAACGACGGCGATCTCGAGCGGGCGTGCCAGCTGGTCTCGGCTGCCCAACGAATCTTTGACGAGACCGGCGCCATTCCAGACCCCGACGATCGAGTCGAGCTCGATCATGCCGTGGCGAGCCTGCGCGACAAGCTTAGCGATCGATTCGACGGTCTATGGGCGGCCGGAAGGGCGCTGAACTTCGAGGACGCCAGAACGCTGGCCACGCGTTCGACTTGAGGCAAAAATTCCTACCAGGGATGGACCGTCGATGATTGCGGGCGGCTAAGGAGGCGCGTCAACGGTGCCTCAGGGCTTTGGCCAACTGCCGATAGAAGAGTTGCCAATCCTGACCAATTGACCCAGCCACCGCCTTCACATGGTCGCTCCAAACCGCTCCTGGTACTGGGCCCGACTCTTGTCGCCTCAGCAACCTGCCAGACGTACCGGTGCGTCGCGTTGTACGGCGGTGAGCGCCCTCGCCGACCTCGCGCGCTTACGCGACAACGGTCACGGGCTCTACGGGAGCGGCGACCGGCTGTTCAGCTACGCGATCTTCGGGCGCGACTCGGTGACGGCGGCCGAGACGCTGCTCCACCTGCGCCCCGAAGTGGCACGCGACATCATCCTGACGTTGGCCCGGCTGCAGGGCACGGTGGACGCCCCCGTTGGTCCCCACAGCAACGAGGAGGAATGCGGCAAGATCCACCATGAGCACCGAGCGCTGTACGTCGACGGCCGTCGGATCCCGCCGGCGTCGGAGCGCCTGCTGAGGGAGCTGGCCGACCGATGGGGTGGCGATGAGGTGAGCCTGACCTACTACGGCAGCGTCGACGCGACGCCGCTCTTCGTTCGCCTGGTGGCCCACTACTGCGCGACCCACGGCCAGTCGATCCTCGCCGATACTGTCACTCGCCGGGACGGCGGCCAGATCACCGTTCGTGAGAGCGTCCTCGCGGCGGTCAACTGGATCACCGCGAAAATGGATGCCTCCCCGCTCGGGCTGGTCGAGTTCCAGCGCCGAAACCCACAAGGCATCCCGTTCCAGGTCTGGAAGGACTCGAACACCTCATACATCCACCGCGACGGGACGCTGGCAAACTCGGACGCTGCGATTGCTGCCGTCGAGGTGCAGGGCTACGCTTACGACGCGCTCCTCGGCGCCGCGCGGCTTTTCGAAACTCGCGCACTTGACTGGCGGGACCGAGCCCAAGCGCTCCGCGAGCGCGTCCTCGGCAATCTCTGGATGCCGGCCGAAAGCTATTTCGCGATGGGGCTCGACCGAGATCGCGGTGGCCGAGCGAGATGGATCGAGAGCATCGCCTCCAACGGCGCTCTGCTGCTGGACACCGCCCTGTTCGACGAGCTACCGGATGCCGAGCTGTATGTGGCCGGGCTAGTGCGCCGCATCTGCAGTCCTGACTTCATGACCGAGGTCGGCATCCGCTGCCGCAGTGCGAGCGAAAGCGGCCTGGTCGACTTTCAGGACTACCACGGTGAGTGGACGGTCTGGATGAAGGAGACCTTCGACGTCGCCAAGGGTCTTACACGCCAGGGACTACCAGAGCTGGCCCGCCAACTGTGCACCCGCCTCCTCAACGCGGTCAACATTGCCGGCGCTCACCTCGAGTTCCTCTACGTCAGTCCGGACCAGCGAGTCATGTACGACTTCAGGGCTCGCGACCGTCGCGCCGCCGAGCCGGAGGTGATCATTGGCACCAACCAGCCCGAGGCGCCCATCACCTGGACGGTGACAGCGGCCCTCGCTATCAAGTCGTGGCTGGGCGCGAGCCAGAAGTGCCTCGGCACAA
>VBHO01000260.1 GCA_005882045.1 Chloroflexota bacterium | reverse complement strand
CCTCCTCCGCGCTCGGGTAACCGCCTTCATCGCCTCGCTCGGACCGGAGTTCGGCGCCGCCATCCTCAAACTCGTCGTCAAGGAGCCGAACCTCGTCGACATCGGCAGTAACACGGTCGGGGACTTCCTCGCGCAGCCGCTCATCGAGCGTATCGATGTGGACACGGTCGTCCAGCGCTCGCTGGTAATCGCCCGGTGGGATTTCACCCTCCTGCGCGTCGCCGGTGATTTCCTTTCCCGGAAGCGCTCCCTCCAGATCCGGTTGACCTTCGGAATCAAGCTCCTCGTTTTCGGGAAGGTCGTCGCTACGTGCTCGACCGCGGGGCGGCGACGCATCGAGATCGGCGAGACCTTGCACATCGAGGTCGTCGAGGGGGTCTTTGTCCTGCTTTGCCATACGACAGTTATACCCCTGGCGTCCGGAAGCCACGAAATCTTAGATTGAGTTCAGTGGGCGAGGCTCGGTCCCGGCGCTTTCCTCCGGTGTCCGGCCCGTACGGCTGGGCAGGGGCCGCGTTCGTCCTCGCAGGGCTTGCGAGCCAGATGGGTGCGGGCCTCTTCCTGTTCTTGCTTGTCCTGAACCGCGATGGGCGTTTCGTGATCCCGCTGCTCATCTGTTTCTTCTTGGCCCTTCCGTTGCTCGGTGCCGCGCTGGTGCTCTGGCGGACCGGCATGAAGCGGGCGGGGACGCTCCGCCCCAGCTCGATGGCCAAGGAGCGACAAAGACAAATCTTCGGCACCCTTGCCGTCATGAACCTTGGAACCGTGCTCGGCATCGGTGCGTTCGTCTACCTTGCGCTCCGGCTTGATGGAACACGTCGATTCGTGTTTGCCATGGTGCCGATCTTTTTTGCCGCCGTCGTCTCACACCTCGGCCTTTTGAAACTGCGTCAGCTCCAGAATCGGCCAGCGCCTCGTATCCTTGGCCTGGCGCCGAGAAACGAAGCGATCCTTTTTGTTGCATTCAGTCTGATCAGCGCCCTGATTCTGGTGGTGACCGGTCTGTTCTGGATGCCGAACTAGCGCCGAAGGATCTTTTCAGGCCGGGCCGGGCAGGCTAGAATGCTGCCATTCGTCATAGCAAACGTCGCAGCCACCCAGCCAGTGTGAGAACCCGGCGAAAGCGCATCGCGCGCCCCAAGCGCTCGGCCTCCCGGCAGCGTTTTCGGATCAAGGCGCCCCGGCTGCCCAAGCTGGAAGTGCCAAAGTCCCAGCAGCGCGAGCTTGCCGAGATTGGCTTCAACTTGCTGGCAGGCTTGCTCGTGCTTGCGGTCGCGCTCCAGGCGAGCGGCTCCGCCATGCACGTGCTCCGCGGTGGCCTCGTGGGTCT
>VBHO01000259.1:3721-4701 GCA_005882045.1 Chloroflexota bacterium | reverse complement strand
GGATGGGAGCAAATGAAGAAGCGGGTTGGACTAACGGCGTGCTGAACGAAGAGGTTTCGCGTCTCTCCCTCGACCCGGCCTTCGGCCTCAAGGGGAATGCCGTCGCATTTCCCTTCGATGACGGGCTCGACCTGCTGGCGCTTCGTCCGCGGCTGGCGGCCTGCGGCCGGTTTGCGGTCCGCGCGTTCACACCGGTCATGGACGGCGCGGCGCTCCTGCTGGCGGCGGCCGCGAGCGCCAACCTCACCGAGTTCGGGCTCGCCTGGTCGCTGGCGACGTTCGCCGGACTGCTGCTCGTCACCAGGACCTACGAGCCTCGCCTCGATCTTCGGGCGTCGCGTGACACCGGTGGCCTGATCGCGTGGCTTGCCGTGGGCCTTCTTGGCGCGCTGGTCGCCTTCAACGCGGGCATCGGGGGCCTGGCGCTTCTTCGTACCGCCGCCACCATGCTCGCGTTACTGATCGGCGGTCGCGTGATCGCCTGCACCGCCGTCCACATGATTCGGGCGCATCACCTCGTGAGTGAGCGCACTCTGATCGTCGGCGGCGGCCCGCTCAGCAGCCAGCTGGCGATCAGCCTTAAAGACCACCCCGAGTTCGGCCTCACCCCCGTCGGCGTCCTGGACGCTCGTCGCGTGGCGAGCGGCGCCGCCATGCCCGTGCTCGGCCTGTATCCGGAACTCGAGCGCATCACCAAGCAGTTCGCCATCACCCGGGTGATCATCGGCTTCGGCCGCAACCTCGACCTGGTGGCCGCCATCCGCACCTGCCAGGCGCTGCGCCTGCGGACGCATCTCATCGCCCGCGGCGCCGACCTGGGCATCGCCCCCGACAGCAAAGACGTCGACCACGTCATGGGCCTGTCCATGGTTCGCGTGAAACCACCGGCCCTGACCCGAGCGAGCGGGCTGCGCACGAAACGGGCGATCGATTGCGCGGCCGCCTTCGTGATCCTCGCGCTCAGTGCACCGATCTTCGCC
>VBHO01000259.1:3109-3685 GCA_005882045.1 Chloroflexota bacterium | reverse complement strand
GGCGCATCGGAAGGAACGGCCAGCCCTTTGAGCTGCTCAAGTTCCGCAGCATGCGGATCAACCATGACTCCGACACCACCTGGTCGGTCGCGCAGGACGGCCGCGTTACGCCGGTCGGCCGGCTCCTGCGCAAGCTCTCGATCGATGAACTGCCCCAGCTCTATAACGTCCTGCGCGGTGACATGTCGTTGATTGGCCCGCGCCCCGAGCGGCCCCACTTCGTGGAGCAGTTTGGTTCGGAGGTCCCCCACTACCACGATCGCCATCGGGCGCCGGTCGGGATCAGTGGCTGGGCCCAGGTTCACCAGCTGCGGGGCGACACCTCGATCCATGAGCGCGTTCGAATGGACAACTACTACGTCGAGCACTGGTCGCCGTGGCTCGACCTGGTGATCATTCTGCGGACGGTCGGCGAGATCCTGGGCGTGGGCCCCCCTTGATGAGTCGCGGCCTGGCTCGAGCCGCCGTGGGTGGCGTGGTCTGGCAGGGCCTCTCGTTCTTTGCCGGCAAGCTGCTCGTCCTCGCATCCACGGTGATCCTGGCCCGCATCCTCACCCCGACCGATTTCGGGGTGGT
>VBHO01000259.1:2417-3064 GCA_005882045.1 Chloroflexota bacterium | reverse complement strand
TGGTGTTTCTTCCGCTGGCACGTCGCCGGACCGATGCGGCGCTGACCGTCTGCCTCTTGGTCAGCGGAGCGTTCGTCCTGGTTGCCATGCTGTTAGCTCCCCTGGTCACCTCGTTCTTCGGGCATCCGGAGGTGACCGGAATGTTCCGGGTGCTTTCGCTTTCGCTCCTGTTGCGGGCAACCGGACAGGTCCCGGACGCGCTGCTGCGCCAGGGGCTGCGCTTTCGCCCACGCACGATGGCCGAGCTGAGCCGCTCGCTGACCCAGGGAGCCGCCTCCGTGGTCCTGGCCGTGGCGAGCTTTGGCCCGTGGGCCATCGTCGACGGCTACCTGGTTGGCTGCGCGGTGTGGAGCGCCATGCTCTGGCGGTTCGCGGATTATCGCCCGGGCCCTTCCTTTTGGCGCCTGCGTGGCTCCGGGGTCCGGCAGCTGCTCGCCTTCGGCGCCCCTGCCGCTGGCACCGCGTTTCTCCTGTGCCTGGTCTTCAACATCGACTACCTCATCGTCGGACGGGTGCTGGGGGCGCGCGCCCTCGCCTACTACACCATCGGCTTCCGCATTCCCGAGCTCCTCATCCTGGGCGCCTTCAACGTGATCTCGGTGGTCGCCTTTCCCGTCTTCAGCCTGGTCCGCCAGAGCCCGCAGCGA
>VBHO01000259.1:0-2365 GCA_005882045.1 Chloroflexota bacterium | reverse complement strand
CGGCCTGGCCATGGCGGCGCCAATGATCGTCCACGTCGTGTTCGGCCCCCAGTGGGGACCGACCATCGTTCCGCTGGAGGCGTTGGCCCTGTACGCGGCGTTTCGGGCGCTCGGGCTCGGACCCCATGACGCCTTCCGCGGTATTGGCCGGCCTGACCTGCTGGTCAGGCTTTCGCTCCTCCGGCTGGCCGTGGTTGCGCCTGCCCTGCTCATCGGCGCCGGCTTCGGCATCGACGGCGTGTCCTGGGCCCAGGCCATCGTCGCCCTCCCACTCGCTCTGGCCATGCAGGTGGTCGCCTCGAAGATGCTGGCAATCCCGTTCCGCCAGATCCTTTACGCCTTCCGGCCGGCGCTGACGGTCAGCCTCGGGGTGGCGATCGCCATGGCGCCGGTGCGGGTCTGGCTGGTGGCGCCGGAGCCAACGCGGCTTGCGCTCGCCATCGTGGCCGGCCTGCTGGGCGCGCTGATTGCCCTGGTCGCCATCGATCGCCGGCTCGCCGGCGAGGTGCAGCGGTTGCTAATCCCCGAGGTCCCGGTCCGCCTGGCGGTTGGAGCGGAGTGAAGGAGTGAGGAAAATGCGCCACGCGGTTCGCCGGTCGCTCGCCTTGTTGACGGTTTTAACGCTCGCGCTCGGCGTCTCCGCACTCCGCAGCCCGGCGGCGCTCGCGGCGGGGACCTGCAGCACCACGGCCACCACGAACTACACCATCCAGCTTTGTATCACGACACCTGACGCCGGAGCGACGCTGCGTGGACCGACGACCGAATCGGCCACACGAACCGTGATCAGTGGCAGCGTGGCCGTTGGCGCCGTCACCTTCACCCTCGACGGGAACGCCCTGCTCACCGCCTATAGCACGGTCAACACGCCTCCGTACGTCTTCACCTGGCACACCGCCCACTGGGTCGACGGCACGCACACCCTCGGCGTCTACGCCAGGATGACGGACGGCACCACCACCTCGAGCAACCCAACTACCGAGAGCGTGATCCTGGCCAACGGCGTGACGACCGCGCCGACCAACGGCAACAATCCCACGATCACCACCGGAACCGTTCCGCCGGCCGGACAGCCCGAGATCGTCGGGGCCGTTGGCAGTGGAGCGGACGGCACGACTGGCTCCAACAGCGTCGCCAGCGAGGTCCGTGGCTGGTCGCCGAACCTCTTTCTCTACCTGGGCGACGTCTACGAGATGGGAACCTATGAAGAGTTCAACAACTGGTACGACCCGGGCTGGGGACCGATGCGCGGCGTCACCAATCCGGTGCCGGGCGACCAGGAAGTCTACTACGGAGTCCAGGGCTACAACTGGTACTGGAATAACGAGCCGGCCTACTACTCCTTCGACGCCGCCGGCTGGCACTTCATCGCGCTGACCACCTGCGCCTACTCGTCGATGTCCTACCCGCCCAGCGGGCTGTGCACCGGGTCCAGCGCCGAGGTCACCTGGCTCAACAACGAGCTGGCGACGCACGCGGGAGCCTGCACCATCGCCTACTGGCACGAGCCCCGCTTTGCCCTTGATGGCAATGGCGGAAGCGTGGCCGAGCAGCCACTCTGGGGACCCCTCGCCAACAGCCGCGCGACCGCCGTCGTGAACGCCGACCGGCATAACTACCAGCGCTGGACCGCGATGGACGCAAATGGCACGGCGTCGGCGACCGGCATGGCGGAGTTCGTCGTTGGAACGGGCAATCATAACTGGGAACCGATCAGCGGTTCGGATGCGCGCGTGATGCGAGCCATCGCGAACACCCCCGGCGCGCTCAAGCTGTCGCTGACCGCCACCACGGCGAGCTTCCAGTTCATCGGGCTCGACGGAACCGTGGGCGACTCCGGGAGCCTCCCCTGCCAGGGCAACGGGACCCTGGCCGGTGCCGTCACTGACGCCGGCAGCGGGCACCGGTCCGACCGGTCCGGTGAGCGGAAGCGTCACCACCGACTCGACCGGGCATTACAGCGCGGCCGGCATCGCGGTCTCGTCCTACAGCGTGACCGCGCAGGCCGGCGGCTACCAGAGCCAGTCGGCCAGCGCCGTCGTGGGTGGTGGGTCGACGGCGACGCAGAACTTTGCCCTCACGGCGTCGACGAGTAGCCTGACGGGCACCGTCAGCGACGCCACAACCGGCAAGCCGATTGCGGGCGCGACCGTCACCGCGGGGACCGCGAGCGCCACGAGTAATTCGAGCGGCGTCTACACCATCGCCGGGCTCGCGCCCGGGACCTATACGGCGACCGCCTCGGCGACCGGCTACACCAGCCAGAGCGCGAGCGTCACGGTGACGGCCGGCAGCACGACCACGCAAAACTTCGCCCTCACGTCTACCTCGGGGACGATCACCGGGACGGTGACCGACGCGGTCA
>VBHO01000258.1 GCA_005882045.1 Chloroflexota bacterium | reverse complement strand
TGCGAAGGTGGCCGTATGCGGATCGAGGGCGCCATCCCCCGGCAGCCAGACGGCGCCAAACAGCGAATCGGTGCTGATCGCGGGCATCAGCTGTGCCGCCTGCTCGGCCGAGACCAGCTCGACGTCCAGCCCGATGGCGCGGGCGCGACTGACCCCCCGCTGCTGCTCGAGGAACTGCTCGCGGCTCGAAGCAAAGCGCAGGCTGCCCACGGTGTCGAAGATGCCCAACCGGCGATACAGCTCGATGCTGTAGCGACGGAACCGCATCATGGTGGGCGAGGGATTGAACTGGGTGACCAGCCCCGCGGCGTGGCAGGTGGACCCGCTGGTGAGGTCGGCCTTCTCCAGCAGTACGGTGTCGCGCCAGCCCGCCTGCGCCAGGTGGTAGGCGACACTGGTGCCGGTGATGCCGCCCCCAATGACGACGGCGCGCGCACGGCTCGGTCGTGGAGTCATGCGCGCGCCGCTCCGGTCAGAATGCGAAAGGCCTACTCAACCGGGATCTCCCGGTGAATGCGGGCCAGGTCGATGCCCTGCCGCTTGCGGATGACCCGGGCGGCGACGTAGATAGCGATCGCCACCAGGTAGGTGACCGCGAAGTAGATCGGCGACGACGCGTTGAGCGAGAAGGCCGTCCCGTAGACCGCATTGAACGACCACTCGGCGAGCATGAACACGATGAAGATCGCGCTCACCACGCCGGTGATGGTGATCACGGGGATGCCGGCGAGCCGGAAGCGGGCGATCGGCGAGTTCTCGAAGATATCCTTGCGGCGCCAGGGCATGATGGCGGCGGCGACCACCGTCCCGAGGAAGGTGATGGCAATCACGCCGGTCGCCCACAGGAAGATGCCCTGGAAGCTCGGCTGGTAGGCCCAGATGGCGCTGACGATGAGCGAGGGGATGATCATCAGGATCAGCGAGCCGTAGGGCACGCGCCGCTTGGCCGAGATGTTGGCGGCCCACTCGGGCAGCACCCGGTCGAAGGCGGCCGCGAAGATGACGCGGGTCGAGGAGAGGAACAAGGTCCCGGCCCAGCCGAAGAACCACAGTCCCATGACCACGATCAGCAGCGCCTGGAAGAGGTGGCTGTTGACCAGCCAGCCGGCGAGCATGACCGGGTAGGGCCAGATGCCCACCGGCGGCGCCGGCGAGCCGGCGACAAAGATGCTGTTCCAGTAGGAGGCGTTGGCCGCGTAGTAGAAGTCCCAGCCGATGGTCTTGACGATCAGCAGGATGATGACGGCCACCAGCGCCACCGTCACCCACAATCCCCAGAACATGGCGTTGAAGACCTTGCGGTACTCCTTGGCGCCGCGCACCTCGCCGTAGAGCGTGGCTCCCCACACCGGCCAGAGCAGGTAGAAGGCGAGGAAGGGGAGCAGTAGGAAGGTCGAGGTGATGCCGAAGGCGCCGAAACCGACGCCTGTCGGGCCGCCGCCCTTGGTTGAGGCGGCGATGGTCGCCTGGTAGGCGTTCCCCGAGGCGCCGAACAGCGAGGCGGCCTCGCGGTTGAAGGCATCAACGAAGGCCTGATGACTGGAGACGAGCAGAATTCCGAGCATCGCGGCCAGCCCCGCCAGCCCCAGCCAGAAGCAGAAGCGCTGGATCTTGGCGTAGCCCTCCATGCCGAGGGTGATGACCCAGCTGACGAAGGCGAGCACGATGAGGCAGCTGACAAAGACGCCGGTCTTGCTACTGAAGAAGGTGGCCACGCCGGTCGCGCCCAGCGTGTAGGCCAGCGGCGCGAAGAACTGGACCACCAGGATGTTGGCGTAGATCGGCGTCCACAGCCAGAGCGTGAACCACCATCCGGTGATCGCCAGCACGAAGCCCACCCCGCCACCCAGGATGCGGCTCTGCCAGGCGTAGTCGCCGCCGGCGCGCGGCATCGCGCTCACCAGCTGCGCGTAGGTCAACACCAGGAACGTGACGAGCACCCCGGTGAGCAGAACCGCCAACAGGAGTTGACCGTCCGGGATGGCATAGACAAACGACATGCCGTAGAGCCCGAGCGTGACGAGGTTGACCGACCAAAAGGCATATAAGAAGGCGTCGAAGGTCGACCAGGCTTTGACGAGCCCGGTGGCGTTACGCAGGAACAGCGTTGGACGGGCCGTATCCGTCGTCGTAGTCGCCATTTATTCCTCCTCGAAATGTGATCAACGCCGACGAGGGTTCTTGTTCTAGCGCTTCACCTCCTAGCCGTTGACCAGCTGGTAATTCTTGATGCCCTTCTTGGGGTCGAGCTCGATGATCGAGGCGAGGAGCATCCCTTCTTCGTAGGCGCTGCCGGGATTGATGGCGAGCGTCT
>VBHO01000254.1:619-2672 GCA_005882045.1 Chloroflexota bacterium | reverse complement strand
AGGCGTCGTCATCCTCGCGATGGCCACCGTCGAGAGCACCCGACTGGCGCTTAACAGCTTCCAGGGGGTGGCCGGGTATCCGTTGATCGGCCAGAATCTGATTGCGCACCTGCGATCCAACCTCAACATCCGAGTACCCATCCAAAACGTCCCCGGGTTGACCGGCAACCTGGAGGAAGCTGCCCTTTTCGTTAAGGGCCGGCACGCGTTCGCCGATGGCAGCTTCGGGCACTATCACCTGCAGATCACCGCGGCGGGCGGCGCCAAGACCTCGACCGATGCCGAGGCCGAGCTATTCAAGAAGATCCCGGACATCGATCAGTTCAACGTCCTTCGACAGGCGAGCGCCCAGGACGTGGTGATTACCATCCGAGGGATCGGCGAGATGGAAACCCAGAACCCGGCCAGTTCGGTTCGCCTGGACGCTGAGGTGGACGAGTACGGCGTTCAGCGAGCCTTCGTGTCCCTAGCGGCGAGCGTCCGCGACGGTGAGCTCTGGGATGCGATGGATCGGGCCGCCGAGGACGTCGCCCTCCTGTTCGCGGGCGGAAGGGATTATGAGGTACTCGCCGGTGGGACGTCGTTTCCGGTCGCAGCGGGGCAGCCAGCGTCAAGCGTGATCGCCGCGGTGAGACGGCGCGATGGGCTGGGGACGACCCATCACGAGGCGGGCGCGCTCTGGATGGGCGACGATCCAGCGATGTCAGTGACGGATCCGACCGGCAAGTTTCAGAACGTGCAGAACGCCTACGCGATCGGTCCGGCGATTCTCCCCCGGACCGGCTCACCGAACCCCATGCTTAGCGGCATCGCCCTTGCGCGCCGGCTCGCCGACCGTCTCGGCACGCCCACACCTTACGTCGCTGAAGCCGGGTTTCGCGCACTCTTCGACGGAATCCATATGACCAACTGGCAGATGGCCGGCTTGGGGCGGTTCATCGTCGTCGACGGGGCGCTGGAGGCGGTCCCCGATCCGAGTGGTGAGCTGGGATTGCTTTGGTCCACCGATAAAACGCCAGCGGACTTCGTGCTCCGGTTGGAATGGCTTCGCTGGCAGCAGAACGACAACTCGGGCGTCTTCGTCCGGTTTCCAGATCCGACCAGCAAGGTCTACAACAACCAGGCCTGGGTCGGCGTCAATTTTGGTTTCGAGATCCAGATCGACGAGTTCGGCTGGCCCGACCAGGCAGGGATTCACAAGACGGGCGCCATCTACGCGCAGCCCAATCAAAATCTGAGCCTGCAGCCGGCTCATCCTCCTGGTCAATGGAACGAATTTGAGATCCGGACCAAAGGGCAAACCTACACTGTCTCCCTGAACGGGACGCCCGTGACATCCTTCCAGAACCAGGATCCGGCGCGGGGGTTGGCGACGACACTGCAGTCGTCTTCGTACATCGGGCTGCAGGTTCATCCGCCGTCACCTAGTGAATCCGCCAACGCAGGCAGGGTCGCGTTCCGCAAAATCCGGATTGCTCCGATCTAGGTTGCCTACGCTTCGTCGTAGAGCGCAGCTCGGCAGCTTCGCGGGAGGAAGGCATACAGCCGTTGGCGCGTCCGATCAAAGGCCGTAGTATGCGCACCCTCCTCCGTCGTCAGCTTCTCAATTTGCGCGAGGAACCGCGTATCGATCACCTCGACGAGGCCAGGGTTGCCGATCGCCACGTAGAGCCGATTGCGGGCTGGGTTGAACCATGCCACATCTGGCTCTCCGGTGATCGGGGTGGTTCCCACCTCCTGTCCTGTATTAAGGTCGAGCGTCACGACGGTCGCGCCGTCGCAGGCGACAAACGCCTTACCTCCAGCCACATCGAAATCGAGTCCATGGGGGCCAACCGCGGACACGGGCCAACTCTCCATCTTCTCGCCGCCGTTTCCCGTCAGAAGAAGCACTGAGGCGGGCTCGCGAATATTGAGCATGAACCGGTCCCGGTCGGCATCATAGGCGGCCCACCGCGGACGACCGGGCAACCCAACGACTTGGAGGAGGTTCCCTGTCGATGGATCCATAATCCGCGCCGTTAGGTCCTCGACATCGGCGACCAGCAACCGC
>VBHO01000254.1:0-608 GCA_005882045.1 Chloroflexota bacterium | reverse complement strand
CGCGGGCCAACGATTAGCTCCTTCGTGACGGTTCCCGAGCCCACATCGATCACCAGCACCTTGCCGGCGCCTCGGGCGGCCGCGAACACCAGGCCGTCCTCCTGGGCGCAGAGGACGCCGCTGGCCTCGCGGCAGCCGGGCACGGTGGCGAGATGACGCTGCTGAACCCCGTCGATGATCTCGACCGTTCCGTTGGCGCTGTGTGCCACGAAGACCCGTCCACTCTCTAAGTGCACATCCCCGTGGTCGAAGCCTCCCAGGGCGTGCGCTGGGAAGTCGACGTAGCCCCGAAGTGTTAGCGCCATCGGTTACCGGTTTTGCTTCACCTGCTGCTGGCACCAGACGTACAACGCGTCATACATCGGCGTCTCGAGCCGGATTTTCTCGTGATCGTTGTCGCCGTGGGCCAGGGCAAAGCCGTGGGCGATGGCCTGGAGCCCAGCCGACTCGGGCACGATCTTGATGTCGGCGGAAACATCAGCGCCGTGGACGATCTTGGCGAGCCGCTGCAGCGCCGGATCGGTGAGCTTGTACTTGACCATGATCGATTCGAAGCTGCAGCGGCCGTCCACGTGGCCGAGCTCCGCAGCCTTGACGTCGTAGGGAAT
>VBHO01000102.1 GCA_005882045.1 Chloroflexota bacterium | reverse complement strand
CGCAGGACAAACTTCTGGATCTTCCCGGTTGCGGTCTTCGGCAGCTCCTCGACGAAGTTGAACCACTGCGGGACCTTGAAGTGGGCCAGTCGCGCGCGTGCGAACTCTCGAAGCTCTTGCTCGCTCACCGTCTGACCGGACTTTAAGACCACGAACGCGCAGGGGGCCTCGCCCCAGCGCTCGTGCGGAAGACCGACGACCGCGACCTCCTGGACGGCGGGATGTCGCAGGAGGCAGCCTTCGACTTCGACCGATGAAATATTCTCGCCGCCGCTGATGATGACGTCCTTGATTCGGTCGCGGATCTCGGCGTAACCGTCGGGGTGAACCACGGCGGCATCGCCGGTGTGGAACCAGCCGTTGCGGATCGCCTTGTTCGTCGCATCGGGATCCCGGTAGTACCCCTCGAGGACCACATTGCCACGAACCACGATCTCGCCAATGGCGCTGCCATCGTGGGGGACTTCCTGACCGGTTTCGGTGTCCACCACCCGCAGGTCGCCCGACGTAATCAGTTCCACGCCCTGGCGTGCTTTGATGGCCGCGCGTTCGGCCGGCGGCAGGTTCGCGTGCTCGGGAAGCGGATCGCAGACCGTGATGAACGGTGAGGTTTCGGTGAGCCCGTACACCTGCGTCACTTCCCAGCCCAGCTCGCCCTCGAGCCGCTCGATGGTGGCGGCGGCAGGCGGGGCCCCTGCCGTGACAACGTGCACGCCCCGCGGAGCGTCGCCACGGACGTCGGCCGGGGCATTGGCAAGGCTGATCAACACCGTTGGCGCGGCGCACAGCCAGGTGACGTGTTGCTCGCGGATCAGCCGGAAGACCGTCAGTGGCTCCGCCTTCGGTAGGCAGATGTGGGTTGCACCCGCAGCAGTCACGATCCAAACGAAGGTCCACCCGTTGGCGTGAAACATCGGCAGGGTCCACAGATAGCGATCGCCGATCCCGATTCGAAGGTGGATCAACGTCCCGATGGCGTTGAGGTACGCGTTGCGGTGGGTGATCATGACGCCCTTCGGTCGCGCCGTCGTTCCGCTGGTGTAGTTGATGGTGAGCAGGTCGCCCTCGGCAATATCGGGCCGCGCGACGTCAGGGGATTGCGCCCGAAGCGCGGTCTCGTAGTCGAGCCAACCTTCGCGCTCGCCGCTGAGCGCGACGAAATGCTCGACCATCGGTAGGCGGTCCCGGATGCCGTCGATGCCCTCCAGGTAGTCCTCCCAGGCGCACACCACCGTCGCACCGGAGTGCTCGATGATGTAGGCAAAGTCGTCGAGCGATAGACGGAAGTTGATCGGGACGAGGACCGCGCCAATCTGCGGCACGGCGTAAAACGATTCCAGCTGCTGGTGGACATTGGGCGCGATATAAGCGACCCGATCACCCTGGGCGACGCCAAGGCGCTGGAGGGCGGTTGACCACCGGTCGCAACGCTCGAAGAACTGCTCGTAGGTGAGCCGGAGGTCGCCGTCCATGACCGCCTCCCGCTGCGGATGCAACCGGCGAGTCCGTCGCATGAACTCGAGTGGCGTGAGCGGCGTCTCCATCGAGCTTTCCTCCTCCCGCTGCCCGGCGGTGCGCCGAGTTTAGCCCGGCTGGTTGCCTATGGCAAGACCATGCCGGCAATCCGGCAGAAACCAAACGGGGTCAAACCGCGTTTGATCCTCGAGAGAACCCGCCGGCTCTTCGCTAGACTCGAACAGCGGACATGGAAGACGTTTCAACCACACCCATCCTCGACCGGATCGGCACACCGGCCGATCTTCGCTCGCTGAGCGAAGCAGAATTGCGCACCCTCGCTGAGGAGATCCGCCAGTTCCTGGTCACGACGGTTTCCCAGACGGGTGGCCACCTGGGCCCCAATCTTGGCGTGGTCGAGCTCACCCTCGCGTTGCACCGCGTCTTCGACAGCCCGAACGACCGGATCCTCTGGGACACGGGGCACCAGGCCTACGTGCACAAGCTCCTGACGCGCCCGCGCGAGGGGTTTGCGCGGCTGCGCAAGCTGGGTGGCATGAGCGGCTACCCGAACCGCACGGAGAGCGAGCACGACTTCATCGAGAACAGCCATGCCTCCACCGGGCTGAGCTACGCCTCGGGGATGGCCGAAGCCGCTCGACGGCAACCCGGCGCGGGCCGGGTGATCGTCGTCGTGGGCGATGGCGCCCTGACCGGCGGCATGGCTTACGAGGCACTGAACAATATCGGCCATCGAAAGACGCCGGTAATCATCGTGGTCAACGACAACGGCCGGTCCTACGCCCCGACCGTCGGTGGGCTGGCTCAACATCTCGCCCAACAGCTCACCGTCCTCAACCCAACCTATCACCGGACCAAGAGCCGCGTCGACCGGATGCTGCGCGGTCTGCCTGGCGGCGACAAGGCGATCGAGGCCGGTCGCCGCATCAAGGAAGGTCTGAAGGAGTTGGTCTCGCCCCGAACCTTCTTCGAGTATCTCGGTATCAAGTACTCCGGCCCGATCAACGGTCACAACATCGAGGACATCGAGCGCACGCTCCGCCAGGTCAGCCGCCTGGGCGAACCGGCCGTGGTGCACGTGATCACGACCAAAGGTCGTGGCTACGGTCCGGCAGAGGAAGACGAGATCGACCACCTGCACGGTGTCAGTGCCTTCGATGTGTTGACCGCCAAGCCCTTGAGCCGCCGGGTCAGCTACACCGACATCTTCGGCGAGGCGTTGCTGAAGGAGGCCGAGCGCGAGCCGCGGCTGGTCGCGATCACCGCGGCCATGGGGAGCAGTGCGGGGTTGGGTCCCTTTGCGGAGCGTTTCCCCGATCGCTTTTACGACGTCGGGATCGCCGAGCAGCACGCGGTCACCTTCGCGGCCGGCCTCGCCATGGCCGGGCTCCGGCCGGTGGTCGCGATCTATTCGACCTTCCTCCAGCGCGCGCTCGACCAGGTGATGATGGATGTCTGCCTGCACAAGCTGCCGGTGACCTTTGTCCTCGACCGGGCCGGGATCACCGGTGACGATGGCCCCTCGCACCACGGCATCTTCGACCTGACCTTCCTGCGGGCGATGCCCGGTCTCACGCTTGCCGCTGCCAGCGACCCGCAGGAGTTGCGCGACCTGCTGCACACCGCGATTGCGCGCGACGACCCCGGCCCGTTCGCGATTCGCTTTCCCAAAGGGGCGGCCGGAGAGAGCGAGCCGCAACCGGTGCGGATCCTTCCGGTGGGCGAGTGGGAGGTGCGCCGGCAGGGAAGCGCTGCCTTGCTACTGGCCACCGGAAAGCTCGTCGCCGTGGCCATGGAGGCGGCCGCCCTGCTCGACGCCGAAGGCTTGCCGCTGACGGTCATCAACTGCCGCTACATCAAGCCGCTCGATCCGCGCCTGACGAGTTGGGCCCGCCGGCATCCGGCCGTGCTGACGCTGGAAGACAACGTTGCGACCGGTGGCTTTGGATCGGGAGTGTCGGAAGCGCTGGCACCTCTCGGCATCCCGGTCACCGTCATGGCCGTCCCCGATAGCTTCATCGAGCAGGGCGGGCAGTCCGAGCTGCTCAAACAGCTTGGCCTCGACGCGCAGGGGGTTGCCGCACGCGTGCGCCGCACGCTGGGCGAGCTCGAGTCCATGCCCAATCAGGCGACGCAACCGGGAAGCTAGGACCACCCGGCCATGGCAACGCCCTCCGAGGACTCCCTTGCCGCCGGTCGCGCTTACCAGCAACAGCTGCTTGCGCTGCTCGGCCAGGACGACCCGGCCGAGGTAGCGGAGGCCACCGCGTCGGCGGTCCGGTCGCTGCTCAGGGATGCGGGTCCAGACTTAAAGCGCCGCCCGGCGGCGGGTGAGTGGTCGGTGCTCGAGCTGGTCGGTCACCTGGTCGACGCCGAGATCGTCATGTCCGGGCGCTATCGCTGGACCATCAGCCAGGACCAACCGCCCTTGCTCGGATACGACCAGGACCGCTGGGTTGCTCACCTGCGGCACAACGAGTCACAGCCCGAGGAGCTGCTGGCGGTGTTCTCCGCCCTTCGGACGGCGAACCTCCGCCTCTGGCGGCAGTCGACTGCCGAGGATCGTGATCGGGTTGCGATGCACAGCGAGCGAGGGCCCGAGAGCTATGGCCTGATGTTCCGGCTCCTGGCCGGGCATGATCGCTTCCATCTCAACCAGATGCGCGACACCCTTCGCGCAGTGCGCGCGGCGCGTTAGGCGAGGCGGACTCCGAGTCCGCTTCGCCCTCGGCATGATCCTGGATCTGTACGACTCCGCTATCAAATTTTGTGCAGACGAGTGTGGTTTGGTCGACCGCTATCATCGGGTTGCCCCCATGGGGCGGGAGGAGGTTGAGACGGGTGGACGACGCGCTTCGGATCGCGATCGTCGCGCCCGCCTGGTACCCCTTACCGCCCCGAGGCTACGGCGGCACCGAGCTCGTCGTTCACCTGCTCCATACGGAGTTGCGCCGCCTGGGGCATGACGTCACGGTGTTCGGAGCGGAGGGATCGGCGCCGGGCGTCACGATGCTGGCGGACGCCGCCTGGAGCCATGATCTTGGCGGGCAGGCGGAGGCGGCGCGGCAGGCCACCTACCTCGCGCGCGTCTACCAGGCCATCCCCGGCCGGCGCTTCGACGTCCTGCACGACCACACCGGTTTCGAGGGGCTGCTGCTCGCTCTCTGCAGCGAGGCGGCGCCGCTTGTCGTTCACACCATCCACGGCGAGCTGGTGGAGCCGATGCGCACCTTCTACACGGAGGTGGACACGCGCGTCCGGCTCTGTGCCATCAGCGTCAGCCAGGCCACCAGCGCACCGACCCTGAAGCTGGCCGGGATCGTTCCCAATGCGGTCGAGCTTCCCACGGCGGCCCCGAGCGCGACGCACGAGCGCTATTTGATCGAGGTCGCCCGGATCACGCCCGACAAAGGGCAGCACACGGCGATCGAGGTTGCGCAGCGCGCCGGGCGCAAACTGATCCTCGCGGGCAAGGTGGAGCGCTCCGAGGCGGGGCTTCGCTATTTCGAGGAGCAGGTCGAGCCCTTCCTCGGCCCGACCGTCGAGTACTACCCCAACGTCGCCGGCGCTCAAAAGGCGAAGCTGATCTCGCGAGCGGCGGCCGGACTGTTTCCGCTGCAGTGGGCCGAACCCTTCGGGCTGGCGATGGTCGAGTGCATGGTCGCGGGGACCCCGGTGCTCGCGCTGCGCTCCGGCTCCACGCCGGAGCTGATCGAAGACGGGGTCACCGGCTTTTTGGGCGAGGACGCCAACGACCTGGTGGAGGCGGCGAACCGCCTCGACGAGATCGATCGGGTCCGCTGCGCGGAGGTGGCGCGCGAGCGCTTCAGCCCGCGTCGCATGGCCGAACGCTACCTCGAGGTCTACCGGCGCGGGTCGGTCGAGGTCGAGCGGATCGCGTCGGCCAACGGCCCAGAGCCGGCGGCCGTCACTGCGCCGCGAGCTGCGCCGATGCCGTCGCCATCCGATCGATGATCGCCTTCCCCTCGCCGGTGGTGTCGTCCAGCCAGTGCGGCTGGGCGTAGTTCTCGATCAGGACGGGCCGGTAGTCGACCCGGACCAGCCGGGTGCCATAGAAGGTGTAGCGGCCGACCACGCCTTCGCGCGTTTCCTGCGACCACATCTGATCGAAGATGAAATTGCCGTGCGCGTAGGTGATCAGGTGATCCTTATAGATCTCCACGGGCTGGACCCAGTGGGGATGGTTCCCGATGACGAGGTCGGCCCCATCGTCGATCGCGAGGTGGCCGATCTCGCGCGGGTTGTCCGGGGCAATCCCCGGGCCGGCAACCGGTAGCAGTTCGTACTCCTTGCCCCAGTGGAAGGCGACGACCACGACGTCGGCCTTCGGCCGCACCAGGTCGATCTCGCGCTTCATCTCAGCGCGATCGATATGGGTGCCGACGCCGTTGAAGCCGAGGAAGGCGAACTTCACGCCGCGGATGTCGCGGATCTCGTAAAGGCCGAGGCCTGACATTCCGATGCCGTGTTTTGCCAGCAGGATCTCGGTCTCGTTGGTACCGGCCGGGCCGAAATTCGTCAGGTGGTTGTTGGCAAGGTTGGCCACGTTGACGCCGGCATAATCCAGGCCGGCGATGGCACGCTCGTCGCCACAGAACTTGAATCCGCCGTGAATGATCGGGCAACCCTTGATCAGGGGCGACTCGAGGTTGATGAACAACAGGTCGCCGGTCTTGAGGTCGTCGGCGGTTTGTCGCCAGGGATAAGTCCAGTCCTTGTGGAGGACCGTCTGGTAGTTCACCTCGCGCGCCGGAATCACATCACCGGTGGCGATGATCACCCGAAGCTGTGACTGGTCATACTGGCTGAGGTCGGGCTTGTCCGTACCGAAAATGCTGGTCAGCGCCAGCGCCGGCGGCGTGGGCGTCGGTGTGGGGGTCGGCGTTGGCTTGGGAGTGGCGGCGAGCGCCCCAACCGGCGAGGCCCCGCTTGCGCCGCTGGTCGGCGCCGAGCATGCCGCCACCAGGGGCAGCATCAGGAGCGGGACCAGGGCACGGCGCTTCAAGCGCCGGTAGGATACACCAGCTCCTGCCGAGCCACCAGCCCCAACCGTTATCCGGTTCTGTGTCGACCCTCGGTCAAAAGCGCCAGCGGGTCGCGCCGTATGGTTTTACCGTCGCCACCCCGTAGGCCACAAGTGCGGTGAGTACATAAAGGTGCCAGGGCGGCGGCCCGGCGCTCGGGGCGCTGTATTCGGCCGTGAGGGCGCCGTCGGTCGCGCGCGCAGGCCAGCCCTGGGCCGCATACCGTTGAGCGAGTCGCTCAAGGGTGGCCTGGTCGGTCACCTTCGCCGCCCGGCCCTCCACAACCAGGTCGAGGTCAGCGAGCGCCATGGAGAGCGCGCAGTTCGGATTTGCGGCGAGGTTGCGACTCTTTCGCGTACCGGGGCCGCTCGTGAAATAGAACCTACCGTCAACCCACAGCGCGCCGACGCCGGCCAGGTGCGGGCGACCATCGGGACCAGCGGTGCTGAGCCATGTCGTCCGCGGGGCCTGCGTGTCTGGGGCTGCCTCGAGTTGTTTCAATGCGCGCGACCAGGGGATCGGGGGGTCACCATAAATGTCGAGATTCGTCTCTTCCATATCGACAATGCAGACCCGTGGGGGATGCGAAACTCATCGGTCCGCCGTGGTCCCCCTCTGGATGTTAGCGGTTGTTGCCGTGCGACTTCGCGGACTGGCCGGAGTCCTGGGACGTGGGGGCGGCCGCCGCCGAGAGCTCGAGATCGAGCGTGGCCTGGGCCGCGGTCACCAGGTTGTCCATGGCGGCGATCGTGCTGGCCACCGCCGGCCGGCTGGTCGCGAGCGCCGTCCGCTCCAGCTCGGTAAGCGCGCCTTCCTGGTCCGAGATGTACTGATTGAATGCCGGGTGCGCGCTGCCCTTGAGCTGCGACGCCTGCTGCCGGAGGTGCTCGAGGGCGACGTGGTCGCGCTGGGAGGCGGCGCGGATGGCCGCGGTGGGATCGAACGCGCCGGTGGCCGTCTCGGTTACGCGACTCGCCGCCGTTTGCAGGGCAACCGGCAGCGCGCTTGCCGACGTCAGGGTGATCAGCGCCAGCGGGCGCTGCGGCGCGGAGGCCGCGTGGGCGACGATCCCACTGGTCAGCGCGAAGGCGATGACCACGCCGAGCAGCCGGTTCGTCATGCTGATGACCATCTGGATCGCCTCGTCATCAGCCTATGGCGTCGTCGTCGTCGCAACATTTCTGCGAACGTTACGTCACCGTTCACTGGTAGTTCGTGGCGGGCCATTGATCGGCGCGCACAGAACCTTGACAGTCCCTACGTCGCCGTTCGTAGTTTCTTCTACGCCGCCCAGCGGATAAGAGTCAGCCGATCCGCGGGTCCCACGGGTCGGTGCTGAGGATGATGGTAACCGGCCCATCGTTGACCAATTGCACCGCCATCTGGGCGCCGAAGGAACCGGTCTGCACTGGCAGACCGCTCTGGCGTAAGCGGGCGGTGAAGCGGTCCAGCAGCGCCATGCCCTGCTCGGGGCGTGCCGCGTGCAGGAAGCTCGGCCGGTTCTGTCCGCGGGCATCCGCGAACAGCGTGAACTGAGAGACAACCAGGAAGGCCGCCTTCACCTGGATGGCGCTCAGGTTGAACTTTCCTGCCTCGTCGCTGAAGACCCGCAGTTTCAGAATCTTGTCCGCCAGGTATTCGGCGTCGCGCTCGACGTCGGCGTCGGCCACCCCCAGCAGGATGCAATAGCCTGGACCAATCGAGGACTCGCCGCCGTCCCACCGAACCGACGCCTCGCTGACGCGGCTCAGGGGGGCGGATTCCAGCCGGTGAGCTGGGCATCCGTGCGTTGCGTCAGCCAGCTCTCGATGTCCTGGAACACGCGCTCGCGCTCGATCTCGTTGAAGATCTCGTGGTAGAGGCCGGGGTAGAGGCAGAAGGCGCGGTCGGGCGCCGTGGCGCGGGCGAAGAAGCGCTGGCTCCCCGCCGGATCCACAATCTGGTCGTCGCGACCGTGCATCAGCAGAAACGGCACGCGCAGCTCCGGTGCCTGCTTGATGAACGCTTCGCCGCGGGCGATGGTATGGGCATAGAGCCCGGCGGTGATCTGGTTGTGGACCAGCGGGTCGCCCGTGTACGCCGGGGCGATCGCGGGATCGTGGCTGAGCACCTTGGGGTCGATCTCGTTGGCGAAGCTCGTCTTCGGCGCAATCTTTGGCAGCACGCCCGCCAATGCCCGCTTCCAGGCCGGGACCTTCACCCTGGCGACCAGCGCGGGTGCGGAGAAGATGGCGTTGTCCAGGCGATCCCGCCGGTCCAGCGCGTAGGCGATCGCCAGCAGCCCGCCGAAGGAATGGCCGATCAGGACCAGCGGCCCGCCACTTTCGCGGCGAGCACGCGTGACGACGGTGTCGAGATCGTCGAGCAGTGCCTGAAGGCTGGGCGCGTGGCCGCGCTGGCCACCGCTGCGCCCATGGCCTCGGTGGTCCATGGCGTAAACGGTGGCGCCCCGCGGCGTGAACCATTCCGCGAGGTGCTGGTAGCGACCGCCGTGTTCACCCAGCCCGTGCACGACCACGAACGTCCACTGGTGCGGCACCCCCTCCGTTTCCCAGCGACGCAGGTAGAGGTCGAGCCCGTCCGCCGTCTGGAGGGTGGCGGTCGACTCCTTCACGGGTTGAGCTGGCGGAAGCCTCGATAGATGCGCATCGCCTCCGCCTCCGCCTCGAGGAAGGAGGGGGCGAAGTCCCGGATGCCCTTGAGGCTGAAGCCCCACATGCCGGGCTTGTCGCGGCGGAAGTACGAGTTCGGGCGGTAGGTTGGAGGGTAAAACGTGATCGGCTCGCCCTCCATCTTCTTGATCACCGGTCGGGCGGCGAGCACGTCCTCGATGGGCATGCCCGAAGGCAGCCGGCCCTGGCGGATCTCGAGGTGACGGAGCTTGGCGATCGGATTCTCCTCATCCTGCAATGCGGCCCGACCGTGGAATCGCTGCGAGATGTCGTTCAGGAAGTAAAGCGTGGCGATGGCGTCGGTCTCGTCGCCGAGCAGGCGCAAGAAGCCCGCGGCAGCCAGGGTCGGGCCTTCCTCGTTGCGGAGATGGCGGAAGTACTCCATCGCGAACAGGTCGGTGGTGTTCTCGGTCGCCAGCCAGAAGGCGTCGCCTCGCCAGGCGCGGCTCCGCATAAAGGCGCGTGCCTCATCCTCCAACTCGGCCAGCCGAGTAGGGGCGACATCGTACAGCCGGTAGAAAAGCACTCGGCGCATGGTGGTATCGGAGTCGTTCGTTAAGGCTGCGCGGCGGCGGCAGCGGGTTTCATTCTAAGTAGTCGCACGCTGTGTGGCGGCAGGTTAAGCCGCAGGCCATCGTTCCTGATCCCGAGTGCGCGGCCGCCCCGCCGTGGTGACCAGAGATCGACCACCGCGAAGGTCCCGTCAGCCTCGATGGCTTCACTGAAGTGCAGCCGGTATGGCCGAGCCGAGTCGCTCCAGTTGTACACGGCCACCACCGCGCTGCCGTCGGGGTCGCGCCGCACCCAGAGCGGCGGCAGCTCCTGCGGACTGGCAAACCAGTGGTCCTGCGCCTCGCGCTCTGGCGCGCTGAAGAGATGCACCGGCTCGGCCGCCGGACCGCCGACCAGGGCGAGCACGTTCGGATTGCGTAACAGCGCCAACCGGTCCGCGGGCAGCGTCTCCAGGTCGTCGCTCAGCATGAAGATCCCGCCCGACAAGGATGCGATCGTGATCATCACGCGCGCCTCGTCCGGCGTGAGTTGCGGCGCCGGGGCCATCACGACGTCGGCATCGACGGCGAACAGCGACCGGTCGAAGAATAGCCGGGCGGCCTGGTTGCGCGCCATCGACAGAATCAGGGGGAAGCCGACATGCGGGGGTCCCGCCTTGCCGTCCTCCATCTGGGGTACGCCGACATCGCCGCCGATCCTGGCTCCATGCACCAGGCCCACGATCGGCATCAGCGGCGCGCCGCAGGCGAGGATGAACGCTTTCTCGGGCTTGCCCGGAGGATTGATGGCATCGGCGATTCGCTTCAACCCCATTCGCAGCGCCTGCGTTCCTGTCACTTCCGGGTCGTGACGCGCCGCCTCGTAGGCGGCACCATAGAGAAAGTCGAGCTTGAAGTAGGTGTAGCCATCTTTGCGTAGCCCTCGAAACAGGTCCTCGAGGAATCGCGCGACACCTGGATGGGTCGGATCCAGGACGTGGTAGGCGCGGCTGAGACGTGGGTCGACCAGCGGCGTGCCGTCGCTCGCCTTCAAGAGCCAGTCGGGCTGCGACGCCGCCAGTTGTGAGTCACCGGCCACGTGAAAGGGCGCCAGCCAGATGCCCACCTCGAGCCGGTGTCGATGGACCGTGGTCGCAAGCGCGTGCAATCCACCGGCGAAGAACTCATTGGCGATCCAATCGCCCCAACGCTGCCAGCGCGGCATCCAGCCGTCGTCCAGCTGGATCACGGGCCGGTAGCCGTTCGGCGAGCTCTTGGCGATCTCCGGCATCCGCTTAGCGAGAAACGCCGCATTGCGCGCGATGTCGGCTTCGGTCACCGCCAGGCCGAGGTGATACCAGCTGCACCAGCCTCGCGGGACGGTGGGAAAGGCCCGTGCGCCGGAGGCGTGGCCG
>VBHO01000101.1 GCA_005882045.1 Chloroflexota bacterium | reverse complement strand
TCGCCCCGGCCACGCGGCGAATGTAACCCCGACCGTATTCGCCTTCGTCGACCCGGGTACATCGCACGCTTTGGAATAACTAACTAGCGAGCGAGATTCTTGCCCCACGAACTTCATCCACCTTTTCTCAAGGAGCACGATCGCATGAAATGGACCATCGACCCGACGCACAGCCAGGCGGAGTTCTCGGTCCGCCACATGTTCACCAAGGTCCGGGGCCATATGGTTGTGGCCAGCGGCACCGTCGAGACCGATGACCTGGATCCATTGAAGACGGTGATTGTTGCCCGCCTCGACCCGTCCACGGTCAACACCGGGGTCCAGGTCCGCGACGATCACCTTCGAAGCGTCGATTTCTTCGATATCGAGCGGTATCCGGAGATCGTCTTTCACAGTACTGCGATCAGCCAGACGGCTAAGGACCACTATGCCGTCGTCGGCGTGCTCTCTATGCGCGGCGTCGACAGGCCAGTGACGCTCCATGCCCGCGCCGCCGGCGATGGCATCGATCCATTCGGCAACCGACGGGCGGGCGTGAGCGCGCGGACCACCCTGAACCGGAAGGACTTCGGCCTCCAGTGGAACCGTGCGTTGGAGAGCGGTGGCCTTCTCGTCGGCGACGAGGTCGATATCAACCTGGAGATCGAGGCGGTCCTCGAGCAGGCGACACAGGACGCCATCGCCTTGCTCGCCAAGTCCGAGCTGGCGGGGTAGACGAGCCAAATGTCCGTGCATGTCTTACGGTCTCGTCGAATCGTCGGCCTTAGCGCGCTGATCCTCGTCGTGATCGTTGGGCTCGGTGTCCTGCTGAGCCAAAGGTCGCCGGCGGCCGCGCCTGGAGGTTCCTACCTCCAGACCAACATCGTGTCAGACGTCAAGGGCACGGCGCCTGTCACCGACCCGAAACTAATCAATCCCTGGGGTATCGTCGCGGGTCCGGGAACGCCATTCTGGATCGCCGACAACGGCACCGGAGTGTCGACCCTCTACACCGGAACCGGAGCGCCCTTCCCTGGGGCCCCTGACGCGGTCACCATCCCGACTCCGTCCGGCCGCGCCTCCGACCCCGCCGGCGCACCAACCGGCGTCGTCTTCAATGGGTCATCGGGCTTCGTCGTTCGCCAGGGCGCGGCGTCCGGGCCAAGCCTCTTCCTCTTCGCGACCGAGGACGGCACGATCGCGGGCTGGAGCCCAGCGGCGAACTCCGCCGGCGCGATCATCGCGGCCGACAACTCCGCCGAGGGTGCGGTCTACAAAGGGCTGGCGATCGCGACTGACGGGTCGCAGGCAAGGCTGTTCGCCGCCAACTTCCGAGAGAACTCGATCGACGTCTTCGACACCAACTTTCAGCGGGTCAACAAGCCCGGCTCGTTTTCGGATCCCAAGATCCCCGCGGACTTCGCGCCCTTTGACGTCGCGACGCTCGACGGCAAGCTCTTCGTGACCTATGCCAGGCAAAACGGCGAAAGGCACGATGATGTCGCCGGCGCCGGCAATGGTTACGTCGACGTCTACGACCTGAACGGCAAGCTCCTCAACCGGCTGATCTCCGGCGGCGTCCTCAACTCGCCCTGGGGGATTGCCCTGGCTCCGGCGGGCTTCGGCAGGTTCGGCAATGACTTGCTGGTCGGCAATTTCGGCGACGGCAAGATCAATGCGTTCGATCCCGTGTCGGGAAAGCTCGTCGGTTCGCTCAACGACCAGCACGGCAAGACACTGACGGTCGAAGGTCTCTGGGGCCTGGCTTTCGGCAATGGCCAGAACACGGGCGACCCCAAGACCCTCTTCTTCACGGCCGGCGTCGGTGGCGAGAAGCACGGACTGCTCGGCAGCCTGCAGCCCATGGGCGGTCCCGGCGCGGCGACCTCGGGTGCGGGATCCGGCTCATCCGGATCCGGCGCATCCGGATACGGCTACTGACACGACGCGATTCAAGGAGGCAAACAAATCATGAAACGACTGTTGTGGATCGTCGGACTTCCCATTTTCCTGGCCGCCTGCGGCGCGCCAGGCGGACTCTACGGCGCGGCGCCCGCACCTTCGTCGACGGCGGCAGCGCCAGCGCCCTCCGTGGTGGCTTCCACTCCAGCACCGGCTGCGACGCCCGCCGCGGCCCCGAGCGTGCTCGCGACGTCCAACGCCCAGCTGGGCACCATCCTCACCAACGCGCAAGGCCGCACCCTCTATTACTTCCTGCCCGAGCGCGGCGGCAAGATCGTGTGCAGCAGCAGCGCCTGCACCGCCTACTGGCCGCCGTCGCTCACGGCAGGTGGAAATCCGACCGGAGGGGCCGGTGTGACCGGCCAGCTCGGCCTCGTGATGCGCGCCGGCGGCGAGCAGATCACTTACAACACCTGGCCGCTGTACACCTTCGCCGGTGACAAGGCGGCGGGCGAGACCAGCGGTCAGGGCGTCGTCGCTTTCGGCGGCAAATGGCTGGCGGCCACCCCCGGCCTGCAGCCCTAAAGGAGAACACCCCATGAAGAAATCGATCCCGATCGTCGCGTCCCTGGCCGCCATCGCCGTCGGCGTCGCGGCGACCAGCACGGTGCTTGCCAGCTCGGCGTCAATGGCGACGGTCGACCGCAATGCCAAAATCTCTGGCGCCAGCGTCATCGCCTGGAACCGGGAGCTGCTCAAGATCCTTCAAACGCCGGGCGCGCAGCCGGCTACGATTCACCCGACTCGCAGCTACGGCATGCTGCATGCGGCGATCGACGACGCCGTCGTCTCCATCACCCACGACGCCTCGCCGCTGCTGGTTTCCGTCAAGGCGCCCCACGGGGCGCGACCGGATGCGGCCGCGATCGAAGCCGGTCATGCCACCCTGGCGGCACTCTATCCCGGCTTCAAAGGGGAGCTGGCACAGCTGGCCGACGGTCAGCTCGCGATGATCCAAAATGGCGCCGACAAGCAGCACGGCATCGAGGTCGGTGACGCGGTCGCGGCAAAGATCCTTCAGCTGCGCGCGAGCGACGGGTCCGCCGCCGTGCCGCCGCCCTTCACGCCTGGCACCCAGCCCGGCAACTACCGGCCGACGCCGCCCAACTTCCCCATCCCCGTCTTCACGACCTGGGGCCAGGTGACACCGTTCGTCTTGAAGAGCGGATCGCAGTTCCGCCCCGAGGCGCCGCCGGCGCTAACGAGCGTGGCGTACGCGCAGGCGCTCGACGAGGTCAAGAGCCTGGGTCAGAACACCAGCACGACGCGGACGGCCGAGCAGACCGTCATCGGCAAATTCTGGGGCCCACCCATCTGGAATACCTGGAACGTCATCGCCGAGAACGCCGCGGTCGCGCACCACACCAACCTCGAGCGCACGGCCCGTCTGTTCGGCGTTCTCAATCTCTCGTTCGCCGATAGCGCCATCGCCATGTACGACGGCAAATATCACTATCAGCTCTGGCGGCCGATCACGGCCATCCGCCTCGCGGACACGGATGGGAATCCGGCAACCATCGCCGACCCCAGCTGGACCCCGCTCGCCGTGACTGCCGCCGATCCGTCGTATCCGGGAGCCCACAGCACGATGAGCGCCGCGGGCGCGACCGTGCTCGCCGCGTTCTTTGGCAATCGCGACCAGATCCAGGTTGCGTCTACCGCTCTGCCGGGCACTCTGCGGACCTTTGACAGCTATAGCGATGTCGCGACCGAGGCCGGCCTCAGCCGCATCTTCGCGGGGCAACACTTCCGCTTCGACCATGTCGCCGGCCTCGAGCTCGGCCGCGACGTGGCGCAATTCGTCCTTCACCGCGCGCATCAGGAGGCTTAAGTCATGACAAGGATGTCGAAAGCGATTGGCACACTGGCCGCCCTCACGACCATGGGCGCCGCACTGGCCAGCCTGCAGCCGGCGCAGGCGGCAAACAACGGGCAGGCGGGACGCTCCTTTAAGCAGACCAACCTGGTTTCTGACATTCCAGGCCTGGCGAAGGTCACCGATCCCAACCTGAAGAATCCATGGGGAACGTCGACCGCCCCCGGCCTCCCCATCTGGGTATCCGATAACAACGCGGGCGTGACGACCCTCTTCGACGGAACCGGCCAGCCGATTCCCCTTCAGGCGAAGCCGCCCGTGAATGCGGTGGCGATTCCCGCGCCACCGTCCGCCGGGACGGGCGCCGTAGGTGCGCCGACGGGGACCGTCTTCAACCCGACGGGGCAAGGTTTCGTCGTCTCCAACAAGGGCGCCTCAGGTTCCAGTCGCTTCCTCTTTGCCACCGAGGACGGCGCGATTGTTGGCTGGAGCCCGACCGTCGATCGCGCCAACGGGATCATCGCCGTCGACCGCTCGACGGCCATGGACCCGGCCGGCGACGTCGGCGCGGTGTACAAGGGCCTCGCGCTGGTGACCACCTCGGCCGGCACCTTCCTCTACGCGAGCAACTTCCGCTTCGGCACCATCGACGTCTTCGACAGCAGCTTCAACCTGGTCAAGAGCTTCACCGATCCCACGGTCCCTACTGGTTTTGCCCCGTTCGGAGTCCATAACATTGGTGGCACGCTCTTCGTCACCTTCGCCAAGCAAAACGGGGAAAAGCACGACGACGTGGCTGGCCCGGGCAATGGATTCGTCGATGTCTTCAGTCCCAACGGGGACCTGCTCCAGCGGTTCGTCAGCGAAGGCCGGCTCAACTCTCCCTGGGCGGTGACCCTGGCACCGGTGACCTTCGGCGCATTCGGTGGCGACATCCTGGTCGGCAACTTCGGCGATGGGCACATCAATGCCTACGATCGCTCCACCGGTCGTGTCGAGGGTCGTCTCCTGAACGCCTCGGGTCAGGCCCTTACCATCTCCGGGTTATGGGGGCTACGCTTTCCCGCCGGCTCGCTGAATGCGGTGGCCGGCGCGCTCTACTTCACCGCCGGCATCAATGACGAGCATGATGGACTCTTCGGGAATCTCGTCCCCAAGGGCTAGGCGGCGCCCCGCACCACTGATCGCTCAAAGGGAGGGCCAAAGCGGCCCTCCCTTCGCCTGGGCGATCGGCAGGTGGGCAGCGACCGCCGTGCTGGCTTTGCTGTTTGCCCTGGTGCGAAGCCTCAACCTGTGCGCGGTCGTGATGCTTGGGCTCGCACCATTTCTCGCATCGACCCCCATCGGCCAGTTCGTTACGCGTTCGCTGTCGTATGCGCGGCTAGTCCTTGCTCGGCTTGGCGCCGTTACTCGCCTCGAGGGCGATGAGCAGCTTGCGCAGCAGGATGTCGAGCGCTTGCCGCTCGCTGGATGCCAGCCCGGAGAGCATGCGCTTGTGTCCAGCGTTGTAGGTTTCGATCGCCTTGTCGACTAATTTCTGGCCGGGTCGTGTGAGCGTGACGTAGAGTGCCCGCCGGTCCTCTGGATGCGGCGATCGCCGGACGAGGCCGCGTTCCTCCAGCTGATCGAGTTGCGCGGTCATCCCCGCCGACGACAGCATCGCGGCCTGTGAGAGCTCTGAGGGCGAGAGGCGTTCAGGGTCGCCGGAGCGGCGGAGCGCGGCGAGGATGATCATGGCGGTGCGGGAGACGTTGAGATCGTGGAGCAGCCGGTCAGTTTCACGGTTGATACGGCCGGTCAGCATCGCGATCACGAGAAGGAACTCGACCAGCCAGGGATCCAGCGCGGGAAACTCCCGCACCCACGGCCCGATGGCGGCTTCATAGTCCGGGAGCGTTGTGCCGGAGCCGAGCCGCTCGAGCGAATTGAGCAGCCGCCTCAACAGGTTCAGGACCTGCCTGCGCTCCCTTTCGGTATAGACCTTCTGGACAAATGCCTGACGGCGGTAGAGGGCCTGGGCAACGTCCCTGACCAGCTTCTGACCAGTCTTGGTCAAGGTGACGATCACGCCGCGTCGGTCTCGTGGGTCACGCGAGCGCGCGGCCAGGCCGGCCCGCTCGACCACGTCCAGCCTTGCCGTCACCCCGGCTGACGACATCATGTGACCCCGATAGAAGTCCGTCGGGGTCATCTGGTAGGGAGGGCCGGCCGCGTAGAGGGCGGCGAGGACATCGAAACTCGCCCCGGTTGTATTGAAGCTGTTGAAGACTTCTTCGGCGTTGCGGTTGAGGTGGAAGTTCGTCCGGCGGACACGCCCCGTGATCGTGGCCGCCCCAACGTCCACCCCGGGCAGGGTTTGAGCAAACTCGCGTTTGATGACGTCGACGGAATCGTGCTTCTTCTCCATGCGACCTTATTGTAGTCGCAATATCCTCGCGAGCAAGAATCTTTGTGTCTAGGATTCTCACTTCTCCCCGGCCGCACTATCGACGCGGCGTCCGCGCTGGCTCTAAGGGCGGAGTAGGCTACCGACCATGAGTGTCGACAGAGATCGTCGACGAGGGTTCCGACCCGGCGGCGGGTGCGGGGCCGGCTGTGCATCCGTTCTGGTGGTACTCACGATCGGCCTTCTGCTGAGTCTGTTCAATGCTGCGATCGGTATCGGCGTGTCGATCCGCGTTCCATTCACCGACAGCAACCTCACCGTGGCAGGATCGGTCGGTCAGAAGCAGAAGGCGGTCGAGGGCCTCCCCGGTTATGCGGAAGGCAGGCTCGGAGGTAACCAGAATTTCATCAACCACACGACGACGCTGACCATCGGACCGGCTGAGGGGACCGCCCTGATCGTGCTGGGCAAGCAGCCCGGCGCGCCGGTTGTCGACCTGCACCTCGTGGCGCGCTGACGCTCGTTCTTCGCCGGCGAGGCAGCAGGTCAAGCTGCGGCGCGTGCCGGCCTCGGCGGGGCCGTGAGCCAGGCCGCCACCTCAGCCGCCGGCACCGGTCGCGAGAGGTAGTAGCCCTGGCCGTAATCGATCTCGTCGGCGCTCGCGCGCTGCCAGGTAGCTGCGTCCTCGATGCCCTCGGCGACCACGGCCAGCTTCAGCTTATGGCCCAGGTCGACGGCGGCACGCACGATGGCTCCGCTGATCTCATCGCTGATGAGACCGCGGATGAACGACTGATCGATCTTCATCTCGTGGACCGGCAACCGATGAAGGTACGCCAGCGACGAATAGCCGGTGCCAAAGTCGTCGATCGAGAGGCGGACGTTGAGCGCTCGCAGCTTCTGCAAGGTTTCCAGCGTCCGCTGCGACTCCGCCATGATGCTGCTCTCGGTGATCTCCAGGGTCAGCCATTCCGGCCTCGCCCCGGTCTCCCGCAGGATCTGCGCCACGTTGTCCGGAAGCTGGGGATCGAGGAGGTTACGCATCGAGATGTTGACGGCGACGCCGACCGGCTGTCCCCCACGATTCCATTCGCCGCACTGGGCGAGTGCGGTTTGCAGCACCCATTGCGTGAGCGGCTGGATCAACCCGGTCTGTTCGGCGAAGGCGATGAAGTCGCCGGGCGGGACGAGGCCGTGACCCGGCCGCTGCCAGCGGACCAGCGCCTCGAGACGCTCCACCCGTCCATCGCGTAGCCGGGCGATGGGTTGGTAGTGGAGCGTGAGCGCTCCATCGTTGATAGCCTGCCGCAACTGTGCCATGAGGGCGAGCCGGCTGTCGCCGGGCTCGTCGTGGTCACGGGTGTAAACCGAGTGAGTGCGGCGAGATCGCTTGGCGACGTACATGGCGATGTCGGCTCGGCGAAGCATGCTGTCCGCCGTATCAGCATGGTCGGGATAGACGGCGATGCCGATACTGGCTCCCACATCGAGGGCCTGACCTTCGACGATGAAGGGGCGCTCGAGGGCGGCGAGCAGTTTGACCGCGACCAAGCCCGCGGCGGCGGCGTCGGCGGCAAGCAGCACGATGGCGAACTCGTCACCGCCGAGCCGGGCCACCGTGTCAGTCTCGCGCAGCTCAGCCATGAAGCGCTCGCCCACCTGGCGGAGCAGCTGGTCGCCTGCCTGGTGACCGAAGGTGTCGTTGACCTCCTTGAAGTGGTCGAGATCGATGATTAGCAGGGCGACCCGCGTTTGCTGCCGGCGGGCGAGCAGGATCGCCTGGTCGAGCCGGTCGCGGGCAGCACCCGGTTGGGGAGACCGGTGAGCGCATCGTGCAGCGCCTGGTGTTCGAG
>VBHO01000100.1 GCA_005882045.1 Chloroflexota bacterium | reverse complement strand
GATCTGGCCTGCGGGCGACTCGCTGAACAGGCTGCGAAAGAGCCGCTCACTGGCGCGCAGGTTCTCCTCCGCCTTCACCCGGGCCGTGATATCGGTAACCATGCCGAGGATGCCTTCCAGTCGGTTGCCGTCGCGGAGAAGCGGCGTGGTCGCCACGACCGCCCAGAGGGGTTCGCCATCGCGGCGGCGGTACACCACCTCGCG
>VBHO01000099.1 GCA_005882045.1 Chloroflexota bacterium | reverse complement strand
CCACGGGCTATTGACCTTCCGCAAACGGACCTCCACGAGGCTAATCCGCTCTGTACCCTTGGTTGAAATGAGGGCCGAGGTTCGCACATTCCACAGCCCCGACATTCCCGACCTTGCCGCCCACACCCCGTCTGATGCCACAAGCTTCGCCTTTCTGCTGGAGGTGATGGCCGGTCCCAAGGAAGAGGAAGGGGAGGAATCCTTCAATGTGGAGGTCTGCACCCCCGCCTGGCTATCGGAGCTGCTTCGGAAAGAAAGGGTTGTGATGGGCAGGCACCACTTGATCGTTGCCGACTACGACTGGAGCCGGATCTCCGCGTTCATTACGAAGTGGGTGGCGAGCTGTGAGGGAGATACGTGGGAGCAAGTCGCCCTCAAGGTTGGGCGGTTGGGGCACTGGGAGTTCGAGGACTACGTGGAAGCAAAGCCGTAGATGGACCTTCTTCTCGGGCTCGCGGGCCTCGGTCGGGGTACTACATGCGCTCGGTCCAATTCGAATGTTCGATTAGTGTCCGCCACGGGCTACCACCCCACCACGGCTGACCAAAAGCGTAGTGTGGGAAGCCACCGTCAATAACGAGGGAGGACATGATATGTCGGACAAGAACAAGGCACTCGCCGCACGCATCCCCTTGGAAGCCTTCAATCAGGGCAAGCTCGAGGTCATCGATGAGGTGATCGCGGATAACTCCATCGACCACGGCGAGCTGCCCTCGGGTATGCCGCCCGGTAAGGAAGGTGTCAAGCTCCTGGTCAAGGCGCTGCGTAGCGCATTTCCAGATTTCAAGATCACGATCGGTCTTCAGGTCGCCGAAGGTGACCTGGTGGTACAGCAAGCCACGACTACCGGCACAATGAAGGGCGAATTTGCCGGCATGCCTCCGAGCGGCAAGACCGCGACATGGGAAGCGATCCACATCACTCGGATCAAAGACGGCAAGATCGTCGAGCACTGGCAAGTGCAGGACCAGCTCGGCATGCTGCAGCAGCTCGGCTTCATCCCCACGCCGCAAGCCGCGCCCGCGCGCTGACCACCGCCGGATTGAAGAGGAGCCTTGGCAACTGCCGGGCTCTTTCTTTGTGCCGACTACTCGAGAACTCGAGCGCTAAGGGCCACCCGCTTCAAAATCAATGTTCGAATAGTGTCCGCCACAGGCTAAACCTCGCCCGTGGGTGGGGCCCACAGGTAGGACAGCCGTTCCGCGCGTGCCTCTGGTTTCGGGGAGGTCCAGGGAACCATCGTCAGGCCATGACTGGCTGACAAGATCGTCTTGACGGCGCGACGCCGCTCGAGGATGCTTCCCTCATGGGAGGGGACTCGGGTCGGATAACGGTTCGAGAGCGGATCGACCCAGAGATCACCGCCACGCTTTTCGCTAATTACCGGTCTTCGGCGGACGCGCTCATGGAGTTGGTCGATAACGCTCTCGATTCACGCCTGCCTGGAGAGCCGATGAAGGTGGACCTTGCCTTTCACGGCGAGGCAGTCACCGTGATGAGCGAAGGTGGTGAGGGCATGGGACCGAAGGACCTCGAGCGCCGCTATCTCCGTTGGGGCAAGTCCGCCAAACGCGGGAGGGAGTTGCTCGGACAGTACGGCCAGGGTGGCAAGGCGGCCATCGGTCATCTCGGCCGTCGATTCTCGGTCGAGTCCAGCCGCCCCGGCGACCACGTAGGCTGGCGTTTCACAGACCCGAACTACCGTGACCGGAGCCGATTGAAGACCTATGAGTTACTGGAGGTTTCCAAGCGCGTTTCGCATGAGCTGGGTTACGTACGGATCCGAATCGATGAGGTCGACAAGCGGATCGATCTGAAACGGCTTGGCCAGCGGCTCGCCGACACCTATTGTCTGCTTCTCGAGCGAGGCGATCTACAGATCATGCTGAACGGGGCGCTCCTGAAGCCACGGTCGCTGGGGGAAATTGTGCGCAAGGATTTCCGGGTGCGGGCCGCCTCCACGATCATCAGCGGCTGGGTGGGAAGGGTCGATCCGGCGAAAAGAACGGCAGACTTTGTTGCCGGGCTGCGATGCTATCGGTTGGGTCGTCTCGTCAAAGACGGTGAGTTCTTCGGACACCCAACACCGGCCCAGGAGCCCGGAATGGCTCAGCTGATCGGCGAGGTCGAGGTCCGCCGGGTTCCGCTGACTATCAACAAGAGCGACTTCGATCGGGACAGCAACGCATGGGTTAACATCGAGCGCCGTCTTCATCGGCTGCTCAAGCCCCTCGTTAGGGAGCTGTCGAGGCAGACGGAGAGTCCGCCGCCGCCCTCTGCAGTCAAGGTCGCTCAGCAGGTACGGCGGCTATTGAGCCAGGCGCTCCGGTGGGCAGACCGGCCGGAACTTTTCCTCGGCACCGCGCCGGGACGTACCGGGGTCACGCAGCCCTCCAATGGCGAGCGGTCGTTACGAGAGCGGGTGGCTGCGGAGACGGAGCCGTCGGTGCCGCAACCGGCGTCGGACGCGAGCCCCAGGCGCCGGGGCTTCGGGGATATCGTCATCAGGCCACTTGGTCCGGCCATCCGAAGCCAGACGGTCATCGAAGACGCCGTCAAGGTGGTCGTGATCAACTCGCAACACCCCCTTTTTCGAGAGCGCAAAGGCGACATCTGGTACCAGCTCGAAACGGCAGCAAGCGAAATCTGCAAATCCATCGAAGGCGTGACCGTCGCCGAATATGAACGCCGGGTCAACGAAATCGTGTTGCTCGCCTTCCGACTCCGCGGGCGCCGCCGCAAAGCACGGACGGCAGCCGCTCAGCTCAAGATCCTGCAGTAAGACTTCGACCGAAACGGCGGTCTGGTTCAATTTGTTTGTTCGATTAGGGTCCGCCACGGGCTACCACTGCCAGACGCACCGTACGCCCAATGTGTCATCCCCTACGGATCTAGATCGCGCCGCCCAAGCGAGCGGCCTTACCATAAGGGCGCTGAGCCGGACAAGAGAGGTGAGCCATGGAGCAGGTGCTGACGATCTCAACAACCTGGGGAACGAACGACCCAACGAAGGCGACGATTCCATTCCACCTGGCACGCGGGGCCAAGCAGACCGGCATTGACGTCCGTATTGTTCTCGCGGGCGACTCGACAGACCTAATCCGCTCGGGCGTTGCGGGAACGGTACGAGGCAAGGGCGTACCGCCGCTGACTGAAGTGCTGGACTTCGCACGCGAAAACAAAATTCCAATTCATGTCTGAAAGGGTTGCGCTGAGGCCCGTGGGGTCTCTCAGGCTGAGGTTGATGCCATCGGTGGATCCTGGATCGACCCAAAAGGTTGGACTTGAGGGACGTAACATCGCGTTCTAATCCGTAGGTACAACCCTTGAGGATATGACGCCACAGCCGTAAAAAAGTTCATGCTCCAGGGCGGCGATCCTGGCGTCGTGCCCTGCGTCGCCCCATGATGACCCCCCTTTCGCGACCGGCCCAATTCAATTGTTCGATTGGTGTCCGCCACGGGGTACTCAACTATCAGTAGCCGATGGCTCATGCTCCACGATGGCCAGTGGCCCGAGCCGCCTCGCGAATCGGGGGGTTCCGGGGCCGCGGTGAGATTGCAGGAGACGGTCGATCGCTTCGCGCACGACATCGTTCTCACTTACCCCAGATTCGCGTGCCAGCCTGCCAAGGTCGAGCATTTGGTCATCATCTAGCGAGACCGTGAGCTTCGCCACGGGTCAATTATGATCCGGGCGTCTCGTCGAAGGGTCGTCAAGCCGTGAAGAACTCCACCAGGACGGGCGCAAGCGCCGCCGGGTGAACGTCGTGAGTCTGACCCGCCAGCGTGCTCAGTCTGGCGTTTGGGATCACCTTACTGAGCGTCTTGGCCGTTTCGAGCATGAAGGGAGCACCATTGCCACCGGTCATGACCAGTGTGGGCGCGTGGACACGGGACGCCCGATCGACAGGAATCGAGCCGTCCTTGCCCATGATGGCTGTATGGTCATACGCCAGGGTCGGGGCGATGGCCTCCATCCCACCCCAGAAGGGCGCATGCCGCATCCCCGCAATCTGGTCGGCGGGGATCCCGACGTACGCCATGAATAGGGCAACCGCATCACCTCGGCGATCGGACGCCAGGGCTTCGGTTAGGTTCCCGATGTACTCGCTCCAGGCCTTCTGAGCCTCGGCAGCGTCGTTGTAGGGGACCTCGTAGACAGCGAGTTTCTTGACCTTTTCGCCCAGTTTGACGGTTGCCTCCAAAGCCAGGCAGCCCCCGGACGAGTGCCCATAGACAAACGCGGATCCTCCGGCGTCGTCGATCAAGACGTCGATATCTTCGATCTCCCGCTCGACCGCATACGGCTTGGTGTCCCCGCTGTCGCCACGGCCCCGACGGTCATAGCTGTAGACCGTGACGTGCTGCGCGAGAAGCTTGGCGAGCTCCGGCTTGGAGCCGGACGAACGAGTACCCATGGCTCCGTCCACCAGGATGAGAGCTGGGCCTTCGCCCTGCTTGTCGAACGCAAGCGTGGTCCCGTCTTTTGACTTGAGCATGGTCATCCTCGTCTCCTCAAACCGGCGTGTTTGCCTCCTCGACGACGGTTGGGCCGGTCTTGTCGCGAAAGCGATCGAGGACCTTCGAGGCAATTAATCGTTCGCGGGCCATCCTTGCCTCGTCGGACGACGCGAATTCGATTTGGATGAAGACTTCGTTTGGGTCTTCCACTCCCCGGAAAATCCGGAGCGATTTGGCCGATCGTCTGGCGCCGGGGAGATCCTGGTCGAACATCGGCTTCCAGGTGTCGAAGTCGCCCACCTGGATGCGGGTCATGATGTATGCCACAAGTCACCTGCCTTTGGAATGACGAGTGCCGCGGTCTAGCAGCGTATCCTACCCGGGGCCGGGCCAGCCGAATTGCCAGACCGTCTGCGTCGCGGCCTTGGCGTACGCCCACGCCTGCACGCGTTTGACGGCCACCCGGAAAACCGCTTCCATCGTGGAATCGACCGCCGCACGGTTGCCAGTCGCGGGATCGACGTATTTCTCACCGTAGGCTGCGTTGACGCTTTCCAGCTCAACAGGCTCTGTCACCAATGTGGCCATGCGGTGAAGTAAAGGTTCACGCCGTTCCACCAGAACCACACGGGCACCGCGTGCGGGCGTCCATCCGGACGTGTCATGGCGACCCAGATCTCGCGCATTGCCCGCAAGCGAAGGTCAACTGCGCGCCAGGTCAGATGTCCGCGAACCCGGCAGGCGTCGCTCACGCAGCAATTATCCGGGTCGGACTGGCTCGCCATTCACTCTCGGGGTGAATCCTGGTCCGGATACCGCGGGATTCGCTCGCGAGAGCGACGACAGGCTCCATCGTTGGCCGTACTGTCCAGACGCTGGCTAGCTCGAACCACTGGAAAAGGAGGTGAAGAAGTGCCCTCGACCGTACTCGCCCTCGCCCCTCGGACGAGCACCCGCTACCGCCCTCCGACTGTTGACCTGGGCGCGCGCCAGACCGATGTCAACGAATGCTGGCCCTGCGTCCTGTTCATCATCCTGTGCGTGACATTCGCCATCGCGCTGGCCTATGCCGCGTACTGCAACTCGCTGGGCGGCAGTGCCTATATCTACTGGCAATGGTGGCCGCCTGGGTTTGTCGTCCAATGCAAGCTTTACTACTGAGTCCGCGAGCAAACACATAAGCATCCGGGAGCCGGGCGCGGCCGGCCCGGCGCCCGGCATTCACAAGGAGGATCACGGAAAATGGGCGCCATGCCCGTCGAAGACGGCTCACGAGAACCTGAGGCGGCTCCCCTCGCATTGCGCGTGGACCACCTCAGCTTCTACTACGGCACCGCGCTGGCGGTCGATGACCTCAGCTTGACCGTACCAGCAGGGACGATCGCCGGACTCATCGGCCCGAACGGCTCCGGAAAGACCACGACGCTTCGCTTGATCACCGGCATCCTCGAGGGAAAGCACGGTTCCGTCGACATCCAGGGCATCCCCTTGCGCGATGCTCCCGTCGAAGCCAAGCGCCGGTTTGCCTTCGCCCCCGATGCCCCCTCGGGTTTCGACCACCTAACCGTGCAGGAATACCTCGACCTCTACGCCGCCCTGCAAAGTGCCGACCCGGAGTATGGGGCGCGCGCGAGCAATCTGCTCGGCGTCATGGATCTGCAGCCCCACACGAACCGGGTTCTCGGGAAGCTGTCGCATGGAACCCGGCGAAAGGTTGCCATTGTTGCGGCCATCGCGCTGGTGCGGCCCCTGCTGCTGCTCGACGAGGCGACCAGCGCCCTCGATCCGGAATCGGTCATCGTCCTCGAGTCCCTCTTGCGGAGCGCTGTCCGTTATGGCTGTGCGGCCGTCGTCGCGACCCAGGACATCTATTTCGCCGAGCGAACCTGCGACCTCATCTTCATGCTTGCCCACGGCCAGCTCAAAGCGGCCGGTTCACCAGACGAACTGCGGCGCACGTTCGGCGCCGCCGATCTCCGTGGCGCCTTCATGAAAGCCACCGGTCTGACCCACGTGCTGGAGGGAATCGATGACGTCCTGGCTCCTCCTGACTGACGTCGAGCGGCGTCGCGTCAGCCGGGTCGCTGTCCGGCTCGCGCGCGCGAATCCTTTGCTCGTCCCGGCGGCCATCGGGGTGGTCGTCGGCGTGATGTGGCTGGCCATCAAAGCAGGCGCCGGAGCGGCCATCATGGCGGTGTTCCTGCCATCTGGGCTCAGCGCCGTGCTGGCGATCATCCTGATGGGCGGCGTCCTCCTGGGCCTCGGTCTCGCCGCCGCGGCACCGCGCTTCGAGGGCCTCGACGCGCAAATTCGCACGGTTCCGATTGCTCCACTGCAGGCCTATCTCGGCACCACGGCCATTCCGCTGACGGTCGCCTGGTTCATCTTCGCCATCCCCGTCTTCGACTTTGGGACAAGCCTGTTCCGTACCATCCAGGTCCCGGCACCCGATGCCTGGGCCGGACTCCTGCTGCTGGCGCAGTTGATCGCGTGCGTGACGGGCGCCGCCATCCTGGAAATCCTTCGCGCCCGTCCATCGCGTCGCGCGCTGCTGGCCGCGATCCCGCTCGTGCTCGCCCTCGGACTGCCCGCCGTGGCCGCCTCGCTGACCAGCGCGCCAACCTGGTCATGGCTCGCGGCGGCGTTGCCTCACGGCCTGGGGAAGTCTTCGCAGGCTGCGGTCGCACCGATCGTGGTGCCTTCGATTGCCACGTCGCTGCTCGGTGTGCTCGCGATTGGCGCGCTGGCGGCCGGGGCCTGGAGCGCCGCGGCCACGTTACCCGGGCGAGCCCCCGCCGGCAGTGAACACATGCGCAGCCGCCGCATCCCTCGCCGCCTGACCCTGGCGATGGGGACCTGGCTTACCCTGACCGCGGTGCGCGATGGCCGGGTGCGGGTGGTGCTCCTGCTGAGCCTGCTGTCCGGCGCCGGCATGATTTCGGCGACGGCGGTTCTCGCGGGTCGATCGGCCGCGGCGCTGACCCCGCTCGCCGCGATCCTGCTGCTCCAGTTCGCCGCAGGGGCGCCGCTGGCGCTGTCATCCGACCTGGCGCAGGGCCGTTGGTTGTGGCGATCGATTCCGCCAACGGGCCGCGAGGTCGGGTTGAGCTGGTGGATCGTCATCGGGACAATCACCGCCGCCATCAGTCTGGTTGTCGTGGCGCCGGTTTTCGCCGTCATGCCGCTCGACGCTTATCCGTTTGTGCTTGGCGCCCTGGTGATGGCCGCTCCGATCCCGGCCGCGGTTGGGCGGCTCTTGCCATTCCGACATGACGCTCTGGCCCGGCAACTGGGCGTGCTCGCCCTCCAGCTGGTCTTCTTCCTGGGCGCGCTCGGCATCGCCGAGTTGATCGCGCAGCGCTTTCTGCTCGAGGCCGGTCCGGTTGCGGTCCTGGTCGGGATGCTGGCGCTAACCGCAGCGATTTGCAGCACCGCACCCTGGAGAGAAGCATGATCGACCTCAGCGATAGACTCGAATTACCCTCGGACGTCCGGTTCGAGGGCGATGCGCTTCACGATCTCGCGCTCGGCGAGGCGTATCCGCTGCGCGGCTCCGGTATCGAAGGCATGGCGCTGCTCGCGGCTGGATACTCCATTGGAGATGCGGCCACCTCCCTGGCCGCACAATTCGACGTCAATCCGCAGGCGGTCCAGAGCGACCTTGCCGCGTTCGCCTTCCAGTTGAGCCGAGCACAATTGATCAACCTGCGCTCATCGGGATGGCGGGCGGGACTGCGCCACATCCTGCGCGTGAGCCTGTTCCTGATCGTGGCGCATCGCTGGCCGCCAGCACGCAGCCGCCGATATCCGCTGGCGACCGGTGGCGCCCTAGCCGTTCTCTGGCAGATCGCATCCGTGGTTGGCATCCAGATGGCGCCCCTCTGGTTCCTGCTCATTGTGCCAATGTTGCTCCCCGCCCTTCTTTTTGCCCCCGCACTCGCCTCAGCGCTCCTGGCCCTCTCGATCAGCCTGGTCGCTGCCGTCATCGTCCACGAGGGCGGCCATGCCGTCGCCGCGCACCGCATCGGCATCGGCTGCTTCCTCGTTCGGTCCGGATGGCGCGTGGCGGTCGTGCATCAAAACCGTCCGGATACGCGGTGGGTGCACGCATCTGGCCCGCTCGCCTGCGGCGTGCTCGGCGCGTCAGGGTTGGCCCTCGCGGCCGGGTTCCAGAGCCTGCCCCTCGCCTTCGCCGCCGTACCGTTCCTTGTGCAACTGTTGGCCCTGACCGTGCTCGCACAGGATGGCCGCCTGCTGGCGGCCGCCAAAGGAGGTGACCAATGACCTTTCTCCGAGCGTCGCTCATCGGCGCCCTGACGATCCTCGTCCTGGAAATCGCCCTCGCGTTCTTGCTCAACGTGGTGGGCGAGTCCCAGCACTGGGGCAACGCTCAGTTGGGGATCGGACCTCTCCCGATCTATACGCTCAGCCGGGTCGGGGGCAGCTTTGCGGTGAAAACCGGACCCGGCGTCATCGTGGTGGCGGTCGCGGTCGGGATCCTCAACGGGCTCGGCGCGCGATGGCTTAGTCGGAGCACGCCGCTGACGTAGACTGAGATTGCGGGTTGGCGATGCCCGCCGCTTCATCGCTGCAGCTGAGAGGACAGGGACGGGGTCGTGCACTGGCTGACGGGCACGTTGTTGGTCCATACCCCGCGCGTCACCGTTCGCCAGCTGCGCGCATTGATCCACCTCGGGGTGATCCTGCGCTGGGTTGCACTGGCGTTCGCCGGACTGGCGGGACTGCTCAGCCCGCGGCCACCCGATCTTCTAGGGGCCGAGATCCTGGCCGCTGTGATCTATAACGGCATCGTGACCGGGGCTGCCGCCCGTGCCTCGAACGAGGCCCTGCCCACCGTCGCCCTGGTCACGACCGTCATCGACCAGCTCTTCTGCTTCACCTTCATCGGTCTCTACAACGTCCTCCCGGGCGGCCATCAGGTGGCCGCCTACGTGCCGGCAATGATCGAGGCGGTCGCCTTCTTCGGCGCGGCCGGCGCTGTCCTCTCCACCAGCATCTTCCTGACTGGCGTCGTGGTCGCGCAGGCGAGCTTGGCGGCCCTGGGCCACGGCGCGTTCGATTCGCTGGGTGTGTTCGCGTCGACCATGATCGTGATCTTGATCGGCGCCTGCCTGGCCGCGGTCAGCGAGGTGCTAGTACGCTCTGCCGGCGACGAAGCTCAGCCTGCTCAAATCGCCCGCAGCCCGGCAGGCCCGCCGCGGCTCTCTGTTCGCCAGACGGACGTGCTGCGCCTGGTGGCAGAAGGCTGCTCCAACGCGGTGATCGCCAGCCGCCTCGGGGTGAGCGAACGCACCGTCAAGGCCACCTTGGAGCGCTTGCTGACCCAGGTAAAGGCGCGCAACCGGGCGGAGGCCGTGGCGGCCGCGATCCGGTACGGGTTGCTTTGAGCGCCCTACGATCGGCGGCGGCCGTGAACCTCTCGCAGTTGCTTCCGGCCCTGGCGGCAGATCGGGTCCGGCCCAACCTCCGCATCGGCATCGTGCTGCGCTGGATCACGATCGCGCTGGTCGCGGCCGGTGGGATGCTGACCCCAAAGCTCGGGACTTTCCTGCTCTATCTGGTGGCCATCGCCACGGCCTACAACGGGGGCATCATGGTGCTGGTGGCTCGGGCACCGGCCGCGTGGGATCGGCGCCTAGCGGTCGCGGTCACGATTATCGACAGCTTGTTCGGCTTCATCTTTCCCGGCCTCTATGCGATCCAGGTGGCCGGAAGTGAGCCACTCAGCGCCTATGTCTTCGGCATCATCGAGGCCGTGTTCTACTTCGGCGCCGCTGGCGCGATCCTATCTCTCGGGATTTTTGTCGTGGCCGCCCTTACGGTCAAGGTCTTCGGCCTCCCGCTCTTTGGGCAGCTCTTCGCCGGCGGCGGCCTGGTCAATTCCATGTTGTTGCTCGGAATGATTGCCGTCTGCGTCGTAGCCACGTTCCGGCTCCGGCTCGCGGCCGGCGAAACGGAGACGGCCGCGCCGGAGGGAACAAGGGTGGAGGCGCTCGACGGAGGCGAGCCCCCGGTGCGCCTGTCGCGACGCGAGCGCGAGGTGCTCCGCCTGGTTGCCGAGGGGTACTCGAACACCATGATCGCCAGCCGCCTTCGGCTCAGCGACAGCACCGTCAAAGGCTATGTGGAAAACCTCCTCTTCCATCTGAACGCCCGCAACCGGGCGGAAGCCGTGGCGACCGCGTCACGGCTGAGGCTGCTCTAAGTCCACAGCGGCCCCGTTCACCGACCCGCCGTTCGGCCCCCGCCGGTTGGCTGCATCCCGCGCGCCGTCCGGAGGTAGTCAGGCGTCACGCGACCCCCTACCTTTCATCTCGTGGCCCAGCCCTACCGCCCAGATGACCGTTCCGAGTGCGTGCTCGCCTTCGAGGCACTCGAGGGCGCGTTGCGCTGCCTCAAGGACGACATCGCTCGCACGGAACGGCGCTGCCAGGAAGTGCGACGGGCGTACAGACAGCTGATCGAAGTGGCCGCATCGGATGCAGAGCTGCCGCGTGTGGAGCCCGATTCGAGGCTCTACCGCCTGACGCATCGCGAACGGCTGGTAGCCGCGTTAGCTGCCGATGGCCGGACCAACGCCCAGGTTGCGGCCGAACTGCATGTCACCTTGCACACCGTCAAGAGCCAGATGCGCAGCGTCTTGCGCAAGCTTGAAATCGACTCGCGCTGGCAGATCGATCGGAGCCGACACCTTATCGTTATGTAGTGGCGGGGAGGAAACGGTAGCCACGCCCGGGAACTGTGGCGACGAAGCGTGGCCGCCGCCAATCGTCCTGCAGTTTCGTCCGGAGATTACTGACGTGACGATCGACGACATTGCTCTCGGCCGCATAGTCGACGCCCCAGAGGTTATCCAGGATCTGTTCGCGGGTCACCGAAGCGGTGCCGGCTGGGGGATCGTTCTCCTCGCGACCGCGTGGCTCCTCTTGCCGGCATCTTCGGATTGTCGAACGCCTAAGGGGTAGCTACCGAGCCGCGGAAACTACGATCGTCCCGCTTCTGATCGCCGGCCCGGTACCGGAGATCGCCGGGGGGCACTCGGGACTCCCGCTCGCGATCCCGAAACCTGCGCGATCAACCGGCGGACCGTAGGCCTGGGGATCGTTCTCGGTAACGGTCGCTTGCATGATGTCCCCCGCGCTGAAGACTCCAGTGGGATTGTCCATCCAGCCGTCGATGACGGCGTGGTTTCCGTTGACCAGGAGGCAGGCGATGCGTCCGCTCGCTTGCCCATCGCAATTGGCGGTCTTTATGACGGTCATGATGAATGTCCCAGATGCGCTCGTCCCGTCTCGCTTACTGGTAGCCACAAAGTTGACGTGCATTTGGCAGCTGGTGAAGCCGGTCCCAGTCACGAAGTCGCCGCCCGCGAAATTGAGGCTTGGATCGATGGTTGCCGGAGGATAGGGTGGCGACGGTGTCTGCTCACTCGGGCTGACCTGTGGACTCAGGCTGGACTCAGGCTCGGCTGCGCGGTCGGGGTGCTCGTAAGGGTCGGACTCTTTTGAGCGACCAGGTATTTGGGGCCGAACGTCAGGATTGCGGCGGTCGACACGGCACCTACCGCAAGAATCGCAGCCGCCGTGACAATTGCCGTCCCTATCCGCATGGTCCAAGCGCCTTTGCCGCCAATCGTGCAACGCGCGGGCGCCGGCAAACCTCCAGAACGGCTTGCGTCTAGGAGGTCGCCTCGGATTCGGCCAGGCCGGGCTGCTGGTAGATGCCGATGACATTGCCTGCGGGGTCGCGAAATGTTGCGACTACCTCGCGCGCATGGGGGTCGACGTGATGGACGATTTCGCCACCCGCAGACTGGATTACTTCAATCGCCTTGGCGGCACTCGCAACCATGATGTAAACCATCAGTCCGGGCTCGGCCGCGACGGGCCGCCCGAGGACCCACGTCCCGCTCACCTGGTTGACGGTATCGTCGAAAGCCGTCGAGCCGTCGCCTCTCTGTCGGATCTGCCATCCGAAGGTACGGTTGTAGAACTCGGCCGACTTCTTGATGTCCTTCGCGGGAATCTCGATGTAGCAGATCTTTCCGGTTCGGTACGTGGGTGGCTTAATCGCTGTGCTCATAGTCCGGATGCTAAACGAGCTGCTTCTCGAGGCAGATGCTCGTGGGCGACGACGCGTATTCGCCCCAGCAGTCGACTTGCGTGAAGCCCGCGCAGCGATACAGGGAGAGCGCAGCGTGCTGATAGATGCCGGTCTCGAGTACGAGGCGACGCACACCCAGCTGCTTGGCGGCAGCCTCGAGGCCGGCAAGCACCGCCCATCCGACTCCCTTGCCTCGCTGATCGGGTTCGACGTACATCCGCTTCGCCTCGGCGGTCGTCGAGTCGAGGAGGCGGATGGCGCCGCACCCGACGGCTCGGCCTTCATCGCGCGCGACGAGAAACGTGCCGTGGCCCTCTGCGAGATGTTCCGCTTTGAGGTTCGGCCCGAAGCGTTGCTCCGGCGGATAGAGCTCAGCCAGGCCCGCGTCCAGCGCCGCGATCAATCGCCGTGCGTCGTCGGAGTCAAACGGTTCCGCGGCAATAGAGACGCTGAGGTCGCGCATTTCCAAAAGAATAGGTTGCGCGACGGAGAGCCACCCTAACCCGCGGCAGATGGCAGGCGGCGTTGCCTGATGCCATAGAGCGCCACGGCGCCCGCGCCGATGCCCAGCACTGCCGCGATCAGACCGCCGACGACAAGAAGCAGCTGGCGATTCGCGATGCCGTAAAGTGCGGCGCCCAGCCCCGGAAGACCCACCACGAGGATCACGGCCACCGCCAGCCCGAGCGTGGCCGGCGTCACCCAGGTGGTGCGCAACGATAGGCCGCCCGGCCGCGACCACATCAACCCCATGAAGAGGTCGGCCACTGGTAGCAGCCGCAACTGCCAGGCATCGAGCGGCGGGGCGTCCTTCGGGACTCGGGTCCAGGGATAACTCACGCAGCGAATAACGTTAGTACGGCCCGGTTTGATTCACAACGCCGAAACTCATAGAATCCCCGCGCGAAGATGCGGGTCCGTAGCGTCGGGATGATCGCCCCGGTTCTCGCTTTTGCCCTGACGGCGTGCGGCGCCGCCCAGGCGGGGATGCAGGCACGCCCATCCGCTTCACGGGTGTCGCCGACCCCTTCGCTATCGCTATCGCCATCGCCGTCGCCCACGCCAACACCCCCGGTCGTCATCGATGCCGCTTACCTCGCCAGTGAGTTGGGCACGGTCGAAGACGCGATTCGGATGGCCGACACCCCGGGGGACCAGTACGCCAGTCTCGGTGATCGTCAGCAACGTGCGTACCAGCTCCTGGCGGCGCACCCCGACTGGGTATCGGCGGTCCTCAACGCCGTTTCCCCAACGGCGCGCTCGGCGATCCAGGACAATCTCGGCGCGGCGCAGCAGATCGACAGCCTGAATGGGTCCCGCAGATCCCTTCCGCATTGGCAGATCATTGCGCCGCCGGCGCCCGAGGTTCTGCTCGGCTATTACCGCGAAGCGCAGGAGGCCTACGGTGTCCAGTGGCAGTACCTGGCCGCGATCAACTTGATCGAGACCAACATGGGTCGCATTCGGGGACTGAGCTCGGCGGGAGCGCAGGGACCGATGCAATTCATGCCCGCCACCTGGGCCAGCTACGGTCGTGGCGACGTCAACAATCCGCACGATGCGATCCAGGCTGCCGGTCGCTACCTGAAAGCGCACGGCGCGCCCCAGAACATGAGCCGGGCGATCTACGCCTACAACCCGAGCAACCTCTATGTTCGCGCCGTCCAGCTCTACGCTCAGCAGATGTTCGCCAACGAGCGCGCCTTTCTCGGCTACTACAGCTGGCAGGTATACGTCCAAACCACGGGTGGTGCGGTGCTGCTACCAGAGGGGTTCAGCGGCTAAACGGGCGCCGGTTTAGCTCGACGTCGTCAGGACTCGCGCGTAGAACCGGAACGTTCGCTGCAGCGCGTCGTCGATCGCTCCCCGGTGGTCGGTTGCCCCATAACGGAGGAATCCATGCGGGGCATCCGGGTAGATCACGATTTCCTTATCGGTTTTCAACCCGTCTTCAAAGGTGGCGATCTGCTCAGGTGGGATGCCGGGGTCGGCCCCGCCGAAGACACCGAGGATCGGGATCTTGATGCCGCTCGCGAGCTGCAGCGGCGACAACCGTCCTGGCTCCGCCTGGAGATGGCCGTAATAGGCAACCACGCCCGCCATGCCGCTCACGCGGGCAGCCGCGACGTAGGCGAGCCGGCCTCCCATGCAAAAGCCCCAGCCGGCGACCCTCGAGGCACCTCGCGTCAGCAGGGCATCGACCGCCGTCTGCATGTCGGCCAGAAATCGCTCATCCGATACCTGCTGAGCTCGCTGCATGGCACGTGCCATCGCGTCGGGCTTGGTGCCGGTTCGTTCCGGGGCGCGCATCGACTCGGGCAGGTCGCCCTGGCGGCCAAAGAAATCCACCAGGGCCGCCGCATGGCCGTGCTCGGTAATCCGCCGGGCTAAGTCTTTGTAGAAGTCGGTATATCCCCAGATGTCATGGATGATCAGCACCGCACCACGCCGAAATCCAGTCGCCGGGAGAGCCAGGAACTCTCGCAGATCGGCGCCATCGCCGGCGCGGATGGTCCGCTCTTCTTCCCTGACCGCGGCCGGCGCCGAAGGACCGACACCATCGCCCGGCGCGGTGCACATGCGCTCAGTCTAAGGAGGAAGCTGTCGGACGAAGGCGGCGACGCGGTCCATCGCGGCGTCGATGACGGGGAGCAGCCCGTGCCCAACGCCGGGAAAGGTGACAAGCTCCGCCTGCGGCAGCCGGCGGACCGACGCTTTGAGCAGCTCGAGACGAGCGAAGGGGTCGGATTCGCCTGACAG
>VBHO01000253.1:2138-2745 GCA_005882045.1 Chloroflexota bacterium | reverse complement strand
GGTCAAAACGCAGGTGGCTCGGATCGCCGAAGTCGTGCGGTCCGAGGAGGAACGCTTCGGGGTGGCCCTGCGCCAGGGAATGGAGCGACTGGAACCTTTGCTCCAGCGCGGAACTCTTAACCCCGAAGAGGTGTTCTACCTCCATGACACGCTCGGCTTCCCGATCGAGCTCACCGCCGAGTTGGCTAAGGAGCGAGGCGTGAGCGTGGATCTTGAGGCTGTGGCAGCCCTGATGCAGAGCCAGCGTGATCGAAGCCGGGTCGCGACGGGCGCCTTTACCGCGCCGCTGGCCAGGAGCGCCAGCCGGTTCATCGGATATGACCGGCTGGAAAGCGACGCCACTGTCACCGATGTTTTCCCGGTGGCCGGCCAGCCGGAGGACGCCGACGTATTCCTGGACGAGACCCCGTTTTACGCCGAGCGCGGCGGGCAGACGGCCGACACCGGGTCGCTGACCTGGAAGGGCGCCACGGCTCGCGTCATCGATGTTCAACCCCAGGGTGAGGCGATCCGGCATCGCGTCGAGATCGCCCCTGACCGGCTGAAGCCAGGCGATCGAGTCCATGCAGTGGTGGATGCCCCCCGGCGTCAGGCAGTGGCGCGACAT
>VBHO01000253.1:0-2132 GCA_005882045.1 Chloroflexota bacterium | reverse complement strand
CACCGGGCCCTGCGCGATGTCCTGGGCGAGGAGGCCGTCCAAGCTGGTTCCTCGGTGCAGCCCGACTACGCAACCTTCGATTTCCGCTTTCCCCGGGCCTTGACGGCGGAGGAGGTCGATCGTGTGTCGCGCCTGCTCAACGAGAAGATCCGCGCGGACCTGGTGCGCCGGGTCGAGGAGCTCCCACTCGACGAGGCGATCAAAACCGGCGCGGTCGCCCTCTTCGACGAGAAGTACGGCGATCTGGTCCGGGTCGTTTCCTTCGGCGACTGGGCGCGTGAACTTTGCGGAGGGACACACGTCGAGCGAAGCGGCGAGATCGGCCTGGCCCTGATCTCCAACGACCGCAGCATCGGAGCAGGCATTCGTCGGATTGAGATGCGCGCCGGCGCGTCCGCCGAGGAGCAGGTGCGCAATGACGAACGCGTGCTGCGCGAACTCGGCGACGCCCTCCGAACGGCACCAGCGGAGCTGCCGTCCCGGGTTGCTGCCTTGCAGGCCGAGGTCAAGCGTCTCGAGAAGGAAGCCGCGAGCCTTCGCCAGAAGCTGGCGGCGGGCGGCGGTGCGCAGGTGGAAGAAGTCGACGTCAACGGTGTCCGGTTGATGCTGCAGCGAGTCGACGACGGCGAAAAGGACCTGCCCCTTTTCGCGGATCAGGCGCTCAACCGAGCCAATGGCAATGGCGTCGCGATCGTCGTCGCCGGTCGCAACTTCGCGGTGAAAGTCGCGAGTCCCCTGTCCAGTCGGCTGCCCGCGAACGACCTCGTCCAGGCGTTTCGCCAGGTGGTAGGGGGGAAGGGAGGAGGCAAAGGCCAGGTAGGCCAGGGTGGCGGCATCGATCCCGCGAAGGTCGGCGAGGCCTTCACCTCGCTGCAAGACTATGTACGCCAGCATTTGAAAGAAAACGCATGATCAAGATCAAGGACCGCATCAAGCGCCTGCGCCGAGGGGCCGATTACGAGAACTACTACACGGCACTCGACATCGGCACCGAATACATCAAGGCGCTCGTGGTCAAGCGCGAGGGACGCAACGGCGTGGTCCTGGGCGCGTCGCGCCAGCGGCAGGAGATCGCTGATATGCAAGGCGGCGTGCCCTCCAACATCCAGGGGATCATCGAGAGTTGCGACCGCGCCATGTCGCAGGCGGAAGACATGTGCGACACGATCCCCGGTCAGGCCGTCATCGGCATCGCCGGCGAACAAGTCAAGGGCTTGAGCACGACGGTGACGATTCCGCGAGCCGACCCCAACCTCAAGATCAACGAGGTCGAGTTACTGCAGACCCTCCAGCTGGTTCAGAAGCGCGCGATGCGCGAGGCGCAGCACGCGATGAGCCTCGAGCTCGGGGTGCCCGACGTGAACGTCAAACTGATCAACTCGGCGGTGACGAGTGTCCGGATCGACGGCTTCGCGGTCAACAACCCGATCGATTTCCAGGGCAAGCAAATGGTGATCACGGTGTTCAACACCTTTGCGCCGCTGAGACACGTCGGCGCGCTGCAGACGATTGCGTCGGAGCTCGACCTGGAGCTGATCGCGACTGTCGCCGAGCCGTATGCCATGGCGCGCTGCGCCGCGACCGACGAGGTCTACGACTTCGGCGGCATCTTCGTCGACATCGGCGGCGGCACCACCGACATCGCCCTGATCCGCAACGGCGGCATCGAAGGCACCCGCATGTTCCCGCTCGGCGGGCGGGTCTTCACCAAGAAGCTGGCGTCGCGCTTTGGCATCTCCTTCGCCGATGCGGAGGCGGTCAAGCTCCGTCACTCAAAGGGAGAGCTGCCGGTCGAGCACGCCGAGAAAGTCACGGCCGTGCTGGCCCGGGATGCCGAGGTGCTGGTCGAGGGGGTCGCGATCACCCTCCAGGAGATGGCGAAGGGTGACCGGCTTCCGACCGCGATCTACCTGGCGGGAGGCGGCAGCGCCCTTCCAGAGGTCAAAAACCAGCTGCAGGCCTTTCGCTGGGAGGACAAACTTCCGTTTGCCCGGACACCCACAGTGAACGTCCTCCGGCCAGTGGACATCCGAGGGATTTACGATTCAACCGGGCTGTTGCTCGACCAGCAGGACATCACGCCGATGGGGCTGGCATACCATGCCATCCAGCAGCAATCCGAGGAGCAGGCG
>VBHO01000098.1:11588-13169 GCA_005882045.1 Chloroflexota bacterium | reverse complement strand
ACGGCGAGATGGCCGTTACGGAGGGCGATCCGTAAGCAAATTGGTCAGCCTGCGAGTTGCTTGACTGTCCGCCGGGCGTGGTGACGGTTACGTCGACTACGCTCGCCGAGGCACTCGCGGGACTCGTGGCGGAAATCGACGTGGTCGACAGCACCGATATATTGCTCGCAGGCTGGGCACCGAAGGAGACTGTTGATCCTTGAACGAAATTCGTGCCGGTAATGGTTACTGAAGTGCCGCCACCAACCGGTCCAGCATTCGGGGAGGTCGCGCTGACCGTCGGAGGTGCATCATAAGTGAATGCGTCGGGAGGCGAAATCGGGCTGCTGCCGCCCGTCGACCATACGGTGATGTCCACCGTGCCGCTGCCGGCCGGGCTCGTCGCGGTGATTGTGTTCGCCGTCACCACGGTGATATTGGTCGCAGCCGAGTTCCCAAAGTGAACACCCATTCCGCTGGCGAACCCGGTTCCGGAAATCGTCACCTGGGTGCCGCCGCTAGTTCGTCCGGCCGCTGGCGCAACTCCCGAAACGGTCGGCAGCCAAGTAACCGCCATAGTCTGTGTGACGCTATCGGAGTCGGTTACCGCGGTCACACCAGCTTGGCCAGCGAGCGAATCGGTCACGGTCGTTGTCGCAACCCCTGCTGCATTTGTGGTTCCTTGAGCGGTGCCCAAGCTGCTTGAGGTCGGCCCATTCAACTGAAACTTCACGACCTGGCTCGCGACTGGAGCGCCAGTTGCATCAGTCACGGTCGCCGAAATCGTGACGGCTTGTCCTGCCGCTGGTGAATTTGGGGCTGCCGACAAGGCGAGGTTCATTACGGGAGGAGCCTGCCAGGTGAGTGCGAAGGAGGTTGATGTCGTCCCTGAAAACGCCCACAAGGTTTCGCCCGCGTAACCAGGGAAGGTAAACGTCGCTTGACCAGCAGCATTCGTTTGTACCGTCTCGGTTCCGTAGCCATCCGAGAGCGTCATGGGGACGGATGCCAATCCCTTTCCCTTCGAGTCCAAGGCGTTATCGAGACCACCGAGTTCCTGGCGCCCACTACCGTAAGACCACCTACGTCAGCGTAAAGGCCTCCTGTAGTGGTGACGTGAATTGGACCAGTAGCCGCATTGGTCGGCAGAGTGGCGGTGATTTGTGTATCGCTCCATTTCAGTCGTGTGCCAAGCGCTCGAAGGCCGTTGCTCGAACCGAAGTCCACGGTGCCCACTGACGTCCCAAAGCCGGTTCCGTTGATGACAACCGACTGTCCTGCAGCGGACACATAAGTACTCACCTGCCCCTGCGGCAGTGTAGAAACGGCGGGACCGATCGAAGTAGCCGTTGCTGCTGCGACGGCCGAAGTGCTCGGGCGGGACGCCCGAGCGGAAGGCGGAGCGGAGTTCGAGACCGCCCCCGAGATCCGGTTGATCACATCTTGCTGTTCGAGGACGTAGCCGTGGCTAACGAGGGGATCTTTGACACCCGACGAGTTGCCATAGATTGCCGTATAGAGGTCTGGGGGCTGCCCGGGCGTTTGGACGTCGGGACCGGTCAGGTTCGATTGCGGGTTCGATTGAGGGAAGGACGTGAACAG
>VBHO01000098.1:8848-11366 GCA_005882045.1 Chloroflexota bacterium | reverse complement strand
AGTAATGGCGTTTCCAAAATACCAGGCTTTTTGACACCATTAATCGGACTGTCTAACGAGTAAATGGCACGTACGGAATCGATCGTTGGGAAATACGTATGGAAGTACGTTTCCGCGATCAGACCGCCTTCGCTGTGCCCCACGACAACAATATTCGTTGTGGGCCACACACGATTCACGCTGTGGATCTCGGTGTTCAAAAACGTAGCTCCAAGATCTGGCAAGACATTTCCAACGTCTGTCTTCGTGTAGGGGCTGACCGAGAAGACACCAGCATCACCTTGGGCAGCAGGGAACGACGCGCCATTGTAGCTGTACGGCAGAATGACAGCGTTTGTGTCGGCCAGGCTGTCGGTTAGGTTGGTGGCTGGTGCCGTCAGAAGTGGAGACTGGAGGTCGAAGTAGGCGGCAGTATTCTTCAGGTCGGTCGGGACCGTTGAATCCGGAGTCCTCAGACGGCAATAGTTGACGCTCAGGGGATTGTAAAGGTCGTTTGCAGACAAAGAGCTACCTAACCCCTGAATCAGTATCACGACCCTCGACGGGGGGTTGGGCGGATGGCCTGAAGGCAGGACGCTGTTGCTGACGGAAGGCTGCGCTCCCATTCCAACCGCGTTCCTGGCCGCGACAGTAAATGTATAAGTCGTCTTGCAGTCGCTCGTTAGCCCCGGGATTACCCCGGAAGTTGCCGACGGACCAACCAGCCAGGTTGCGTTGCCAGGGCTTGCCGTCACGACGTACCCCGTGATCGCGGAACCGCCGCTACTCGTCGCGGCTGCCCAAGTTACGGTGGCTCTGCCATCGCCCGGTGTCGCACTTACCTGGGAGGCGGTACCGGGAACGGTTGCTCCGGCAGGTGCAGGCGGACATACGTTGGCCTGAGCCACTTGAGTCAGAAAGCCGACGCCCGCACTACCCTGAACTTGAGTTGGCGTCTGAGAGTAAGGAACGTAGGACGCCGTGCCGATAACTCCGTTGCCAAGCTGCCCGTATTGCTCGCTGCCCCACCCCCAAACAGTACCGTCAGCCTTCAACGCCATCGAATGCGAGTCACCGGCGGCAATGCTTACGATTTTGCTGAGCACCCAGTGCCTCCTGCACCCATAACTCGGTTTGGCGTCGTGCTGCCTCCAGACAATGAGATGCTGGTGTTACCCAGGTCGCCGTTGCCATTGGAACCCCAAGCCCATACGCTGCCCAGGTAGTCGAGCGCAAGGGAGTGGCCGGAGCCCGCGGCGACGGAGACGATGTTGGTAAGGGCGGTCGAGCCTCCTGGCCCGACAACTCGAACCGGAGCCGATCGATTGGTTGTGGTGCCGTCACCGAGCTGACCGGCTCCGTTACTCCCCCAACTCCAAACGTTGCCGTTGCTATCGACGGCCATCGAATGCTCACCGAACTGGCCACCGGCAGAAATCCCGACAATGCCGCTCAGGCCGGTGACCTGGACCGGTGTCATGCTGTCGGTCAGCGTCGCATTGCCCAACTCGCCGTTGTTGTTGTATCCCCACGCCCAGACCGTGCCGTCGGAGAGGAGCGCAATTGAAAACCCCTCTGACCCAGCAACGGCGACCGCGGCGGCGGGAAGGGGCACCAACGTTGGTGTCCAACTGCGCGTGGCCGCGTATGCGCCACCATTACGATCAATTTCCCCCCACCAGTACACGGCCCCTGATGCGATTGCCAGCGAGTGCCAGAAGGCGCCGGCAATCGCTGACGCTCCGCTCAGCCCCTTGACCTGGGTCGGGCTAGGTCCGCTGGCGGAAGGGCCATTCCCCAGCTGGCCAAACGCGTTGCTTCCCCAAGCCCACACGGAGCCATCGACAGTCACGGCCAGCGAATGGTTGTAACCACCCGAAACTGCGGCCACGCCTGTTGGAAACCCTGAAATGAGAACGGAGGCCGCACTCCCGAAGGTTGCGGAGCCCGTCCCGAGCTCCATGTCGCCATTGTCGCCCCACCCCAAAGTGCCCCGTTGTAGTCCACAGCCAACGTGTGCCAAAGACCGGTCCCTAGCGTCGTCGTGGAGCACGTCGCGCCGGTTGTGGCACCAGCTGTGATCGGCGGTGATGTAAGGATGTAAAGGCTCAGGCTGCTTACCGTCGTCAGCGCTGCACCGGCCAGTATTGAGATGCCTCGTCGCAACGCTCGATGCGAAGCCTTCTCGTTGCGACTCCCTGGATGCTCCATCATGGCCATGACTCCCCCTTCAAAATTGGATGGCAAGCAAGATGGGGAGAAGGGCAGACCGAGCGGCCAATCTCGCGAGGCGGCTACATCGGGAGATAGCTCGCACCCAGAACCCCCAACCGACAGGACCCCCCGGCGAGTGAGGGTCGGCGCCCCATTCGCACGTCCTTCTTACACCGTTACGAGCGATTAGTCAACCAGAAAACCGTCGGCCATCACTCCGGAGGTTGTAGGCCCTTAACCTGTCCGATCATGTGGTGTCTCTTTTCCTCACCCGAACCGGCGAGGATCGCGATGTTATTCGCCACCTGGAATTGCTTCCAATGCG
>VBHO01000098.1:0-8756 GCA_005882045.1 Chloroflexota bacterium | reverse complement strand
GCCTTTTTGCATCGACCAAGCCGACTAACGAAGAGGATCTGCAGGACAAGATCCACGCGATCCTCCTGGGTCACATGGAATCGTTCGAGCGTGAACACCCAGCGATTCGCTTCCTCGGGAAAGGCCTTTATCCCCGATTTCTCGCCAAAACTCCGGCCGCTGTTCATAGAAGTCAAAGGGATTGCGAAGGCAAGTCAGCTCCGACGTAGCTGCTCATCGCGCCGGCCCATCGAAAAACCTGGCCTGATCGGCGCGTGATTCGAATATCTTGCGGCATAGCCAGTTAGCTTTTAGAGCGAACGGCCGAGCCGCTTGAGGCACTCGATGAGCTTCCCTGGAGCGACGGCCGCAGGCGAGCCTAAACCGCACTCATTCCACATCTTGAATACTTGCTGCTCCTGCGAATTTGGCGGTCTTCCTCCGCTTCCACCTTGCGGACAGGCACCCGCGGTGAGGCGCAAATCGACACCTGGCGCTTTCACGAGCACGTTTACGCAAATCGACTGGTCGTCGCGGCGAAGACCTTCCAGTCTTTGAGCGATCCAGCTCTCATCAACGCCTTCGCGTGTTTGCCCGTTGATGTTGATGGTGATCATCATCGCTCCTTTGTACGTTTATGCAAACGGAAGCACCGAATAAATCTCGAGGCGAATCGCTGGTATTAATCGTCATCGCAACTCCGTCTAAGAGTCGTCCCAATTTGACTGCTGCCTAGTCGCTGCGACAGCTGTCTGTCGCGGTGGCGGCCGGCTCGCGATTAAGGGCAAGCCGCGGCCCGAAGGAAACCCTCCCGATCGGCCTCGCGTTATTTCTCCGTGCTCGGCATCCTGAGGCTTCTGCTGTTTTCGGTCTGTGGGGGCGGACATGGGTTCGATCCTCATAGGCACCCGTTCATCGCAGCCGTCTATAGGCCAGTGCAAGCAATGGCGTCTCGCGAGCCCTCAGAGGCGTGGGTTTGGGAAGCTCGAAAGCCAAAATTTTGGAGCTGGCTGATCAACGACGCGGCATTCCGACTCGCGATACCTATTAGATGTTGTGTGTGTCGGTCAGAGCCCAGGCAAACCGCCAGCAGGAGCGGCCACGCCGCTCGAAGAAAATGTGTACATATTGACCCGATTAGTCAACTAGCCACCACCTGTCAAATCGAATACAAAAATGAGGGTTCAACGACCCCGAGCGGATTCGAACCGCCGATCTCCTCCGTGACAGGGAGGCATGTTAGACCGCTACACCACGGGGCCGCGGAAGCCCAAGTATATATAAGGTTGCCGAATCTAATCCCGGCTGCTGGCCGCCTCTTTCCCGATCACGAAGCGCTCGATGACCTCGGCTACTCCGGCCTCGTCGACCGTCCCGGTGACGTGCTTCGCGAGGTTTTTAAGAGCTGCCGGAGCGTTGCCCATGGCCACGCCGAACCCTGCCCAGCGAACCATGTCCTCGTCATTGGTGTTGTCGCCAATGGCACATACCTCCGCCTGCGCAATGCCAAGCCGATCCGCCACCATAGCCAGCGCCCGGGACTTGGACACCTCCGGATTGACGACTTCGACGAACCAATCCAGTGACCGCGTCACCCGTGCGACGTCGCCCATCCAGGCAGCCAGTTCGGTCATTCGGGCGGGCACATTTTCGGGATCCAGATCCACGAGCACCATTTTGGTCGCGTCCTGGTGCACCCATTTGGACAGTGGCCCGACCACCTGATACGGAACCATCCCGATCTTGGCGTAGAGGTCCGCTTCGGGCCGGGCGCGCGCCGTATAGACAGATTCGTCCACGTAGACGTTGACATGCCAGTCCTTCGGCTCAGCGAGCGCGAGCACCCGTTGCTGCATGGGCATCGTGAGCTCGCACCGGTACCACACCTCGCCGCTCGCAATCTCGCGCACCACCGCGCCCTGGTAGTTGATGATCGGCCCCTTCAGGCCGAGCGGCTCGGCAAATCGGAGCGAGGACTTGAACATGCGGCCGGTGGCGAGCACGACCGTCACCCCTGCCGCCGATGCCGCCTTCACCGCGGCCACGTCGCGCGGGTTCATCACGAGATCGTGGTTGACCAGCGTGCCATCGAGATCGATGGCCAGGAGCCGGATCGTCACCTAGCGATGGACGGCGAGCGCTTCCGGGTTGACCAGGTTGGGCGGGGTTTGGCCGTCGACCGCGGCGATCAGGTTCTTCGCCGCCGTCTCCGCCATGGCGGCGCGCGCCGTGACCGTTGCGCTTCCGAGGTGTGGCAGCAACACGGCGTTCCAGCAATCGGTCAGGCCGGGCTCCGTCTTCGGCTCGTGCTCGTAGACGTCGAGACCCGCGCCTTTGATCCAGCCTTCTTTGAGCGCCCGCACCAGGGCTTTCTCATCCACGATCGGTCCGCGCGCCGCATTGATCAGGTAGTGCTCCGGCCCCATCAACTTGAGCTCGCGCTCGCTGATCATGTGCCGGGTTTGGTCATTCAGGTCGGCGTGGATCGTCACGTAGTCGGCCTTGCGCAGCAGCTCATCGAGGGGCACGTATTGGGTGCGAAGCTCGGACTCCACCTCGGGACTCGCGCGACGAGCATCCGAATAGAGGATCGACATGTTGAAGCCCAGACCGCGGCGCGCCACCGCCTGCCCGATGCGGCCGAAGCCGATGATGCCAAGCACCTGGCCGTGCACGTCGCTACCCAGTAGGAGGTCGGCCTTCCAGCCCTTGAACTTTCCCTCCCGGAGGAACCGGTCCGACTCCGCGACCCGCCGAGCCACCGCCAGGATCAACGCGAACGCCAGGTCGGCGGTAGCGTCGGTCAGGACGCCGGGGGTGTTCGTAACCAGGACGCGGCGGCGAGTTGCAGCCGCAACATCCACGTTGTTGTAGCCAACCGCGTAGTTTGCCACCACTCGCAGATGAGGCGCTGCCGCCATGATCTCGTCGGTGATCGGGACGTTGACCATGCCGATGATGCCGAGCGGGTCCGCCTCCGCAATGTGCTTCTTGAGCACCTCGGGCGGCATTCCTTCGGCCTCCATCATCGTGACCTCGAACCGCTCCTTGAGCATATCGATGCCGGGCGACGGCAGCGGTAGCGTCACGAAGACACGGCTCATTTGGGACGCGTGACACGGAGGTCGAGCAGCATGATTTCCATGGCAAGCCGCGGATTCACATTCTGATCGATCAGCAACTGGGTTCGTTGCGCTGCCGCCAGCGCCGCCCGGACCTGGTCAGCCGGTACCCGGGCGATCCACGCCTCGAGCGAGGCCTGCCTGGCCGGCGGCATTGGCCGCAGAAGCCCGGCGCGAAGCAGCATCGCGTCGCGCAGAAAGGCGGTGAAGCCGCGCAGCGCGTCCGAAGCAATCACCCGCATCTCGGCCTGCGGGCCCTGCCCGAAGCGGGCAGCGTAGCTGAGCACCCCATCGGCGTCCTCGAACACCAGCGCGGCTAGCTCGTCGGCCCAGCGGTCCAGGCGCAACGCCCAGTCACGATCGGTCAGCGCCCGCACCGCCCAGCCCGGTCGGCCGTGCGCCAGTCCGGCCAGGGCTTCGGCTTCGGCTTCGTTGTCGTGCCGCCCCTTGATGAACTCCGCGAGAGCCGGTCGGCCAACTGGCGACAGCGCAATCAGCTGACAGCGCGACAGGCAGGTGGATAGCAGGTGATCGGGATAGGCGGTCGTCAGCACCAACACAGTGTTAGGCGGAGGTTCCTCGAGGGTTTTGAGAAGGCAATTCTGGGCGGCTTCGGTCATCCGCTCGGCATTGGCCAGCAGCGCGACGCGAAGCGGCGCAACGAACGGCTTGAGGCTCAAGAACTGCTGAAGGGACTGGTCGTGCGCAGGCGCACCCCGTTCGGGATGAAAGCGAATCTCGTCGATGCTGATCGCCTCCGGCCGATCATCACACCAGAAGTCGGGGTGCACCTCGAGCCGGGTTGGCTGTCCCTCGCCGAGCAACAGCTCCTCCGCCAGCGCCCGCGCTACGGCAGTCTTGCCTACCCCTTCCTCACCGATCAAGCAATAGGCGTGCGCGAGCCGGCCCGCCGCCCGTTGGGCACGGAGCATGGTGATGGCCCGTTGATGACCTGCGATGGCGGCGAATCCGCGTGCGATCGGGGCCGGGGCTCGACGCGTTCGAGATGCTGGCATTGCCTAGCCACCTTAACAAGTCTTTCCTTGACCCGGGTCTCAAGCCACTCCTATGCTGTTGGCGTTTCCGACAGCGAAACTGTCAATCTTGGAGACATCGTCGTCCGTCGTCAGTCGCGTCGAAGCTCACGTCACAGCAGCACACTGATGGATGCGGAAGACACCGAAAAGCAGAGCAAGATCCGGGAACTGCAGGCAGTGGTCGCCAAAGGCCTGAAAGGCATCAACGAATGCCGCTTCCAGACCGATTGCGAGTTTGCCCACGAATGTCCCGGCACCTGCTGACCCACTAGCGACTGCGTCGCGCGCCGACGCGCGACGACTCCTCGCACAAGCACGCGCGCAGGGCCACCGCCCTGACCGAACGTCTCAAACGCTCGCCTGGCACTAAACCGCCGCTCGCGTGGGCCGACGGGCCCGCCCCGCGAGCGGAGGAGGGAAATCGAGGGTGCTATAATCCATAAAGAATCCTTTATATGGCCTCTCCCACCCTGCTCACCAATCCTTCGCTGCGGGAGTTCCGTGCCCATTACCAGGCGCTCGCCAGCGTCACCCGCCTTCGCATCCTGCAGTACCTGGCCGGGATCCCGGAGATCACGGTCCTCGAACTCGCCGAGGCGATCGGAATCAGCCAGCCACGACTGAGCTGGCACTTGCGGATGCTGCGCCGGGGCCAACTGGTGCGCGCCCACCGCGTGGGACGCGCCGTGTACTACTCACTGAACCGCGAAGGCCTGAGTGCCTTCCATCGAGAACTGACGACCCTGATCGCGCCCCGACCGAGGGTTCGGGCGCTGCAACATGAATGGAGCGAGGTGTAGGAAGCGATGGCAACAAATAAGAACGGCAGCAAGAACGGCGGTCGACACAACGGAAAGGCGACCACGACGACCCTGAAGACCAGTTCCCGGTCGCGGCGCAAAGTCCGGGTCGCGATCCTGGGCGTGGGCAACTGCGCCTCATCGCTCGTACAGGGCGTTGAGTATTACAAGGATGCAAAGCCCGGCGCGTCGATTCCGGGCCTGATGCACGTCGAGCTCGGCGGCTATCACATCCGCGACATCGAGTTCTCGGCCGCCTTCGACATCGACAAGGAAAAAGTCGGCAAGGACCTGGCCGACGCCATCTTCTCCGGCCACAACAATACGGTGAAGTTCTCCGAGGTGCCCCACCTCGGCGTCAAGGTCGAGCGCGGCATGACCCACGACGGGTTGGGCAAGTACCTATCCGAGATCATCACCAAGGCGCCCGGCCCGACCGCCGACATCGTCGGCATCCTCAAGGCAACGAAGACGGACGTCGTCGTGAACTACCTGCCGGTGGGCAGCGAGGAAGCGGTGAAGTGGTACGCGGAACAGGTGCTGGAGGCCGGCTGCGCCTTCGTCAACTGCATGCCGGTGTTCCTGGCGCGCGAACCGTACTGGCGCGGACGCTTCGAGAAGCGGGGCATCCCGATCATCGGCGATGACATCAAGTCGCAGGTGGGCGCGACCATCGTGCACCGCATCCTGACCCGCCTGTTCGAAGATCGCGGGGTCAAGCTGGAGCGGACCTACCAGCTGAATTTCGGTGGCAACACCGACTTCCTCAACATGCTCGAGCGCGAACGCCTCGTCTCCAAGAAGATTTCCAAGACGAACAGCGTCAAATCGCAGATGAAGACCGATATCGGCGCCGACAACATCCACATCGGCCCGTCGGATTACGTGCCATGGCTGGGCGACCGCAAGTGGGCCTACATCCGGCTCGAGGGACGCTCCTTCGGCGACGTGCCGCTCAATGTCGAGTTGAAGCTCGAGGTCTGGGACTCGCCCAACTCGGCCGGGGTGGTGATCGACGCCATCCGCTGCTGCAAGCTCGGCCTCGACCGGAAGCTGGGCGGGGCGCTCGAGGGGCCTTCGTCATACTTCATGAAGTCGCCGCCGGCGCAGTACACGGATGGAGTTGCCCATCAGTTGACCGAAGCCTTTATCGCCGACACCAGCGTCAACGGGGAACCCGCGGCCGGGGTCCAGGCGGTGCCGGCGTCCGAAGGGTCCGCCCGCCGCTGATGTTCCTTCCTCGCCTCTTCAGGCTGGGGAACTGGGTCATGCGGGCGCTGCCGCCGCGGGTTCGATACCCGCTGGCGGCGGTCACCGGCCGCTGCGCCTTTTACTTGATGCCGCGGCGCCGCCGGGTTGCCTTCGAAAACTTTGCCCAGGTGCTCGGTCTCCCCTGGAACGACCCCCTGGTCAAGCGCACCGCCCATCATGCGTTCGGCAACTACTTCAAGATGTTCGCCGACTTCATGCTGATGGACACGCTCAAGCCCGAGGAGATTCGCCGCATGGTCCGGCCCCAGGGTCGCGAGCGGATCGACCGGGTGCTGGCCGAAGGCAAGGGCGCCATCGTCGTGACGGCGCACGTTTCCAACTGGGACATCCTGGCCGCCGCGGCGGCGGTCTATGGGTATCCAATCAGCGCCGTGACCAGCGATCTCCCCAGTGGGGGGATCAACGAGCTGATGATCGCGTCGCGCGAGCGGATCGGCATGAAAATGATTCCGCTGGGTCCGGGCAGCCCCCGCCAGATCCTCAAGGCGCTCGGTCGCAATGAGCTGGTCGCGCTGGCGAGCGACCTGTACAGTGGGGACCGTGGCGTCCGGGTGCCCTTCTTCAACCGGCCGGCGCTCTTCCCATCGGGGCCGGCGGCCATTGCGTTGAGGACGGGCGCGCCGATTCTGCCGGTCTGGTGCCGGCGCCAGACCGATAACGTTTACGTCGCCGAAATCGAGCCGCCCATCGAGGTCAGCCGGACCGGCGACACGCCGCGCGACATCCAGGTGACGACCGAGCGCATCGTCCAGTTCTTCGAGCGGATCATCCGCCGCGAACCCGACCAGTGGCTGGTCTTCCTGCCCGTCTGGCGCCTGGAGCAGGCTCCGCAGCCTCCCGGCTCGCCGATGCAACCGGTGCTCGATCCGTCGTGATCACCTACCTCGGCTTTCGGCTGATCGAGGGCGTGATTGCCCGGCTGCCGCGCCGGCTGGCCTATGCAATTGGGGTCATCATCAGCACGATCGCCTTTCCTCTCCTCGCCCGTCAGCGGAAGGCCCTCGAATCGAATCTGCACCATGTGTTTCCGGAGATGCCTGGCCCACAGCTTCGCAAGCTGGCCTGGCGCAACTGGCTCAACTACACCAAGGCCTGGATCGACTTCTTCAAGATCCCGCGTATGGACCGCCGCCGGCTCGGCGCGCTGTTGACCCCGTACGGGCTGGAGAACCTCGACGCTGCGATGGCGCGCGGCCTGGGCGTAATCGTGGTCGCGCCGCACATGGGATCCTGGGAGCTAGCCGCCGCCAGCTGGGCCGCGACCTTCGGCGAGATCGGGGTCATGGTCGAGCAGATCGAGCCGCGCCGCCTCTTCGACCACGTCTCCCGGGTCCGCTCGAAAATGAACCTTCGGATCATCCCGCTGAGCCGGACCGGGGCACGCGACATCATGCGGATGCTGAAGGATCACCGAATGGTGGTCCTCGCCATGGATCGTGACATTCTGAACACCGGCCAGCGATTCAAGTTCTTCGGCCGGCTCACCTCCTTTCCGACCGGGCCGGTCGAGATCGCACTCAAGACCGGCGCCCCCATCTTGCCGGCGTTCTGTATCCGCGATGAGAAGGACGCCTACATCGCCGTCGGCGACTCTCCCCTGTTTCTCACCCCAAGTGAAGATCACGCCGCTGACGTCCGAAGTGCCATGGAACAGATCCTGGCAACGTTTGAACGGTATATAAAGAGGTATCCCGACCAGTGGCACGTCCTCGAGCCCATCTGGGGGGAGAAGCCCGTCTTCCCGGCCGTCACCATTCCGTCACCGCCGGCGAAAGCCGCTGTGGGCGATTAAGGAGGAGTTCGTGGGCAAAGCGGATTTCCACATGCATACGTCCCTCAACGATGGGACGGCCACCGTCCGGGAGGTCCTGAACTACGTCCGGGATCGCACCGACCTGGACGTCATCTCCATTACCGACCACGACCGGCTTACCGGAAGCTACCAGGCCATGGAGCTGGCTAACGAGTACCAGTTCGAGATCCTGCCCGGCTGCGAGATCACGACGCTGCATGGTCACCTGCTGGGCCTGTTCATCGAGAAGCCGATCCCCATGTGGCGGCCCCTCGATTGGACCATCGCCAAGATCCACGAGCAGGGCGGGCTGGCGATCGCCGTCCACCCCTTCTCCATGCTCACGCGCAGCATCGGCTTCCGCTCGTTCGACGGCATCATGAAGAACCCGTCCCCCGAGATCTACTTCGATGCGGTCGAGACCTTCAACCCGTCGGTCGCGGGACGGACCTGCGCCGCCAAAATCGACCGGCTCAACCGGACAAAATTTCACCTGCCGGAGGTCGGCTGCTCCGACAGTCACCACCTGGAAGGCATCGGGACGGGGTTTACGGCTTTCCCCGGCAAGACCGCACAGGACATGCGCAAGGCGCTCCTGGCCAACCAGACCAAGGCCTTTGGCGAGTACTGGGATTTCATCACGCATCGCCGGATCGCGCAGCTCAAGTTCCGGCGCATCGGTCGCAATTGGGCTCGTATGGGACGGTCAGCTGTTCGCGCATTCGCCAGAGGCTGACGCGATGATGGGAAGGGG
>VBHO01000045.1 GCA_005882045.1 Chloroflexota bacterium | reverse complement strand
GTTGCCCTGCGCATCGATGTAGCGCTGGCCAAACCCCTGTACCTCGACCAGCCGGCTCCAGGCCGCCACCGACGCGATCGCGTAATTGCGTTGTGGGAATGACGCCGCTGTCGACGTGGTCGCCGCAGCCGGATCGTGCACGTAAACATCGACGAGCTGCGCACCGAGTGGGCTGCCGAACGTGGGCGAGAGATCGCGGACCTTGAGCTTGAAGGTGGTGGTCGCGCCGTCCGGGCTTTCGATGACGCGGAACTCCTGGATGTCGAAGGCACCGGCGTGGAAGTTGTCGGACGTCGGATACGCATAGTTGCCGGGGCCATTGTCATCGTTGCTCGGGTCGGTAACGTCCATCAGCAGGGTGCCGGGGGTGAAGTCGTAGACAACGCTGACCTGCGCATGCGCCGTGGCGCCCGTCGCGCTGGTCGCGACCACGTTGAGCACCGTTGTCCCGCCGCTGACCTGCATCTGGACACTGAAGCTGCCATCCGGCTGCGTCGTCGCGCTAGCGGTCGTGGTCTGACTATTCATATCGGTATTGGTGGCCGCGACGTCGATCGTGTTCCCCGCGACCGAGGTGCCGGTGACCGTCACGGTCGCGGTCGCGGTCGTTCCGACGACCGACGAATTGTTCGCGGGCGAGGTCACGGAGAGCGAGGTCTGCCCCTGCTGGTGGGCGACGTAGCGATTGGCGGTGTCGGCGGGCTGCTCGAGGATCGTGCCGGACGCGAGGTCCCGCATCAGGCGCACGTACTGTGCGGCCGACCAGGTCAGGGGCGAGGCCGAGCCGGCGGCGCCGCCGTTGCGGAACCCAATCGATGCCGTCGTCGGATCCGAACCGAAGGGGGATGCGCTGAGGTCAGGACCTTCCCAGTCCTGCTCCGGGATGAGGCCGACACCGGACGCGCCACCCTGCATTGCCTGCAGGCGCCGAAGCGCTGATCCAGCGGAACCGGTCGCGATCTCATACTCGCCACGCTCGCCGCCGAGCACGGGCCACAGGTGCCCCGTGCCCTGACCGGTGGGCGCCCACGGCCGTCCGTCACTCGCGCGATCGCCGTAGCCGTCGCCGTTGTAGCGGTGGAAGCCGGCGCCGGTCGACGTGTCGGCCTTGATGGTGGCGTCGACGACCGGGAGCGACTCCGCGATGGTCGGATCCGAGGCCGGCATCAGGCCAAGCCGGACCATCTCGAGGAATCCCTGGTCGATCACGGAACGCTGATCGAGTGTCGGGCCGCCGTTGCCGAGGTTGTACGAGATCGCCGCGTTCGGATCGCCGGTCTTCGACAGCCGGATGTAATACGGATGCGACGTGAGCGGCCCGTTGCTCGTGACCGCCCAGCCCGGCAGACTCCGCTGCCAGTCGTCGGCGACGCCGCGCGCGATTCGCGCCGTCTGGATATCGCCGTTGGCGTCCGCGAGGCCGGCACCGGCGATCAGGCCGGCGACTTCCGCCGCGATCGTCGACGGCGAGTATCCGCTTTGTTCTTCCCATCGCTCCACGCCAAAGGCCGGGCCGTGCGCGATCACGAAATCGATCGCGGGCCGCACGTGGTTCTGGTAGAGCACGGCGTCCGTCATCCCGAGCTGGCTAGCCATGATGAGCGGGTAGGCGGCTTCATCGAGCTGGCTCCCGAACGAGTCGGGCGCGACCTTGCCATTGAGCAGGCTGTTGCGCGGCATCGACCCATCAGCCAGCTGTTGCCGATTGAACAGGAAGGTAAGAGCGTCGCGCGCCGTCTGCAGGTCGCCGTCCACCATCAGGCTGGTCCAGGCCTCGTAGAGGTCGCGGGCGAAGACTTCGCGATACGACCCGAAGAAGAGATTGTTGGGATCGCCGGCGGAGATCGCCTGACCCCAGGGAGACGCGAGGCTGGCAACGATCGCGCCCGGGAAGGTCTTGTCCTCGCTGGCTTTGACCACGTTGGCGCTCATGTAGTACTCGTCCACCAGCTGGCGCCACTCCGGACGTGTCGTCCCGGCGAAACTGCCGGGCGGTGCGGTCAAGCCGGCGTCGTACGTGTGCCAACCGGCGCTGAACGCCTTGCGGAGCTGGCCGAACGGCGCGTCGAGGGTGCCCTCAGCGGCCATGACCGCGTCCCCCTGGGTCGTGCCAAAGCCGAGGACAAGCGAGAAATCGCCGCCGCTTGACAGGTCGACCTGGGTCGTCTGCACCAGGTTGCCGTTACTGGCGGAGTCGTAGCTCACGCCCAGCGCGTGGGTGGCATCGAGTTGCACCTGGCCATCACTGCCGGCGCCGGCGAAGCCATTGCTGACCTGCGTGAACGGGGTCGAAGCGTCGAGCGCGCTGTAGACCGGAACGGCGTACGTCCGGTTGGCGGCCTGGCTCGTCGTGGTGGTGTCGAACGCGACCGGGACGTTGTGTCCGGTCGTGCTGTCGATCGCGCCCGAGTCACCCCCGCCGTTCCCGGACCCGCCGCCGCCGTTGCCGTTGATGCTGGGGTCGTAGCGGACGTAGAGGTGATAGTTGAGGAGCGTCCCGCTGAGCGGAACGAAGCTGCTGTGCATCAGAACCGTGTTGCGGGAAGGATCGGTCAGATAATCGGTCGTGATCTGGTAGCGGCCGCTCTTCGCGGTGCTGGTGACTCGACAAACGAGCGATCGTGAATCGGGCGCGCTGACGGTGTAGGTCATGTCACGAGCCTGGAGGTCGGTGAAGGTCAGGCCATCCGTGACGATGAACTGCAAGGTCTCGACGTTCGTGTTATCGGCCGTGGGGTAATAGACGTCGCTGAGCACACCGTTGGCGACCGTGAACCAGACCTTCGAGGTGGTGTTCCGAGCGGTGCCCAGGCAGTCTTTGCGGGCAAGGTCGAAATGCGAGAGGCTGCCCGGCCCATCCGACGCCGCGTGGGCGGCCCATCCACGGATCGGCGAGAGCCCGGCCGGCAACAATGCCATGGCCAGAACAATTGCGAGGCTGGCCGTCCGAAGTCGTTGTCTTCCCATTGAAATCACGGCATTGCTCCCTCCCTTAGTTGGCCGCCCGAAGGCTGGTCGGCCCTTTGCCGTCGCTGAGGATGTAGCGGCACTCGGTTTTCGCCTCGCCCAACAGCTTCTGCAGGCGCCGTCGTGCGTCCTCGGATAGCTCCGAGAGATCGACGGCGTTGAGCTCGTCCTGCAGCTCGGCGGCCTCGCGCCGTAGATCGGCGTGCGGCCGAGATCCGGTTCGGTCAGCCTGGATGAGTCGCCAGGCACGCTGGTTCAAGTCCATGACCCGCGCCGCGAGCGCATCTTCAGTCATTTCACGGCTCACTTGAGGCAGGCGATGGCGGCCGCAAACCGGCCATGGTCGTAGTGGCCCTGGAACACGGCCCAGGTCTTGCCCGTCTTCAGCCCGGCGGCCACGTCCGCCTTGTACTTGGTGACGTCGGCGCCACCCTTGAAGAGGGCCTTCTTCATCTGCTCGAAGCTCGACTGCCGATTCATTGCCTCTACCAGAGAATCCTGGTCAGCGTATGAGGTGCTGGGCGTAAACCCGTGCGCGCTCACAGCGTCATGGGTCAGCAACTCCGTCGCGCCCTCATTCACGTGGGTGGAGTTCTCTTTGGCGAAGGCCTTCCAATCGGCGTGCGCCTGCGCATGCAGCATCTCGTGGACTTCGGTGTCGACGGACTGGCTTTCGATGTTGAGATAGTTCACGCCATCCTTGTTGAACCCTTCCAGCGGGCCATCCGTCGCATAGGAACCGGCGCCGTAAAAGCCGTCGTATTTCTTGGCCATCTCGCTGGCGGTGAGGACTTCCATTTTGGGAAGGGTGATTTTCGTGTACCCGCCGAACTGCGAATCCAGGATCGACCGCGCGTGGAGAGATCCAATCCATCCCGCCGGCAGGACCGACTTGCCGGCCTTCTTTCCGGCTTTCTTCTTGGCTCGAGCCTCTTCCTCCGCATACGCCGCGGCCGCATTCGCGGCCGTGACATCGCGTCGTGCGTCCCAGCTTGCCGGTGTGTAGCCGAGGCGAACGGCCGCCGCTCGTTCGGCATCGGTCAGCACGCGGAACCGCTTGCTCGAGGCGGTGGGAGGGGTCTTCGACCTCCAGGTGGCCGCGTTCCAGCCCAAGGCGGTCCAGTCCTGCCGCTGCTGTCGGCTCAAGCCGGCCCATGGAATCCAGGTCTTCCAGCGTTCTTGCCGGCCCAACCCCACCGCGGCCAAAGATCCTGCCTTCGCCGTCGTGATCGCTGTCCAGGTGTCGGCGTCGACCGTGCCACTGACCTTGACGCCGACATCACTCTGCAGGCTCGTCACGGCCGCTTTCGTACGCCAGCCGAAGTTCCCATCCTCGGTGAGGGCGGCGCCGAGCTCGTTCAACTTCTTCTGCAGGCTCTCCACCTCGGGTCCGGTATCGCCCTGCTTGAGCGTCGGCGGCGCCACGGCGGCCGCGGCAGGAGCGGCGACCGGTGGCGCGATCGCTCCCCAGCGCTGAACCTTGAGCCGCTCTTCAATGAGCGCGGTGACGGCCGCGTTTCCGGCCAAACGTTGCAGATGGTCCAGGGTATGAGGCTTGCCGTCCTGGGCTTGCCGAGGGTGCCCAGGTTTACGTGCCCGCGGCTGCTCCGAGTGGACACGCGGCATTATGGCGCGCCTCCGGCTTCATCGGATCCTGGGTCGAGGTCGATAGACATCGATCCGTCGACATGCATCTTGTCACCAACCGCCACCCCTGCGGGAGCGGCCCCGGTTTCGAGGTTCGCTGTTCATAAACGATGCTATGGCTGCTGTTGAATTCGGAAAACGACCTTTGGGGCGTCTCAGCGGACGGATCTCTTGGCACTTTCGGGCAGGTTCACGATTTGACAAGCGAGGCGCCCATGTGCAACTGTCTAGTTGCACATGAATGACGCGGTGTTCCTTGCGCTGGCGGATCCAACGCGGCGACGGCTGCTCGAACGCCTGGCGACGGGCCCGAGGTCAGCGACCGGGCTCGCGCCGAGGTTTCCGCTGACTCGCCAGGCCGTGGTGAAGCACCTCGGCACGCTCACCGACGCGGGGATGGTCGCCAAGCACCGCCACGGACGCGAGGTCCGCTACCAGCTGGAAACCGCCCCGCTCGGCGAGGCGAGCGACTGGCTCACAACCCTCGCGGCACGTTGGGAACAGCGTCTGCTGCAGCTGAAGCGCTACGTCGAGGAGGAAGAATGAGCGAACCAGCACCCGAGATCCGTCATAGCGTGTTCATCCGCGCGCCACGCACAAAGGTGTGGGCGGCGCTGACGACTGCCCAGGCGATGGATGCCTGGTGGGGGACGCACGGCAGCGAGATCGACCTCCGACCGGGCGGTAAGCTGACGCTCCGCTGGCGCGGTTGGGGACCCGAACAGGACATCAACGCCGATCGGGAATGCGTCGTGGTCGAGGTGCTCCCGCCAAAACGCTTCGCGTTTCGGTGGGGCGAGACGGCCGACGCGATGACCACGGTCGAGTTCGATCTCGAGGAGCGCACGGATGGCACGCTGTTGCGGCTTCGGGAGCATGGTTTCGCGCCCACCGCGAAGGGTCGGAAGTCTTTCGAAGGGAATTCGCTCGGCTGGGGCGAGGTGTCGATCCTCATCAAGTTCTACGTCGAGCACGGCGTCCGCTACTAACGAGAGGTCCAAATGCTCGCCACGAAAAGGAGTTAGGCAGATGTCAACCGAGGTCAAGAAATCCCTGCACGAGGTGCGGTTTCCCGGCGAGTCGGTCGAGTACCGGCGGGCGCGCGACGAACTGCTGCAAGCGGAGATCGACCTGCGCCGGCAGATCGAGGCGGTGGCCGCCCAACGCCGGGAGCTGCCGCTCGGCGGCGTGGTGCCGCGCGACTACACCTTCGAGGAGTGGGACGCTGGCAAAAACGCTGCCCGACCCGTCCGGCTCTCGGAGCTGTTCGAAGACGGCAAGGACACCCTGTTCCTCTACAGTCACATGTTCATTCCGGGCAAGGCGGGACTGCCGCTCGAGGAAGGCTGCCCCTCGTGCACCTCGATCATCGACGCGATTGACGGCGCCGCGCCCCACATCAGCCAGCCGATTAATTTCGCAGTCGTCGCCAGGGTGCCCATCGAGCAATTCCGGGCGCACGCGCGAGCGCGCGGTTGGAGCCACGCGCGCCTGCTCTCCTCCGCCAACAACACGTACAACCGTGACTACCACGCCGAGACTCCGGATGGGGAGCAGCTCCCGATGGCGACCGTCTTCGCGCGTCGCGACGGTAACATCCACCACTTCTGGAGCAGCGAGCTGTTCCTGGTCCCCAGCGAGCCCGGCCAGGACATGCGACACGTCGACTTCATGTGGCCGCTCTGGTCGATCCTCGACCGCACCCCCGAGGGCCGAGGCACCCACTGGCGACCCGAGCTCGAGTACTAGGCCGCCTTCACCAGGGTGAGTCAGAGCGTTAAGACCGCTCCATGAACATCCAGCGATGGCCCTCGAGGTCCTCGGCGCGGTAGCGCTTCCCGTACTGATCCGCTTCGACGTCGGTGATGATGGCGGCACCCCGTTGCTTCGCCTGGGCGAAATGGGCCTGGACGTCGTCGACGTAGACCAGTACCCCGTCGACGATGTAAGGCACCGCCGACCATTTCTGCGCCGGCTCACAGGCCTCTCGGTGGTGCTTCGGAGCTTGATAATCCGGCGTCGGCGTGGCCAGCATGATGACGCCCTGACCCGCCTGCATCTCGCCGTGGCTGAGGCGGCCGTCCTTGCCCAGCATTCGCGTGCGCTCCTTGAAGCCGAAGGCTGACACCAGCCAGTCCATCGCTTTGGGCCCGTCCTCGTAGGCAATCATCGGAATCACGTCCGGATAGTTGGTGGCCATCTCCTCCTCCTACAGGTAGGGCTGCTGCTTCTTTTTCGATTTCTCATAGTCACGACGGGCCGCGTTGACGGCGTCGACGGTCGACACTTCGGCGACCGGGACGTCCCACCAGCTCTCGTTGTCGGGCACTGCCTCGTAGCGATCGGCCTCGATACAGATCACCGAGGTTCGAGTCGCCCGCTTGGCGTTCTCCAAGGCCTCGCGCAACTCGTCGACGCCGGTAACCCGCAGCGCCTCCGCGCCGAGGCTGGCCGCGTTCGCCGTCAGGTCGATCGGCAGCATCGCGCCCGGGGCCTTGTCGCTGTCGAGACCGAGTGATCCGTTCTTGCGGAAGCGGTACTGGGTGCCAAAGCCGTCCGTGCCCAGCGAGCGCGAGAGACCACCGATGGACTTGAAGCCGTGGTTGTCGACGAGGACGACGATCAGCTTGATCCCTTCCTGCACGGCGGTGACGATCTCGCTGCTCATCATCAGATAGGACCCGTCGCCGACCATGGAGAAGACCTCGCGGTCGGGCGCCGCCATCTTGACGCCGAGCGCGCCGGCGATCTCGTAGCCCATGCAGGAATAGCCGTACTCGACGTGGTACTGCTTCGGGTCGCGCGTGCGCCATAGCTTGTGCAGGTCGCCGGGCATGGAACCGGCGGCACAGACAACGACGTCGCGTGGGCCCGCCGCGTCATTGACCGCCCCGATGACCTCGCTTTGCGTCGGGACCGGTTGATGCCCGAGATGGTAGAGGCGCTCGACCTCGCGGTCCCACTCCTTGTTCAGTCGAGCCGCGAGGTCGCGGTACGAGGCGTCAACCACATGGCCGCCCATGCTGCTGCGCAGTGCATCGATGCCGGCGCGGGCGTCCCCGACCAGTGCGTGGCCGGCGTTTTTGTGGGCGTCGAAGTCGAGCACGTTGAGGTTGATGAAGTGGGAGTGTGCGTTGCCGAACACGGTATGCGAGGCCGTAGTGAAGTCCGTCCAGCGCGTGCCGATGCCGATCACGACGTCGGCCTCGCGCGCCAGGCGGTTCGCCGCGAAGGTGCCGGTGGCGCCGATCGCACCCAGGTTCGAGGGGTGGTCATAGGGCAGGGATCCCTTACCCGCCTGGGTCTCCCCCACCGGGATGCCGGTCGCCTCGACCAGCTTGCGCAGGGCGTCGGTGGCCTCGGCGTAGATCACGCCGCCGCCGGCCACGATGATGGGGCGGTCCGCGGCACGAATCAGCGCCGCCGCGCGGTCGAGCTCGCGCGAGCCGGGCTCGACTCTCGGGATGCTCCAGGTCCGCTTCTCGAAGAATGCGTCCGGATAGTCGAACGCCTCCGCCTGCACGTCTTGCGGCAGCGCCAGCGTGACCGCGCCCGTTTCCGCCGGGTTTGCCAGGATGCGCATCGCCTCGAGGGCGGCGGGAATCAGCTGCTCGGGACGGGTTATCCGGTCCCAGTAGCGGGAGACCGGTTGAAAGCAATCGTTGACCGAGGCATCACCACGCCACGGGACCTCCAGCTGCTGCAGCACGGGGTCCACCGGCCGCGAGGCAAAGACGTCGCCCGGAAGCAAGAGCACCGGTAGCCGGTTGATGGTGGCGAGCGCGGCGCCGGTGACCATGTTGGTCGCTCCCGGCCCGATCGAGCTGGTGCAGGCCATCATGCCCAGCCGGTTTTTCATCCGCGCGTAACCCACCGCCGCGTGGACCATCGCCTGCTCGTTGCGCGCCTGGTAATACGTGAGGAGGTCCGGCCGCTCGAAGAGCGCCTCACCGATACCGGCGACGTTGCCGTGGCCGAAGATGCCAAAGCAACCGTTGACGAAGCGGTGCTCGACGCCATCGCGCTCGACGAACTGCGCCGCCAGGAAGCGGACCAGCGCCTGCGCCATGGTAAGGCGCAGGGTCAAGAGCCCCCACCCTGCCCTCCCCCGCGAGCGGGGGAGGGGAACTTCCGTTTCTCTGCGACGATGGCGGCGGCCTGGTCGACTGCCCGGGCAACGTCGCCGTCCTGCGGATAGAGCAGTGTGCGCCCGGCCACCAGGCCACGCACCTGCGGGATGGCCATGGCGCGCTTCCAGCTGGCAAAGGTTTCCGCCGGATCCTCACCGGGATCGCCGCCGAGCAGCAGCGTCGGGAGGCTGGTCGCCCGCATCACCCGCTCCAGGTCATCGACCACCGGCAGCTTCAGCCAGGTATAGGCGGAGGTCGTTCCAAGGCCGGACACGATCGTGATGGCTCGGATCAGCGAGTCCGCATCGGCGCGATTTCGGACTCGGCCATCCTCGACCTCGCTGGCAAAGACCTCGATCATCGCCGGCAGCTTGCGCCGGGACAGCTCATCGATCGCATGGGCGCAGGCGGCCAGCGTGCGCAGCGTCTCCGCCTCATCGGCAACCCGCACCATCATCTTGCCGCCGTCGAGTCCGCTGTCCGCGATGCCCTCCGCGGTATAAGCGGTGAACCGGTCGTCCAGCTCGAAGCGATAGCCGGTCAAGCCCCCTCGGTTCATCGAGCCGAAGACCACCTTGCCCTCGAGCGCACCGAGCAGCGCCAGGTCGTCGACGATGTCGGCCGTGCCCAGGATGCCGTCGACGCCCGGCCGCTCGAGGGCGGTGAGGAGGCGATGTAAGAGCTCCCCTCGGTCCCCCATCGCCATCGGGTCCGAGCCCACCTTGAGCATGCCGCGCGCCGGGTGATCGGCAGCGACCAGGAAAAGTGAGCCCCCACCCTGCCCTCCCCCAGAGGTGGAGGGGGACTTTAGCAGGGGCCGGCGGCGCCGCTTGGCGAGCGCCTTCTGTACCGCCGCCGGATCGGTTGCGCGGATATCGGTGAGACGGGCCAGCAGCTCGGTGGCGGCGACGGTCACGTACGAGAGTCTGCCACGACGCTCATTTCGAATGAGTAGCGCTCAGCCGGGTAGACATGCGACCCGTACTCGACCGGCTGGCCGGCGTCGTCGTAGCTGATCCGCTGCATCGTCAGCAGGGGCGCCCCGGTCGGCACTCTCAGCAGGCGGGCCTCGCGCGGCCGAGCGCTGCGAGCGCCGATCGTCTGCGATGCGAGCCGCAAATGAATGCCACCCTGGCGAAGGAGTCGATAGAGCCCGGTGGTTTTCAGCGCTTCTTCGCTGACAAGCTCTTCGAGGGCAACCGGCACGAAGTTGACCATCAGCGCGATCGGCTGGGCCGTGGCCAGCCGCAATCGCTCGAAGTGCAGAGCGCGTGTTCCCCTGGATATCTGGAGCGCGCTCGCCACCTCGGCCGGTGCCGGCACGGTTTCGAAGGCCAACAGCCGCGTGGTCGGCGCCTGGCCTGATTCCTTCAGGTCATCGTAGAGGCTGCTGAGCCGGACCGGACGGCGCACGCGCACCGGCACCACCAGCGTGCCGATCCCATGCCGGCGTATCACCAAACCTCTGTTCGCGAGCAGCCCGATCGCGCGACGCACCGTGGGGCGGCTCACTCCGAGTTGCCTTGCGAGCTCGATCTCGTTATCGAGGTGCGAGCCCGAGGAAAGGCGGCCTTGCCGGATAGCCGTTTCCATGTTTTGGGCCAACTGGTAATACAGCGGAACCGGGCTGGCCCGGTCGAGCACGGTGTCCGTCGGTCCCCTCCGAGCCCCCATTTCCCTCACTACTGCGGCCGCCCGCCGCAGAAACCAGTTGTCATGACAACCTGACCTCAATACTATAGAGGGGTTCGGCGCACGAGTGGGCTTCGACAACCTCATAGGAGGAGAAGGGAATGCAGCGAATCAGCCGGCGGGAATTTGTCAAACGGACGGCGGTCACGGGTGCCGCCTTTACCTCACTCCCGGCGTTCCTGGCCGCCTGCGGAGAGAGCACCGGCACGGCCAAGACCACCAAGCTGGTCGTCGCCGCCGTCCAGGGTAACGAGGACGGTCCATTGAAGAAGGTCGTAGGGAATTACAAGAGCCAGACCGGCATCGAGGTGCAGGTTGTGGAGTTCCCGTACGCTGACCTCTTCACGAAACTGGTCACCACCTTCCAGGCGAACGACTCGTCGTATGACCTCTGCATGATGGACGACCCCTGGATGCCGAAGTTCGGCACCATGGGCGCGCTGCAGCCGCTCGACAACTTTGGCTTCACGCGCGATTCGGACATTCCCGCCGTGGTCTACGACGTGGGCACCTGGCCGCCACCGCATGGTCCGGTTCCACCCAGCGAGCAGGGAAAGGCGAAGCACCTGTACGGCATCACGATTGTGGGTAACGTCGAGATGTTCATGTATCGCAGCGACAAGTCCGCAGCCCCGGCAAGCTGGGACGACGTCCTCGCCAACGCGAAGACGTACAACGCGCCGAACTTCTACGGCTACGTGATCCGCGGTAAGGCGACCAACCCGGTAAGCAGCGACTCGCTGCCCATCCTCTGGTCCTTCGGTGGCAACATCTTCGACGACAACTGGAAGGTCCAGCTCGACTCGTCCGATTCCATCACGGCCGTGGACTTCCTCACCAGGAAGCTCAAGCAGTACGCGGAGCCGGGTGCCGAAAGCTTCGACGCTGCCGAACGCTCGCAGGCGATGGCGACCGGGAAGGCCTACCAGTCGACCGTTTGGCCCGGTGAGATCACGGGCATCGTCGAAGACCCGAGCGTCAGCCAGGTCAAAGGCAAGGTCGCGTACATCCCGATTCCGCAGGGGCCAAGCGGCAAGGGTCTCGGGATGATGGGCAACTGGCTGCTGGGCATTCCGAAGGGCTCGAAGAATGGGCAGGCCGCGGCCGACTTCATCAAGTGGATGCTCAAGACCGACAACATGCGCAACTACGTCGCGCAGGGCGGCATCCCGATCCGCAATAGCATCCTCAACGATGCATCGCTGGCGTCGGCGAACCCATACTTCAAGGCGCTCGCAGCCTCCTTTGCCGCTGTGCCGAACTGGCGGCCGAGGACCGACCAGTGGGGCGCCGTCGAAACCTCGTACGGGACCGCGATGAACGCGGCGGTGGCCGGCCAGCTGACCCCGCAGGCCGCCATGCAGAAAGCGGCCGGCGAAATCCGCACCGTGATGAAGGCCGCAAACTACCCGTCATAAGCGAACCGTCCTACATTTGACGATGTGAGCCGCCTGGTCGCCGAACTCCCGGTCCCGACCGTTTCGAAACCGGTGGGGACCGGGCGGCGCCGGCGCAGCCGCCAGGAGCGGCTTGCCTATACGATCCTCCTGCCAGCTCTCGGCACGGTGTTCGTCATCGTCACGATCCCGTTCGTAATTGCCGTCTGGCAGTCGATGACCTCGGACGATGGCACCTTCATCGGTCTGCGTAACTACTCGAGGGCCCTGGGCAATCCACTCTTTTTCGATGCGCTGCGCGCCACCGGTCTTTACGCCCTGATCGTCCTCCCCACTGAGATCGTCCTCGGTCTCGGCTTCGCATTGCTGGTACATCGTGCCGTCAAGCGAGCCGGGCTGCGGGCGACGCTCTACGTGCTGGCCGTTCTGCCGCTGGTCGTGCCGCCGGTGGCGGTGGGCGTAGTAGCCCGCCTGATCTACGCGCCCGGTTATGGCGTGCTGAATTACGTGTTGCAGAGCATCGGCATCACGCACTCCGAGATCCAGTGGCTCGGGGTCTCGGCCCTCGCCATGGGCGCGGTGGCGAGCGTCGACATCTGGCAGTGGACACCGTTCGTCTACCTCGTGCTCTTCGCCGGTCTGCAGACAGTCCCCAAGGAGTCGGTCGAGGCGGCGCAGGTCGACGGCGCCACCTGGTGGACGCAGTTCATCTACATCGAGCTGTATTACCTGCGGCCGCTCTTTCTGCTGATCCTGTTCTTTCGCGTGGCCGACGTGCTCCGCGTCTTCGACCATGTCTACATCCTGACCGGCGGGGGCCCCGGGACCGCCACGCAGCTGCTCAGCCTCTACATCTACCGGATCGAGTTCAGGTTTTTCGACGGAGGGCAGGCAGCGGCGCTCGCGGTGATGGTCCTGGTCTCGATCAGCGTGCTCTACTCACTGGTGACGCGGGCGCTTCCGCTGGAGCGCGCCTGATGCGTAGCCGCCGCGCCGCCATCTGGGCCCGGATCATCCTGATCGTTGCCGGCCTCGGCGTGGCCGGCTTTCTCTACGCCTTCCCGCTGTACTGGCTGGTTGCAACCTCGCTCAAGGGCAAGGCGGAGCTATACCAGTCGATCACGCTTTTCCCACGACACCCAACCCTGCAGCCGTACTACAGCGTCCTCTTCGACCGTGGCTTCTGGGTGCTGCT
>VBHO01000255.1 GCA_005882045.1 Chloroflexota bacterium | reverse complement strand
GCCGGGCGTCCACTTGTCCAGCACAAAGGCCCCGGTCCCCACGGGCTTGTGGGCGTAATCGCTGCCGGCCGACGCCACCGCCTCTTTCGGGATGACGAAGCCAAAGGGCATAGCGACAATGTTGAGGAAGGATTGATTGGGCGTGTCCAGGTCGACCTCGAGGGTGTAGGGGTCGACCACTTTGATCCCGGAAATTTGGGTTGCCGCCCCATTGAAGAAGTCCTGGGCGCCGTGGATACCGCCCCAGAACGACCCCCCGGTCATGGGTCCGGCCGTTTTGGGATCGAGCATCCGCTCCCACGAATACTTGAAGTCGTCGGCCGTCACCCCGCGGCCGTTGCTGAACTTTACGTCCTTGCGGAGTTTGAAGGTGTAGGTCTTGCCATCGGTGGCGATGACCGGCATCGACGCCGCGATGTCGGGCTGGAGCTGTGTGGTGAACCCCTTGTAATCGAGCAGCCCGTTGTAGATGGCGCGCTCGATCGACCACGAGTCGGTGTCGTAGCCGATCGCCGGATCGAGTGTCTTGAGGTCGTCTTTGAAGCTCACCAGGAGCGTGCCGCCCGAGACTGGTTGGCCCTCCGTGTTGCTCACCGAATTGCCGCACGCCGAAAGCAAGATCGTGCCGACCCCCAGGACGGCCATCGCCGCAGTGTTTAGGCGTTTCATGAATCCCTCCTCCTTGTCGAGTCCCCCTAGTGAAACTCGCCCCGGCCGATCTGTAAAGCCCCTAGGTGGGCTCCGCCTCTGAGTCAAGACCCGGCCGCTGCCCCGCCAGCCCGGCACCGCCTGCCGTCACGCCGCCAATGACGCCCCGAAACAACGCCCGTGCCCGTGGATCGAGCGCGTCGCGGAGCCCGTCTCCGATGAGATTGAAAGCGAGCACAGTCAGTAGGATCATGAGGCCGGGAAAGATGACCAGCCAGGGGGCGAGGAACATGAAGTCCTGTCCGTCGGCGACCATCTTGCCCCAGTCGGCGGTGGGCGCCTGCACCCCGATGCCAATGAAGCTGAGGATCGACTCGGTGCTGATCGAGGTGGCGATCCCGATCGTCCCGTACACGATGATGATGGGAACCAAATGCGGCAGGATGTGGTGGAGCAAGTTGTGTTGGGGTCCGCCGCCGAGGGCCCGGCCGGCCTCCACGAATTCGCGCTCCTTGAGCGACAGGACCTGGCCACGCACGATGCGAGCTACCGCCGTCCAGTAAAAGAGGGCGATGACGGCCACGATCACCAGTACGCTGCCGCGCTCGATAATCGAAATGATGGCGATCGAGAACAGCAGCACGGGGAACGCCATCATGATGTCGGTCAGGCGCATCAAGATGGTTTCAAACCATCCGCGGAGATAGCCGGCGAGCGCGCCCACCGTCACCCCGACCACGAGCGCCAGGCCGTTGGCGACAAAGCCGATGGTGACCGAAATCCGCGCGCCCCAGATGATGCGACTGAGCAGGTCGCGGCCGTTGGGATCGCTGCCCAGCAGAAAGGCGGAGCTCGGGGCCAGCGGCGCGCCGTTGGCGGGCAGCAGCTCGTAGTAGCCGTGATTGGGATCGCGGATCGGTAGCACGGGGGCTAGGAGTGCGAGGACGATCAGCAGCACAATGAAGATGGCGCCCCCAACGGCCAGCCGGTCCTCGCGGAAACGGTTCCAGATGGGCGACCACGGGCTGACACGCGGGCCGGCCATGACTCAAGGTAACATTCGGGCCCTGGTTACACCGACGCTGCTCCGAGTCCAAAGGCTCAAGAAGTACTTCCCCGTCCGACGGGGGCTGCTGCAGCGAGTGATCGGACACATCAAAGCCGTCGACGACGTCTCGCTGGACGTCCCTCGCGGCGAGACGCTCGGCCTGGTCGGCGAGTCGGGCTGCGGCAAGTCGACCCTAGGACGCACGGTGCTGAGGCTGGTCGAGCCAAGCTCTGGACAGATCGAGTTCGAGGGCGTCGCCATCACGAGGCTGCCGCAGCGGCGCATGAAGGCGCTCCGCAAGGACATGCAGATGATCTTTCAGGATCCGATCGGTTCGCTCGACCCGCGGATGACGGTGGCGGACATCATCGGCGAAGGCCTGCTGGTGCACGGAATGCGCCGGCGATCCGAGCGGGAGGACCTCGCGCGCGAGATGCTGGAGCGTGTCGGGCTGCGACGCGAACACGCCGATCGCTTCCCTCACGAGTTTTCGGGAGGGCAGCGGCAGCGCATCGGCATTGCCCGCGCCCTTGCGCTCTCGCCCAAGCTGATCGTCGCCGATGAGCCGGTGTCGGCCCTCGACGTCTCGATCCAGTCGCAGGTGCTGAACCTGCTGGTCGAGCTCAAGAGGGAATTCAGCCTCACCTATATCTTTGTCGCCCACAACCTGGCGGTGGTGGCCTATATCAGCGACCGAATCGCCGTCATGTACCTGGGGAAGGTCGTCGAACTGGCCCCCTCGGCCGAGCTGTACGAGCACCCCTTACATCCCTACACGACGACGCTGCTGTCGGCGATCCCGGTGGCTGACCCGGACCATCGACGGGACCGCATCAAGCTGACCGGCGATGTTCCCAGCCCGTTCAACCCGCCCACCGGCTGCCACTTCCGCACGCGATGCCCGCTCGCTCGCAAGAAGGGGACCCAGGACGGGATCTGCGCCGAGGTCGAGCCACCGCTTACGGAGAGCCGGCCGGGTCATTCGACCGCCTGCCACTTCGCCGGAGAACCTTTCTAAAATCTCCTTTCCTCGATCGGGTCGATAATCTCCCTCCCCACTTGCGGGGGAGGGGACTTCTGGCTCGCGTAAGCGATCGCTGCGTCGATCGTCATGCTCCTGCCTTCCGCCAGAAGGCGGGCGAATTCGTCGTCCCCCAGCTGCGATTGCACCCGCCCGGTCCAGTGGTCGTATTCATCGCGCTCGAATGGCGGGATGGCCGCACCGATCTCTTCGCGAAGCCTGTGCGAGGCGCCGAAGAGAATGGCGGCACGTTCGGCGGCGCCTTCCTGGCTCGCGACCATGGCCAGCGCATGGAGACAGGCCACGATCCCGAACTTCTCGCGGGGGTCCAACGTTCTGAGGCTTTCCTCGACGAGGGCGATCGCCACCTGCAGTTCACCCATATCCCGCGCCACGGTAGCCAGCTCGCACAGGGCCAGACCGGCGCTGAGGGTGTCGTTGAACTCTCGAGCGACCGCCAGGCTCTCCTCGAAAAGCGCCTTGGCCCTCGGCAAGTCTCCGGCGGCGCGGGCCGCCTGGCCGAGCAAATAGACGGTCAGCCCCAGATCCACCCGGTCTTTCGCTTCTCGGACCAGTACGAGGCTCTCGTCGAGCAGCGATGTGGCTGGCGTGTAGTGACCCTGGCAGAGTTCGACC
>VBHO01000014.1 GCA_005882045.1 Chloroflexota bacterium | reverse complement strand
CGGGAAGCCCGAGCATCAGGAAGAGAAATTTCGCCATGCGGTCTATTTTCTCGACCTACGCCGCTTGAGATCTTTGAGAATCTCGCGTGAGGCGTTGCGGCCGTTGATGCCGCTGATGCCGCCACCGGGGTGGGTACCGGAGCCGCACAGATAGAGGTTCTTGATGGGCGTGCGGTAATCGGCGTAGCCGGCGACCGGCCGCCAGGAGAAGAGCTGGTCGAGCGTCAGGTCGCCGTGCATGATGTTGCCGCCGATGAGTCCGTACTCCTGCTCCATGTCGTGCGGTCCGAGCACCTGGCGATGCTCGATCGCGCCCTTGAGGTTGGGAGCAAAGCGCGCGTACCCATCGACGACGCGATCGGCGTAGGCCTCGAGCTCGTCGTGATGCGGCGCCTGCGACCAGCTCGCCGGGACGTACTGCGTGAAGCAGCTCATCAGGTGCTTGCCGGCGGGCGCCAGCGAGTCATCGACAATCGTCGGCAGCACGCCGTCGGAATAGGGCGCGGCCGAAGGCCTGCCGTACTTGGCGTCGTCGAAGGCGTGCTCCAGGTACTCCATCGAGTCGCAGAGCTGGATAAAGGAGCGTGCTGCCGTCATCGAGTCCTCGGCGGCGAGGCCGTCAAACCGCGGGAGCTCGCCCAGCGACAGGTTGACCTTCACCGTCCCGGAGCGGGTCTTGTAGCGATCGATGGCACGAACGAAATCCGGTGGCAACTGGTTGGATTCGACCAGCTCGCAAAACGTGATCTTCGGATGGGCGTTCGACACCACCGCGCGGGCGCGGAGCTCGGTTCCGTCGGTCAGCGCCACGCCCACGGCACGATCGCTCTCGACCAGGATGCGGCCGACGCGGGCACCGGTACGGATCTCGGCCCCATGCTCGGTGGCGTCATCGGCGATCGCTTGTGAGACCGCGCCGGTCCCGCCGCGGACAAAGGCCCACTCCGCCATCTGGCCATCGATCTCGCCGATGTAGTGGTGCAGCAGCACGTACGCCGTGCCCGGCGTGCACGGGCCGCCGTAGGTGCCGATCGCGCCGGAGACGCAGCGCGCCGCCTTGACCTGCGGCGAGTCGAACCACTCATCGAGGAGCTCGGCCACCGACAGCGTCATCACTTTGACAAAGTCGCCGGTGGTCTTGACGTCCAGGCCTTTGAGCTTCCAGGCGAATTGAGCCAGCTCCAGTAGGTCCTGCGGGGACTTGGCGCCGACTGTGGGTGGCGTCATCAACAGCAGCGGACGAACCAGGCGGGCGATCTTTGCCAGGTACTCGCTGAAGGCGGGCCAGACCTGCGCGTCCTTTTTCGAGAATTTACCGATCTCGGCCTTGGCCTGGGCGGCATCCTTCGTCAGCAGCAGGTGCGAGCCATCCGGGAAGGGGACGTAGTAGTCGGCGGCGAGCGGGTAGAGCGTCAGGCCATGTCGACGGAGCTCGAGCTCCTGGATCACCTCCGGCGGCATCAGGGAAAGGACGTAGGAAAGCGTCGAGACGGTGTAACCAGGCCAGGGATGCTCGCTGACGGCGGCGCCGCCGAGGACGTCCCGGCGCTCCAGGACGAGCGTTTTCAGGCCCGCGCGGCCGAGGTAGGCCGCCGTGGCCAGCCCATTGTGGCCACCCCCAACGATGATCGCGTCGTATTCCACCGGCACGCCGGGGAGTATACGGGGCGCCAAATCGACCACTTTGCCCTTGACAACCGTTCACGGCAGGTTCAAATTTCGCCTCAGGCCCGGCCAAGGGCCAAACACGTTCAAGGAGGGTAAGTTGGCGCAAGCAACAGCTGCGGCAGAACTGCTCGCGGAAAAACGCAAGCTGCGTAAGTCGTTGTTTCGTTGGGATCTCATCTTTTTTACGGTGTCGGCGATCGTCGCACTCGACACGCTCGGCGCGGTTTCATCTCAGGGCGCTCAGGCGATCTTCTGGCTCGTAGTCTCGGCGATCACGTTCCTCATCCCGTACGGGCTGTTGACGGCGGAGCTCGGAACCGCTTTCCCGGTTGAGGGCGCCGCCTATGAATGGGTTCGACTCGCCTTCGGTCACCTGGCCGGCGCGGTCACGGCCGTGATGTATTGGATCAGCAACCCGGTCTGGCTTGGCGGAACGCTGGCCGTGACGGCGATTGCCGCCATCGATATCTTCTGGGGTGCGCCCTTTGGCGGCGTCGCCAAGACTGGATGGCTCGAGTTCGTCGCGGGAGCTCTGTTTATCTGGATCGCGGTGACGTGGAACATCCTGTCGCTTCGCTACATGAAGTGGGTCCCGAACCTCGGAAGCATCGTGCGGCTTTCGCTGCTAGGCCTTTTCGCGATCCTCGTTATCGCCACCTTGATCGCCGGGAAAGCTCAGGGTAGCCTCGGCGGCTGGCAGCCGACCAGTGGCGTGTTTATCTCCGTGATCGGCGTCCTGGTCTTTGCCTGGGTTGGATTTGAGCTCTCGACCAACGCCAGTGAGGAGATGGAAAACCCACAGAAGGACGTGCCCCGAATGGTGGTGTTCTCCGGGCTCATCAGTGCGGCCGCCTACGCCGTGCCGATCATCGGCGTCCTGCTGGTGGTTTCGGCCAAGGATCTGACCAACGTCGGCAGCTTCGTCGCCGCCTACCAGACGGTCGTCAGCAACGTCCTGGGTGGAACAGGAGCCAATATCTTGAACTTCTTCGTCGGCTTGGCCATCGTGTTCTCGCTGCTGACCAGCGGAACCGTGTGGCTGATGGGTGCGGATCGCATGATGGCGATCGGAGCACTGGCTGGCTCCGGGCCGAAGGGCCTCGGCCGGTTTTCGAAGCGGTTCGGGACTCCGGTGCCGGTCAATGTCACATCCGGAATCCTGGCGACGGTCTTCTTGCTGGCAGTGGTCATCGTCAACCACGTGTACTCCGGTGGCAATCTTGCCTTGCTGTTCAGCGTGGTTCTGAGCATCGCCATCTCGACCACGACTTTCTCCTACCTGTTCATCTTCCCGGCGCTGATCGTGCTCCGTTATAAGTTCCCCAACGCGGCGCGCTCGTACCGAGTCCCCGGCGGGATGGTCGGTGTCTGGATCGTCGGGGTGATCACGTGGCTCTACGCCCTGGCCGCAACCGTGTTCTCGCTATGGCCCGGGCTGTTGACGTCGACCGTCACCGGCCAGGCCGGGGGCGTTGACCGGGCGCCGTTTGAAATCACCGTGCTGGTGACGATGGGGATCGTCATCGCGGTCGGGGTCGTCTTTTACTTCATCGGCAAAGGGCACGCCGTGTTTGAGGTTCTGCCTGGCGAGGCAGCGCCGGTTACTCCCGAAATGGTGGGGGTGCACCGATCGTAGACTTCGTCGTGCCTCGATAATGCAACGCGGAACGGTGAGCGCGGGCGAGGATCTCGCCCGCGCTTCCACGTTACCGGCCAGCGCCTACCTGGACGAGGGTGTCTTTGCGCAGGAGCGCGATCGCATCTTCGCCCGCACCTGGCAGTTGGTCGCGCGGGCCGACGAACTGGCCCGGGTCGGTGACCTCAAGCCGGCCACCATCCTGGACGAGCCAGTCCTGATCACGCATGGCCTCGACGGGGCGCTGCGCGGCTTCTACAACGTCTGTCGCCACCGCGCCGCCCAGGTGGTGCTGGCGAAGGGCAACCGGCGCAGCCTGCAGTGCCCCTACCACGGCTGGACCTATGGGCTGGACGGCCGGCTGCAGGTGGCCCGCGAGATGGACGGCACCGAGAACTTCGACAAGGCAGACTTCGGGCTCGTGCCCATCAGGGTCGAGCGTTGGGGCCCCTTCATCTTCGCCAACCTCGATGACCGGGCGCCGCCGCTCGCGGAGGTGCTGGGCCGCATCCCTCAGGAGGTGGCGGCTGCCGGCTATGAGGTTGAGCGGATGCAGCTGGTCGAGCGGCGTGACTATGTCATCGAATGCAACTGGAAGGTCTACGTCGACAACTACCTCGAGGGTTATCACTTGCCGATTGCCCACCCGGGTCTGTTCAAAGAGCTCGACTACGACGCCTACCGGGTCGAGACCTTCCGCTACTACTCGAAGCAGCACGCCCCCATCCGCGAGCTGAAGCCGGGCGAGGAGCCCGGCCGCGACCGGCGCTACATCCGGCAGCCCGGGAGCGAGGAGAGCGCGCTCTACTACTGGGTCTTTCCCAACACCATGTTCAATATCTACCAGGACAACATGAGCTCCAACCTGATCCTCCCCCTCGGCGTCGACAAGACGCTCACCGTCTTCGAGTGGTTTTTTGCCCAACCGGGAACCGGGCCCGGGTGGGAGTCGATGCAGCAGACGATCGCCTTTTCTGACGAGATCCAGCAGGAGGATATCGCGCTCTGCGAGCACGTCCAGCGCGGGCTCAAGTCGCGGTCATATGATCGCGGACGATTCAACGCGAGACGCGAGAACGGGGTCTACCACTTTCAGCGGCTGGTTTCCGAGTTCCTCTCGTAGACAGCCGGCAGTCAGACCCGCCGGCCGGGATCACCCCCACCCCGACCCGCCCCACGAGGGAGAGGGAGTTACCCCTAACCCCGTCGCCGGAAGGGGGATGGAGATTCTGATTGACGAACGGCTGAGCGCCTGCTACGTTTGGTCGAAACCTAAGGGAGAGGAGGGGACCCGTCTATGCCCGACGATGTTATGACGCGCCCGCCGCAGGCCACCCCGGAACCGGCTGCTGGCAGCCAGGAGGCCGCCGACACCCGCGACCTCGCCGGATTCGGATACAAGCAAGAGCTCAAGCGAATTCTGGGTTTCTACTCGAGCTTTGCCGTTGCCTTTTCGTACATCTCGCCGAGCACCGGGATCTTCACGCTATACGCGCTCGGCCTTGGCATAGGAGGCCCGTTTTTCTTCTGGAGCTGGCCGCTCGTCGCGCTCGGTCAATTCATCATCGCCCTCAACTTTGCTGAGGTGAGCTCGCACTTTCCCGTCGCCGGCTCCGTCTACCAGTGGACGAAGTACCTGTCCAACCGTGCGTACTCGTGGATCACTGGCTGGGTCTACCTCTTTGCTGGGGTCCTTACGGTGACGGCGGTCGACGTGACCATCCCGATCGTGCTCATCCCACTCCTGAATTACTTTGGGTTGAACATCCCGAACACAGCACAATCGCAGGTCATCATCGCGGCCCTGATCCTGATCAGCACGACCGTCCTCAATATCTACGGCGTCAGGTTGGTGGCGATTGTCAACAATACCGGTGTGGTGTTTGAGATCCTCGGCATGGTGGTGTTCGCGCTCGTGCTCCTGATCTTCACCCATCACCAGTCCGCCGGCGTGGTCTTCAACACCAACGCGCTCGGTTCCGGCTTTGGAAATCAGACCGGAACCTTCCTGGCGGCGATGTTCATGTCGCTCTTCGTCATCTACGGCTTCGACACGGCGAGTACCCTCGCCGAAGAGACCAAGAACCCACGCCGTGAGGCTCCCCGGGCGGTCCTCGCCGCAGTGATCGGGGCCTTCATCATCGGCGCGATCTTCCTCTACTCGACGATCATCGCGATCCCTGGCGACGTCGATAAATACGTGGCCAACACGGCCGCCGCGAAGGTGGCGCCACCGGTCGACATCATCACCTCGAACCTGCCGGGCTGGGCCGGCGAACTCTATCTCGTCGTCGTTTTCCTTGCGATCTACGTCTGCTGCCTGGCGATCCAGACCTCGACCATCCGGCTGGCCTTTGGAATGGCTCGGGATGGCAAACTGCCGTTTGCACGCCTCTACAATCGGGTGAGCCCGCGCCTCCACACACCGGTATGGACGTGCGTCGTCGTCGGAGCGCTTTCCGCGGTACCGTACCTCTACTACTCAGGTGCCGGACTCGTGGCTATCGCGGCAACCGGGATGATCTACTTCTCTTACTTGCTTGGCAACATCGCGATCCTGATCGCGCGGACCAAGGGCTGGCCCACCGAGCGTGCCCCGTTCAAGCTGGGCAGCTGGGGCACGATCATCAATGTTCTTGGCCTGGTCTGGGGCGGCAGCATGCTGATCAACTTCCTCTGGCCCCGGCCAGCCAGCAATCCCAGCCTTAATGCCCTGCCCAATCTGCAGAATCTGGGAGGCTTCCTGGGCAACGTCCCAATCTTCGAGACGACCATCATCGTCATCGTGGTCGTCGGAGCGATCTACTACATCGTGGCGCAGCGAGGCAAGACCGACCAAGTGGTTCGCGCGGCGTAGTCAAAGCCCCCACCCTGCCCTCCCCCGCAAGCGGGGGAGGGTAATGGGCGGGCTCACCCGTCGGAGAGAGTTCAAGGGCCAGGGCGCCTTACCTACTTATAATGACCACCACATGGCGGTCAAGATTCGCGTGCCCGGCGCGCTTCGTCAGCTGACTCGCGGCGCGGCCATCGTCGAGGTCGATGCCGGCGACGTGTCGCAGGCGCTGGACGAACTGAACCAGAAATTCCCGGGTTTCAAGGAGCGCCTCTACGACGACAAGGGAGAGCTCCGCCAGTTCATCAACATCTACCGGAACGATGAGGACATTCGCTTCGGGTCGGGGCTGAAAACGCCGCTCAAGGACAGCGACGACCTCTCCATCGTGCCTGCGGTCGCCGGAGGCTGACTCCATGGCGCGGACGACAGTGCGCCTGACGTTCCGCGGCGACACGCTGAACGACCCGATCATCTACCGGCTCGGCAAGGACTTCAAAGTCGTGACCAACATCCGGCGCGCCGACGTGGCGGAGGGTAGCGGCTGGGTCGAGCTCGACATGGACGGGGCGAAAGGCGAGGTGGACCGCGCGCTCGAGTACTGCCGCAGTCGCGGCATTGGGGTCCAGCTGCTGGAGCCGCAGTGAGAGTCGCCGTCGCCATGAGTGGCGGCGTCGACTCGTCGGTCGCCGCCGCGATGATGCGCGACGAGGGCCACGAGGTCTTCGGCCTCACCCTCCAGCTGTGGCCCAAAGAGATGGCCGCCAGGGATTTTGATAAGCATCACGGTTGCTGCTCCCTGGACGCCGTCGAAGATGCGCGGCGGGTCGCCAACCGGCTTGGCATCCCGTACTACGTGCTGAACTTCGAGGACGATTTCCGGGCGGCCGTGATCGATCCCTTCACGAAGTCTTACCTCGAGGGGCGCACACCGAACCCATGCATCCGCTGCAACGAGACGATCAAATTCGGTCTTCTGCTCAAGAAGGCCCTGGCGCTCGGGGCTGACGTGCTGGCGACCGGACACTACGCTCGGATCTCCGCGGGACCCTCCGGCTACACGCTCCACACGGCCCGCGACGACCGCAAGGACCAGTCCTACGTGCTCTACCAGCTTGGTCAGCAGGAGCTGCGTGTGCTTGCCTTTCCGATCGGCGACTTCACCAAAGCCCAGGTGCGGGAGAAGGCGTCAGCCCGGGGCCTGGTCACGGCCACCAAGCCGGAGAGCCAGGAGATCTGCTTCGTGGCCGATGGCAGCTACCGGAGCTTGCTGAAGGAACGCTTTCGTGAGCAGGTTCGGCCCGGGCCGATCATCGACGACAGCGGCGCGATCGTCGGCGAACACGACGGCATCGCGATGTACACCGTCGGACAGCGCTCGGGGCTGCGGCTGGCCGCCGGCGGGCCGAGTGCCCAACCGACGTACGTCAGCGGGATCGATCCAGCCACCAACACGGTCCGCGTCGGCGGCCGGGACCAGCTGATGCGGTCGAGCTGCCGTCTGGAAGACGTGCGCTACGTCGCGGACCACGTCCCGGCGGGCGCCTTTGCCGCGAGCGTCAAGGTCCGCTCTCACGCGCCGCTGGCCACGGCGGTTGTCACCCCCGTCGGCGACCAGGCGCGCATCGAGTTCGATGCACCGCAGCGGGCTCTCGCGCCCGGTCAGGCCGCCGTCTTCTACGACGGCGACCGTGTGATCGGCGGCGGACCGATTGCCGCCAGCGACGTGTGACGCTCCTCGACGCACAGGCGCAACATCCCTTTCTGCTGACCTTCTCCTTGATCGGCCTGGTGTATCTCACCTGCCTTGGTGGCGTCCTTGCTGCCCAGCTCGCCTGGCGGGGGCACCCCGCCTACTGGTTGGCGGTCCTAGGCGGGTTCTTCTTTCTGGTGGGGGTCTTGTGGGGACGCGGCTACCTGTCGGGCGGCGCGACCTTCACGTTTCTGGGCGGCGGGATCGTGCTGGCGGTCTTCGGCGTGGCGCTGGACTTGATCTTCGGCCCGCCCGTCTCGCAGCCCAGCGCCGAATAGGATTAGGGGCCATGGCTTCCGACACGTCCGACAAGTACATGCAGGCGCGGATCACCCGCCGCCAGGACTACTCGCCCACGCTGTGGTCGGTCTGGATGAAGCCGCCCGAGGAACTGGCCTTCAAGGCGGGCCAGTACGTGGCATTCGGCGTTGACCAGAGCGAGAAGGTCCTGGAGCGGGCCTTCTCGATCGTCTCGAGCCCATACGAGCCCGAGCTCGAATTCTTCATCGAGAAAGTGCCGGAAGGCGCGCTCTCACCCAAGCTGTACGAGCTCCAGGTGGGTGACCAGGTCTTCATGCGCAAGAAGGCGAAGGGAATCTTCAATGTCGATGTCAAGTCGGGGCACAGCCAGCATTTCCTGGTCTCGACGGTGACCGGGATCGCGCCGTACATCAGCATGGTCCGCACGCTGGCGCTGGACTTGAAGGAAGGGCGCCTGGCGCAGCCGTTTCGGCTGGTGATCCTCCAGGGGGTGTCCAAGTCGAATGAGTTTGGTTACGACAAGGAGCTGTACAAGGCGGCCAGCGAGTACCCGTGGCTGACCTACATCCCGACCATCAGCCGGCACTGGGAAGATCCGGAATGGACCGGGGAACGGGGGAGGGTGGACGACCTGGTACGCAAGTACGCCGACAGCCTCGAGCTGACACCCAGGGACACGACCGTCTACCTCTGCGGCAATCCCGGGATGATCGTCAACGTGCGCGACATCATGCGGCGGTGCGGCTTCGAGCATGCATCGATCAAGGAAGAGACGTACTGGGCGCCTGGCGAAGGCGAGGTCGAATACTGACTCTGGCACGGCCAGATAGAATCTGACGCCGTGCCCTTGATCGGCGCGGTGCCGCAGCCCATCACCTCGGCGCCGCTCGTTTTCTTCGTCTATCTCGTGCTCATCCTTCTGATCGGCAGCGCGCTCGCCAGCGTGCTGCTCCGCAATACGCTCTATGGGATCGGCGCCTTCGTCGCCAGCATGGTACTGGTGGCACTGCTCTACCTCGCGATCGCGCCATTCCTGCTGGTTGCGGTGCAACTGCTGGTGTTCACGACCGTCAGCGCCGCCCTCCTGATCGGCCTGCTTAGGGCCACCACCGGACTGACGCCGTCGAGCGTGGGCCGGCTCAGCCCCGAGTGGGTCATCGGCGCGGCCGTTTCGGCGGTGATGTTCGCGCTGCTTGCGGTGGTGCTTGGCGTCACCGCATGGCCGGTGCGCGCCTGTTGCGCCCTACCGCTGAGTCTTGGCAGCACGTTGATCAACGACTATCCTGTCGCCTTCGCGGTCCTGGCCCTCATCCTCGGATCGGCCGCGATCGGCACCGGGTTGCTGCTGGCCGCCCCCACCCTCCGCTCCCCCAGAGGGGGAGGGTCAACGACGGCCCGAGGGGCGCGCCGGTGAGTGCCGGGCTCAACCTGCTGCTGGTTGCCTCGGCGGCCTTGTTCGCGGTCGGCATCTTGGGCGTGGTCACCAGGCGGAGCGCCGTGGTCATGCTGCTGGGGACCCAGTTCATGTTCATCGCCGCTGCCCTCGTATTCGTCGCCGTTGCCCGCTTCGGGCTGGGCGCGGAACGCGCCACCGCGGGCGCGTCGATGGCCCTCTTCGCCGGCGCGGTCGCGGCCGCGGAGCTGGCTGTCGGCCTCGCCATGTCGGCCCTGATCTACCGCGAGCACCGCAGTTTCGCCCTTGACGCGGACCGCGGCTAGGCCGGCAGCAGCGTGACGCTCGCCCTGCTCGCCGCGGCGCCCAAGGGGCCGCTCGACACCTGGAGCCCGACGTTGCTGGCGCTCTTCGCGCTGCTTCTGCCGCTGATCGCGCTGCTGATCGTGCTTGCCTTCACGATCGACTCGCGTCGCGTGAGCGCCTGGATCGCCGTGATCTTCACGCTGGCCGCCGCTGTTTGTACGTTTCTTGTGGTCGCGATCGAGGTCGCCCACCCGCTGCATCTCGAACGGCCGGCAACCTTCCTCCAGTTCTTCACCGGGCAGTCGGGCGGCGCCGCGGAGTTCACGCTGCAGTGGGGCGTGTTATCGGATCCGCTCGCGGCCGAGCTGTCGTTCGCCGTCGCCCTGATCAGCCTGCTGGTCCAGATCTACGCGCTCGCCTTCATGCGCCGCGAGGACGGCGTGGTGCGCTTCTTCGGCGTCCTGCTCTTCGCCACCTTCGCGATGCTCGGGGTGACATTCTCGACCAACTACTTCGAGATGCTGCTCTTCTTCGGGCTGGTCACGCTGTCGACCTACCTGATGATCGGCCACTGGTGGCAGCGTGAGGAAGCGGTCGCGGCCGCGTCGCGCGCGTTCATCATCTCGGCCCTCGGCGACATCGCGCTGCTGGCCGCCGTCGCTTATATCTACTTCCGGTTCAACGAGCTGAACTTCCAGGCGCTCTCGGGGCACTACACCGGCGGCAGGGTGAGCGCCAATGGGCTCTTCATCATGGCGATCCTGGTCTTCATCGCGGCGGCCGCGAAATCGGCGCAGTTCCCCCTGCACCTGTGGCTGGTTGGCAGCGCCCAGGCCCCGGCGCCGGCGGCCGCGCTGATCCATTCGGCAGGAAGCGCCGTCTGCGGCGTGTACCTGATTGCGCGTGCCTACGGGCTGTTCTATGCCAGTCCTCGGGGCCTCGCCCTGCTCGCCATCGCCGGCGGGCTGACGGCCGTGCTGGGCGTACTGTGGGCGCTCTTCCAGGAGAACCTCAAGCGCGCGATTGCCTACACCACGATGAGCGAGCTCGGCTTGATGGTGCTGGCGCTCGGCATCGGTGCCTACGGCGCGAGCGTGTTCGAACTCTTCACCCATGCGTGGCCCAAAGCACTGCTCTTCCTCGCCGCCGGGGTCATCATTCGCGAGCTCCGCACCGAGCGGCTGCCTGAGATGGGCGGGTTGTGGCAACGCATGCGCTTCACGGGGGTCCTGATGCTGATCGCGGTCGCGGCCGGCGCCGGCATTCCTCCGTTCAGCACCTTCTGGAGCAAGGACACGATCCTTTCCAAGGCGCTCGAGCTGGGCAGCCCACTCGCGATCGCGGTGATCACCGCGGTAACCTTCCTTGGCGCGATGGCGCTGGTTCGGATCTTTGCCCTCGTTTTCACCGGCGAGACCGCCCGGCGGCGCCGTTTCGAGCCCGACCGGATCCGCGACGCGGGCGGCCGCATCGCCTTCACGATGGCGGTGCTGGCGATCGCCTCCCTGATTTCGGGAATCCGCGGCTTCCGCGGCCGCACCGATCCGATCGCCTTTGTCACGTTTCCTGGCGTGTCGCTGCCCAACTCGCACTTCGTGGCGGCCGGCGTGATTGCCGCCAGCGCCGTACTGGGCGCGGTGGTTGCGTTTGTCGTGTACGCGCGCCGAGTGCCGGTACCGGCCGCCTTGCAACCCGTCCGCCAGGCGATGGGGGAGGGGTTCTTCATCGATCGGGCCTACCGGCTGGCGGCGGTCGGCATCGTACTGCCGGTGAGCCGGGCCGCCGCGTGGGTCGAGACGCGCGTCGTCGATGGCGGGCTGGACCTGGTCGGCGACAGCATCGAGTTCGCGGGCCAGCCGCGGCGATGGTTGGGAGAATTCCGCATTCGTCCGTTGCTGATCGGCTTCTTCGCCGGCGTCGTCGTGCTGGGCACGCTTGCGATCGTGCTCGCCGGCGGGATCATCGGGAAAACCGGATGACGCTGCTGGAGGCGATCCCTACCACCACCGCGACCCCAATTACGCTGCCAACACTGCTCCTCAGCGCCATGATCTGGGTCCCGGCGCTCGGCGCCATCGGCCTGCTCTTCTTTCCGACTCGCACCGAGGTTCAGCGCGAGCGAGCCCGTTCCTTCGCCATCGGCACGGCCGCGCTCGTGCTCGCCTTCGGCGTCTTCATGTGGTACGGCTTCCGCGACCAGAGCGGCACCTTTGCCTACGAGGAAACGCGCAGCTGGCTGCGTGGCGTCGGCTCCAGTTACCACCTCGGCGTCGACGGGGTCAGCATGCCGCTCCTGCTGCTCAGCTCCATCCTCTTCGTGGTCGCGGTGCTCGCATCGAGCCGGCTGCGCGAGCAGGCGAAGGAATACTTCACCCTGCTCCTGCTGCTGGAGACCGGCGTCAATGGTGTCTTCGCCTCCCTCGACTACCTGCTCTTCTTTCTCTTCTGGCAGCTGCAAGCCGTCCCTATGTTCCTGCTGATCGCCCGCTTCGGCGGCCCACGCCGACTCTCCGCGGCCTGGAAGTTCCTGGCGGTCGACCTGGCGGCGAGTGCCTTGCTCCTGCTGGCGATCCTCATCCTCTATTTCAAGGCGCCGGTTCGAACCTTCGACATCTCGACGCTGCACGACCTCGCTGTGCCGGCGGCCACGGCGACCTTGATCAGCTGGCTGTTCTTCATTGCCTTCGCCGTCCGCCTGCCGGCGTTTCCCTTTCACACCTGGTTCATCGATGCGCAGGGGGAGGCATCCGCGCCGACCGCGTTGATCCTGGGCGGCATACTGGTGAAGCTCGGCGGCTACGGCATCATCCGCGTCAACCTCGGTGAATTCCAGGACGCCTTCCACAGGATCAGCGGCGCGGTCGTTGTGATCGCGATCGTGACCGTGCTGTGGAGCGCGATCGCGGCACTCGCGCAGGACGACCTGCGTCGACTGGTCGGCTACGTGGTCATGAGTCACATGGGGTTGGTGCTGCTCGCGGCGGCGTCGGCCGCGCCGGTTGCGATCAACGGCGCGGTGCTACTGATGGTCGCCGACGGGCTCACCGCGGCGCTGCTGGTACTGATGGCGGCCGCCATCGTAGAGCGTGCCGGCACCACCTCGATCCGGGCGATGGGCGGAATGGCCGCCCACATGGGGCGTGGGGCGCTGTTCTGGATCCTCGCGGCGCTGGCCGCCATCGGCTTCCCCGGCCTGGCCAGCTTCATCGGTCAATTCATGATCGTGGTCGGCGCCTATCCCAGCCAGCGGATCGCGACCTGGGTCGCGGTGCTCGGGATCCTGGTGCTGGCCGGCGTGATGATCCTCACCGTCCAACGGATCTTTTTCGGCGCCACGCCGGAGCGCCCCGGGCGACTCCGCGACCTGGGGACGCTGGAGCTGTTCAACGCGGCGGCCCTGACCACCTTCATCGTCTTGCTGGGGGTGCTGCCCGCCATCCTGATGGACAGCATCAACTTCTCGGTCCTCAGCCTGCTGTCTCGAGGCAGCGGATGAGGACCTTCGGCAACCTGCTCGCCTTCTCGCCGGAGCTCTGGCTGCTCGCCGGAGCCATCGTGGTGTTCGTTATGGCACGCTTCATGCCCCGCGCGTCGACGACGCCCGTGGCGCTGGTCGGCCTGGTCCTGGCGTTCCTGGCGCTGGCCACCCAGTTCAAGCAGACCATCACCATCCTCGACGGCGCCTTCCTCCTCGATGGCTTCGCCATCTTTGCTCAGGTCGTGGTGCTGGGTGCCGCGGCGCTCTGCCTGTTGGCCAGCCGTGCCGACAGCCTCCCGGGCGAGTCGCCCGTTGCCGCCGAGCCCGGGTTCTTCCTGCTGGCGACGCTGGGCGCGATGCTTGCCGTCTCGGCCGGCGAGATGGTCAGCCTGTTCCTTGCCCTCGAGCTGCTCGCCAGCAACCTTTATGTGTTGACGGGGCTTACGCGTCGTGGCGCTGGCGGCATCGGCGCCGGGCTCGGCTACCTGGTGCTGGGGGCGGCCAGCTCCGCGATCCTGCTCTATGGCCTGGCGGTCATCTTTGGCCTGAGCGGTGAGACCCGCTTGCCGGCGGCCGGCCAGGCGCTGGCCGCCCTGCGTGGGACCCAACCGGCCCTGCTGCTGGCGGTCTGCCTGCTCCTGGCAGGATTCTCCGTTCGCATGGGACTGCTCCCGGTGCGCTGGTGGACGCGCGGGTTCGAGACCGGCGTCTCGCCGCGGGTCACGATGTTCGCCCTCTCCGTGGGGGTCGTGGCCGCCATTGCCGTCTTCGGTCGGATCGCGGTATCGACCTTCGCCGGCAGCCATGTCCCGTACGCGGCGGTGATCGCGGTCGTGGCGGCGCTGGCGATGTCCGCCGGCAACCTGCTGGCGATCACGCAATCGAGCGTTCGCCGCCTGCTCGTCTATTCGGGTATCGCCCAGGCTGGCTATGCGCTGGTGGCGTTCACGGATCTCAAGCGAGCGGGCATCGGGGCCTTGCTGATCTTTCTAACGACTCTGGCGCTGACCAGCATTTGCGCGTTCGCGACGATCATCGCCTACGCGCGCGCGGTGCACAGCGATGCGATCCGCGACCTCGCCGCCATGTCGCGCACGACGCCGGGGCTGGCCGTCGCCCTCGGGCTGGCGGTGATCTCGCTGGCCGGGCTCCCGCCGGTCGCTGGCTTCTTCGGCAAGCTGCTCGTGCTCCAGGCCGCGGTCGATGGCGGCTTTGCCTGGCTGGCGGTGGTGGGTGCCCTCAATATCGTCCTGGCGGCGCTCGGCTACGTCCGCATCCTTCGGATCGTCTTCGTCGATCCGCCGGTGTTCGAGGTGGCCCCCGTGCGTCTGGGCCTGTCGATCCGCGCCACCGTGGCGCTCTCGGCCGCGGGGATCGTCTTCCTGGGCCTCTTCCTGGGACCGCTCTATACCGCGGCCAGCTACGGGAGGTCCGCAATTCTTCACTGAGGGTGAAGGCGCGCCGGTGCGGTAACCTTCCGGCCGATGTCGTCGTTTACCCGGCGCCCAATGGGTAATCCTCCCCCCCAGCGCCGTCGACGTGGGTCACGGCGCCATTTCCCCGCAAGCGCGGCGCCGCGTCCGGCGTCGAGCGGCCAGAGGACCGGCCCGCGGTGGCTCCCCCGCATCCTGCTGCTCACGGGGGCGGGCCTGCTCGCCATGCTGATCGGCAGCGGAACCCTGCTCTACACCTACGCCGGCGAGCTGCCGAGCCTGGACCATTTGAGTGCGCAGAACCTGCCGCAGACGACGCGGATCTACGCCCGCGATGGCACGACGCTCCTCGAAGAGCGCTACCAGCAACGGCGGACCGTGGTCCCGCTCACCGAGGTTGCCTGGGACCTGCGGCACGCCACCATCTCCATCGAAGACAAGGACTTTTACAACCATGGGGCCGTCAACCCGGTCCGGATGCTGGCGGCGGGCGTCTACGACCTGATGCATCAGCGCGCCGCCCAGGGCGGCAGCACCATCACGCAGCAGCTCGTCAAGAACTACCTGCTGGGTCCCAATGCGTCGAGCCGCAGTCTCGATCGCAAGGCCCGCGAACTGGTGCTCTCGGTTGAGCTCGAGCGCCAGTACACCAAAGACCAGATCCTCGAGATGTACCTCAACACCATCTTCTACGGCAATCAGTCCTTCGGGGTCGAAGCCGCCTCGCAAACCTACTTCGGGACGTCGGCTCGCCGGCTCGACCTGGCGGAGGCCAGCTTTCTGGCCGGCTTGCCGCAGCGCCCCAGCTACTTGAATCCCTTCCTGACCGAAGGCTTTGTTCATGCTCGCGCCCGGCAGCGCGACGTGTTGGATGCCATGGTGCGCGACTCGTACGTCAGCGCGGCCGCCGCCGACAAGGCCTACGCCGTGGATCTCAGGCCGATCCTGCTGGCGGCCCAAAAGTCCGCCGCCGGGCATCGGACCTCGCTCGCGCCCCACTTCGTCGACTACGTCTGGAGCGAGCTCGAGCAGCGCTACGATCCCGGCTATCTTCTGCGGGGCGGGTTGAAGATCGTAACGACGCTCGATCCCAGGACGCAGGCGCTGGCCCAGCAGGCCGTCCACGACGGGGTGGCGCGCTTCACCAAGAGCAACCGGGTCAACAACGGTGCCATGCTGGTGATGAACCCGCACACCGGCGAGGTGCTGGCGATGGTCGGTAGCGCCGATTACTCCAACGCCGACATCGGCGGCCAGGTGAACTACACCGTCTCACCGCGCCAGCCCGGGTCATCGTTCAAGCCCTACACCTACATCACGGCGCTGATGAACGGTTGGACACCGGCGTCGCCGCTCGATGACAGCAACGGGGCGCATGCGTTCCCGGGGTACCCGGTGCATGACTGGGATTTGAAAGAGCTGGGCACCATCACGCTGCGTCAGTCCCTGCAGCAGTCACGAAACATCTCGTCGGTGCACCTCTTCAAGGATGTCGGCATGCAGAAGGTCTTCACCACGGCCCGGAACCTCGGGATCAGCACTCCGCTCGATCCCAGCCTGCCGACAACGCTGGGCGCCAGTGAGCTGCGGATGATCGATCATCTCTCCGCTTACAGCGCCTTCGCCAACGGTGGCCATCGGGTGCGACCGATGGATGTGCTCGAGGTGCGCGATGCCGCCGGCACGCTGCTGGAGTCGAATCCGCCGCAGGTCGATGCCGGCGACCGCGTGCTGCCGGCGTCGGCGGCGTATCAGCTGACCGACATCCTCAAAGGCGCCGTGCACCAGTCCCTCGGCTTCCCGGTCGCCGCCAAGTCCGGCACCACCACCGACTTCAAGGATGCCTGGTATATCGGCTATACGACGGATGTCGCCGTCGCCTCCTGGATGGGGCGGACGGTGACCCAGCCGACGCCGCACAACGAGTCGATGAACGGGCTCTGGGGTGAGATCGGGCCGGCATCGTCCTGGCGCCAGTTCATGAAGGCCTACTACCCATCAAAGAAGCCCGCCGACTGGACTCGTCCAGCTGAGGTCGTCTCGCTGACGCTGTGCAAGTTGACCGGTCAGCCGGCGCCGCCTGACGTGTCGCCGGACCTGGCGATCCAGGACCTCGTAACCATCCCCGATCCGGCGGCGCCGCCGGCCGCCCCGTGTGGTTCCCCAGCGCCGGTGAGCGTCTTGCCCGCGCCGACCGCTGGGGCCGGCTCGGGCCTTCCCGGCGTCCTGCCGTCGACCAGCCCGTTTCCAATCCCGTCGCCGCCGATCGTCCATTGACGCCCCGCCCACACGGTCCTTGACGCCTCGGGCGAAAGCGACTTTACTCAAAGGGTGGTCCGCCGGCCGACGGAGACATCGGGTCCGAAGGACGAGCCCGATCTCCCGCCCAACATCTTCGTCATCGGCCTCCTCCATCAGCTGAAGGAAGGTGGGTACAGCCGCCACGCCTGGGCGGAGTTCTGGCGGGCATCCTGGATCCGATCGATGCAGATCTTTCACCTGAACGAGGAGTTGCGGGGGTCGTGGCTGCGCTTCACCGTCCTGGTGGGCGTTGCGATCGTGATCGCGGCCGCCGTCGCCCTCCGCTTTGCCGGCGTCAACGAGGCGAGCTGGTTCCTCGCGACCAGCCTGCTCTGGTGGGGCATCCTGAGCTTCGACCTGGCCCTCCACCTGGGGCTGATGGTCAACCTCGAGTCGGGCGAGCTTCAACACTCGCTCGGCTGGCCCAACCGCCTCACCGAGCTGCGCGCGCTGGCGGCGGTCTGGGTCGCATGGGGCGCGCACTGGGCGGACGGTGGCGTGTATCTCCCACTCGTCCTCGTTTTCGGCCTGGCGGCCGTCACCGACTTGCTCGACGGCTGGCTGGCGCGCCGAGGCCATGCGTCCACCCGCTGGGGCCGGCTCTACGATCCGATCGTCGATGGTGTCTTCTTCAGTGTCGCCTCGATTTCGCTGGCGGTCATCGGCATCCTGCCACAGTGGCTCGCGGCCCTCGTCACGCTTCGCTATGCCTTCCCGATCGCCGGTGGCATCGCCTTCCTGCTTATCCGGCGGCGCACGCTGCGCGTGCGCCATACGCCCTGGGGCCGTGCCTCGTCGGCGGGCATTGCCCTCACGGTGTTCGCCGCGGCGGCGGCCGCCTCGTTGGGACTACCGTTCCACATCATCGCGCCCTTCTTCTATGCCCTCGTCGGCATCACGGCGCTGGGCGCTTTCGTCACCATCCTGACCAAGGGCATCGAGCAGGTCTAACTGGACGGGCCGATCATCGCCGTCGTTTTGATCGCGCTTGGCATCGGTCTGCTTCTCTGGTGGGGAGCTCGCCTGCCGCCGACCCGGCCGCGGCCGGGCAGTCGCCATCGCGGCGAGACCCTGATGGACGTGCACAAGCGATGGCAACGACGCAAGCGATCCCGGTGAGCGACCGTCCGCGCGAGAGCCGCAACTCAGCCGACGTCGGTGATGCGGGCCACGAAGAGAGCGACACCGTTGTCGCGATCGTGAACGACAAAGAGGAACGGCCGGTCGACCTTCATTTGGATCGCGGAGGTGTCCGTTGTGAGGCTCACCACCTGCGCGACGAGCGCTGTGGCCGCGGCTGCCTGGGTGCCCTCTTCGCCGATCGTCAGCCATGTTTGCTGTCTCGCGGTTGCCAATGTCAGGTCACCTGGGCGACCTCCGATACCCGATAGATCGGCGCTTCTTGTGAACAGCTGACCCAGGCCGAGGGATCCAAGCGCAGGCCTTAAATCCAGTGCCGTCGACAGCTCCGCCCGAGGCAATGCCAGTGCGACCCGCTTCAACTGCATCGCGGAGCTGATCGCGGGCAGTTTCGGCAGCAGTGTCAGCGGATCGACCCCGGCACGTGGGAGAACGATCACGGCCGAGAGCCGGCTGTTTTCGTAGGGAAGCTCGATCGCCTGGTAGCCGGGCCCCGACGTATACGGGAAGGTCGTCGTCGCATACATGGTCAGGACGTCGCTCGTGCCGGAGGCGCCGCGAAATGGCGCGGACATGGTGCGGGTCTTGTCGAAGGGCGTCGCCCAGCGGGCGTCCAGTGCCAGTGCCGTGGCCAGGATGAGGGCGGTATGGCGATCGACGCTCCCGGCCGGAAGGAGGTCGTGAATTCGACCACGGGTGTGGGCCGTGGCCCAGGAATTGACCGCCTCGCGGGCTGCTTCGGGGGCGCCGGCGAAATCGACGGCCTGTGCGGGAGCCCCGGCCCGGGCGAGGGTATCGGCGTATGACGGTCGTACGGGGAAAGTCTGTTCAAGCCAGGCGGCACGCGCCGCTGCGAGATCGACACCCCCTCCGTTGAGGCGATCCTGCGCCGCAATGCTGGCGGCGAGCAACGTTTCCGGCGCCTCGGTCGTATGGAGGGCTGCGCGAAGCTGGGACTCGCTCGCGCCGCGAGCACCCGGGAGGAGCATCGCGAGCGCGTCGAGTGCATTCACCGGCGAAAGTACTAGGTTGCCGCTGTGCTCGTGGCCCACCGCCGCAACGAAGCTATCGGCGAACAGGATCTCGCTCGACGAAAGATCAGCGGTCCGAGACGGTACATGGCCGCCTGAGGAATTACCCAACGCCAATCCGAGCGTGACCAACACGGCGATGGGCGCAGCGGTGACTCGCGGATTCACAGGCTCTCTCCCTTAGACGGAGAATCGTGCGAAATGTTCCGCATGTGACCCCCTCTCGCGAGGTCCGGAGGGTCTGGAACGGTGGACCTTTATAAGCGACTACAAGAGCGGCGGGAAACCCGCTAACCGGATATCGGGCTTGCCTCAGCAAGAGGAGCGAACGCCTCGCGGACGCCGCAGCAGGCCGCTGTCAGCGAGCGCGGTCAGCGCCGTATACCGTTTTATCGACGGTTGCGGTCCCCTGGACCCTCGATAGAGCCGAGGTAGCGCAGGAGCGGATCGCCCTCTCCTGATTCGGTCGCCAGTCCGAGCGCAACCAAATAGACGATCCGTCCGCTCTGGGAAGCCCCTCGGGTGTGTACACACTGAGCTGGTCGCGCTGGGGAACCCGGCGAGTGCCCGAGCGGCGAGATAATCGGGCTGACATGCAGCTGGCGCTGCTCGCATCGTCCTTCCTGATCCTGGCGACGGCATCGGCCAATGCCGGCAGCGGACCTTCGATGATTCGGGCTCCTGGAGGGACGGGATTATGGTCGAGGGCCGCGAGCCTGGCAACCGGCCGTGAGGGGCACACGGCGACGCTCCTGAGCAGCGGGAAAGTTCTGATCGCGGGCGGCACGGACGGCCGGGGCAAGGTGCTCGCCAGCGCCGAGATCTACGACCCTGCGCGAGACCGGTGGTCGTCTGCCGGATCGATGGCCGTGACCCGCATCGGCCACTCGGCCACCCTGTTGCCAAGCGGGAAAGTGCTGGTCGCCGGAGGACTCGTGATGCCGTTTCCGTCGCCATCTCTGGCGAGCACAGAGCTCTACGATCCGGCAGCCAATGCCTGGTCCATCGCGGCACCGATGATCGAGTCCCGTACCCGTCACACCGCTACGCTCATGCCAGACGGCCGGGTGCTCGTGGTGGGCGGGCTGACAGTCACGCCGCAGGATGGGGGGCTGTTCCCGAGCCAACTAACCAGGGCTGAGATTTACGACCCGGCGGCGGACCGATGGTCCATGACGCCGCCGATGGGGGCGCATCGCCTGGGCCAAATCGCCACCCTACTCCCGGACGGCAGAGTCCTCGTTGCCGGAGGGCAGGATGACAGCGGCACGATGCTCAAGTCGACCGAAATCTACGACGCCACCGAGGACCGATGGATCAGCGCGGCTCCCATGGATGCTGCGCGATTCGGACCTATCGCGAGCGTGCTGGCCGACGGCGATGTTCTCGTCGCCGGCGGCCTTGGAGAAGAGCCGAACGCGCTGAACCTCGCCCTCACCAGCGCCGAGCTCTACAACCCTCGCACCAACCAGTGGGTGACCATCGCCCATATGGAGGAGTTCCACGCACCGGATACTGGGACCGCGCTGCGAAACGGGATGGTCCTGGTCGTGGGCACGATTGGCCAATCACGGCCCGAGTTGTACGACCCGGCGCATAACCGCTGGTCCCTTACCGGCCCAACCATGGACCGGTATCAGCACACCGCGACGCGCTTGCGCAACGGCAAAGTGTTGATCGTCGGCGGCTATGGGATCGAGTCCCTCGGCAGCGTCCTTATCTACGACCCCGAGGGGGTGGCTCCACTGCCGCCGCGACCACCCGACCCGCGCGCCATCGCGGTCCTGATTCTGGTGGCGCTTCTTCTCCTCGCGGGGGCGGGCTGGTCCAATCGGGCCGTTCGTCAACGTGTGAAACGCTGGCAACCGCGGCGTCAGTCCGAGGAATGGATCACGTAGCGGACGGCGGGCGCCTCTAGAATGGCACCGGTGCGATTTCGGCAGCTCGCCGCCATCGGGGTGGTCTTTGCCTGCGCCGGGTGCGCGACCGCGCCGTCCGGTGGCGGCGCCGCCAGTGTCAAGATCGGCGCGCTCTTCCCCCTGAGTGGCCCGCAGGCCCCTCTCGCGAAGCAGGAGTACGCCGGCGTGCAGATCGCCCGCAACCTGGTCAATGCCGATGGTGGTATCGACGGGGCCCCAATCGAGCTCATCACCAGGGATCTGGTTTCGGAGTCCGACGCCACCGCCCGTGTCGCGGACCTCAAGGCGCATGGGGTCAATGCCATCCTGGGCGCCTACTCGAGCAGCCTCTCGATGCCGGTGAGCGACGCCGCCCAGGCGGCCGGTCTGCTGTACTGGGAAGCCGGCGCCGTGGCTGACCAGCTGACCGGTCGCGGCTATCCGCTGGTCTTCAGAGTGGGGGCGGCGGGCTCCAATCTCGGCACCATGTCGACCCATTTCGCCGCCGACGTTCTGGCGCCGCGACTCGGCCGGGCGCCCAGCCAGTTGACGATGGCGATCGTCCACAACCTGGACGGGTATCCATCGTCAGTCGCCGACGCGGTCCAGCAACAGGCGCAGCGCGAAGGGATCCAGCTGGTGGCCAACGTCGTCTACGACGCGCATACGCCCGACTGGACCTCGGTGCTCGCCCAGGTTCGCGCCGCCCAGCCGAACATCCTGGTCCTGGCCTCCTACATCGCCGACGGCGTCGACTTCCGGCGCGCCATGTTGAAGAGCGGCCTGCACGTCGACGCCCTCATCGGCTCGACGATGGCGCAGTGCGTCCCGGACTTCGGCGCCATGCTCGGCGCCGACGCGATCGGCGTCTTCGCTTCCGACCGGCCGCCCCCTGGCTTCAACCCCGGCGCGCTGACGGCAACCGGCAAGAGTAGCTACGACCGCTTTTCAGCCGCCTATCGCCGGGAGTTCGGAAGTGAGCCGACGGAGGAGGCCCTGGCCGGCTTCGGCGCCGCCTGGGCGCTTTTCCATTATGTGATGCCGCACGCGCACGACCTCAGTGCCGGGGCGATGGCGGCGTCGGCCCGAAGCCTCGACCTCCCCGACGGGACACTCGCGAATGGGGCGGGCATCAAGTTCTCCGGCTCAGCAGAGACGATGGGGCAGAACACGCGGGCCGCCAGTGTCATCTGGCAGTGGCAGGGCGTCCGCCATAGCGTGACCGTCTACCCGCCGGTCTTTGCGACGGGGTCGCCAGGCTTCATCCCGCTACCGCGGTGATCCGGGTCGGACTCGCCGCTCCGCGGCGGGCCCTGGGCCTTACCGGACTGGTCCTGGGCGCTGCCCTCATCCGGGCCGCGCTCTTGCCGCTGGGTGACCTTCTCAGCGCCCTGGTGTTCGGCGGCTGCCTGCTGGTGATCGGCTGGTCTCAGCGGGGGCTGTCATCGTCGGAGGCACGATGGGGAAGAGGCCATGCCCTGGTGGCCGGCCTCCTGGTCGGCGCCGTGCTGCTGGCGCCACTCACGGCCGGATCGCTCAGCGCCCGTGGGCTCGATGGCTTCTGGACCTGGGCGGCGCTGGCGGCGCTGATCGCGACCCTCGAGGAGATTGCCATCCGCGGGGCGCTGTACCGGCACTGGTCGGATGAGGCCGGACCGGTGGCCGCCATCGTGGCCGGCGCCGTCGTGTTCGCCCTGATCCATCTGCCGCGCTATGGATGGGGCGCCATGCCACTCGATGCGGCGGTCGGCCTCGCGCTCGGCGGCCTGCGTGCGCTCACGGGACGGGTCCTGCCCTGCGCGGTGGCCCACACCGTCGCTGACTGGGGAGCCTGGTTCTGGGCATGACGCGGACACGACGCGCGGGCATGGCCGCCCTCGCGCTTGGCCTGGCAGCCGCGGCCTTGCTGCACGGCCGGCTCGCCGCCCCGCCGGTCTACGACGGCATCGTCGTGCCCCCCGAGCCGTACCGCTGGGAATCGCCTCCGCCGAACCTGCGCGCCGGCAATAAACCGCCGCTGTCGGGCGATACGACGCTGCCCGTCCTCAACGGCCAGGTCGCCGGCGGCGGGGTACAAACCGCCGACAACCAGGTCGTGATCTACTTCGGCCCCGGCACCTTCAAAGCGCCGGCCGGCAGCCAGACCGTCACGTGCACCATCGCGCCGGATCCCAGCCCGCCGCCGCCACCGCCCGGGGTCGAGATTCGCGGCAATGTGTACCGCATCGGCTGCGTGGCGCAGCCCGGCGGGGCGCCGGTGACGCTGGCCTCCAGCTACCACCTGACGCTGCGCTTCCCGCCGGGGGCGTTCAAGGAGATCCAGTACAACGACGGCGGTGGTTGGCGGGCGCTGACCACCCTGCGCGCTCCAGGCGGCGACCCGTACGCCAGCGTCAACGCACCGGGATTCGGCGAGTACGCGGCGACCGCACCGAGCGGCGCCGCCGCGCCCGGGGAGAGCATCTTCAGCGTGCTCGGCCGCTACCTCGCGTTCTGGGGCATCCTGGCGTTCGTCATCCTGTTCGGGGCGATCGCGGTCGTCCAGGAACTCCGCCGCCGGCGTCGCCGGGCCCCGCCTCGACGCAAGAAGAGAAGCTAGACCCGAGCCCTTCGGTATCGTGTTGGGCATGACGCTGTTTCCGCTGCATGCCTTCGGCGCCCGCTACGACTTGCCCGCGCCGCTTTATCTGTTCTTGATCGGGGCTGGTGCGGTCGTCTTCGTTTCCTTCTTGCTGGTGCTGCGACGTCCGGTGACCCGGCAGCAGCCCGCAGGCGACGATGTGCCACCGGTGCCCCACGTGCCGAGCTGGCCCGGTTGGCTGATGTTCCTCGTCGCCGTCGTCCTGATCCTTGGGGGTCTCTTCGGCGCCCAGAGCACGCCCGACAACGTCATCGTCACCGCGTTCTGGCTGGTGTTCTGGATCGCGGTGCCCATCAGCGTGGCCATCGTGGGCAACTACTGGCCCTACATCAGCCCGCTCAATGTCGTCGCCCGGTTGGTCGGCACGCGGGCACGGCTCGACTGGCCGGCATGGTTCGGCTACTGGCCGGCGACCATCCTCTTCTTTCTGTTTGCCTGCGGCGAGCTCGTCTTCAACGGCGTCACCACGACACCGGCCGGGACCGCGCAGGTCATGCTCGCCTACGGCATCGTCAACGCCGTGATGGCGTACCTGTTCGGGGGTGAGACCTGGCTTCCCCGCGGAGAAGTATTCTCTGTGCTCTTCGCCACCTGGGGACGCCTCGGCTACTTTCGATTCGGCACGCCGGGGTCGCGCGGATTCTTTGGCGGACTCCACCGACCATTCGAGGCCTCGGTCAGCCGCCTGACGTTCGTCCTGATGCTGCTGGTCTCGGTCAGCTTCGACGGACTGCTAGCAACCCCCGCGTGGAAGAACCTCGTGTCCCAGCTGCCCGACGCACTCCGGCCGGGGGCACCCGGATACACCATCCTGCTTCTGGCGGTCTTCGTTTTGCTGGTCGGCGTGATCTGGGGCCTGTTTGCCGGCTTCGCGGCCGCGGTGCGCGCGGTTGGCCACCTCGATGAGCCCTTGCTCAACGTGGTCGCCGGGCTGCTGCCATCACTCGTGCCCATCGCCTTCGGGTACCTGCTGGCGCACAACTTCGGTTACCTCGCGATCAACGGGCAGCTGCTGATCCACCAGGCGTCGGACCCGTTTGGGATGGGCCTGAACATCTTCGGGACCGTGAACTACGAGCCGAACCGCAACATGATTCCGACCGCCGTGATCTGGTATTTCGAGATCGTCTTGATCATCGGGGTGCACATCGCCGCCGTGGTGCTGGCCCATGGCTACCTGGGGCGTGCCGCCCGCACAGAGACCCAGGGCCGCCGGGCCGAATGGCCGTGGATCGCGGCCATGGTGGGCTACACGATGACGAGCCTCTGGTTGCTGGCTCAGCCGATCGTCCAGGAGGGGGTCAAAGGCTAGTTTCGTGGCGACACTGCATGCGAGCCTCGGCCTGACCAGCTGGACGTGGGAGCCAACCGTTCTTGCCGGGGTGCTGGCGCTTGGGGGAGGGTACGCGTGGTTGTTGCGCGGCGGTTCGCCGGGATCGTGGTCGGCCGTCGCCCGCATCTATTTCGCGGCGGGCCTGTTGGTCCTGTTTCTTGCCCTTGCTTCGCCGATCGATGTCGGCGGCGACCACTACCTGTTCAGCCTGCATATGCTGCAGCACCTGCTGCTCGCCATGATCGTTCCGCCTCTGCTTCTGCTCGGACTCCCGGAGGTGTTTGGCGCCTTCGAGCGGATTCGCGTATCGCCGCTGCTGGCGAACATCGGCTTCAATGTGGTGCTCGCTGTCTGGCATCTACCGTTTCTCTACGAGGCCACCCTGCGCAATCAGCCGTTGCACGTTCTCGAGCACCTGAGCTTTCTCGCGGCGGGCGTACTCTTCTGGTGGCCGATCATGGTGCCCGCCGGCCGGCGCTTCGCCATGAGCGTAATCGGGAAGATCGCCTACCTTGGTTTTGCCGGCGTGCCGCCCACCATCCTCGGGCTGGCCTTTATCCTCTCTCCGGCGGTTATCTATCGGTTTTATGCCGCGGCGCCGCGGGTGACACCGCTCTCGCCGCTCGACGATCAGCTGGTCGCCGGGCTCGTCATGTTCGGGCTGGGCAACCTGATCTACTTCGCCGCCATCTGGATCATCTTTTTTCGGCTTGATGACAAAGGAGCGACGGCGGGCGAACGATCGGTGGTGGAGGTCGAAACCCCTGCCAGAATGGGGCGATGAGCAACCGGCCATCGGCGACCGAAGCGCTCCACACCTCCGGCTACCGGCTCACGATGCAGCGCCAGCTGGTCTGGGACACCCTGCGCCACAGCAAGAAGCATCTCAGCGCCGAGGATATCCTCGGCCAGATTCGCCGCCAGTACCCACGCTTCAACCTGGCGACGGTCTATCGCTCGCTGGAGGTGCTGGACGAGCTCGGTCTCGTCAAGGAGACCCGGATCCGCGACCGCGCCTACTACGAGCTGGCCGAAGAAGGCATCGATCACTACCACCTGGTCTGCGACCAGTGCGGCTCGACCCTCCATATCGAGGGCGATCACATGGTGCCGGTGCTGCATCACATCTCTGACGAGCATGAATTCATGGTGAGCAACGCCGACCTCGTCGTGCACGGCCGCTGCGCCCGCTGCCAGGCAAAGGCGGCCCGCACCCGCTAGGCTCGCAACTGCGAAGATAGGCACTGATGGCTGAGCCCGAGCCTGCAGCGCAACCGCTGCACGCGCCCGATGTCGAGAAAGGCGGAATCGGACGGGCGCTGCGCGACATCATCCTGGGCGGCCAGGACGGGCTGGTCAACGTGCTCGGCTTGGTGCTCGGTGTCGCTGCCGCGACGGCGCAACTTCGGATCATCCTGGCCGCGGCGCTGGCCGCCACCTTTTCGGAGTCGATCGCCATGGGCGGCGTCATGTACACCTCGGTCCTGGCGGAGCGGGACTACTACCTCGCCATGCTCGCGAAAGAGCGGCAAGAAGTCGAGGAGGTGCCCGACGTCGAGATCGAGGAAGTCCGCCAGATCTTCCGCGACAAGGGGCTCCGCGGCGAAGTGCTCGAGCGCGTGGTCAAAGAGATCACGAGCGACAAGCAAGTCTGGGTGGACGTGATGATGCGTGATGAGCTTCACCTCACGCCGGTCAGCGGCGCGGGCGCGGTCCGCCGAGCGTTCGTGACCGGGTTCTCAACCCTGATCGGCTCGCTGATCCCCCTGGTTCCGTTCCTGTTCGTGCCGCTGTTTGGCATCTCCGTGACCGCCGCCACCATCATGGCGGTGCCCCTCTGTGCCGCGGTGCTGTTCGCGGTCGGTGCTTACAAAGCCCTCACGCTGGTCGGCGATTGGCGTATCAGCGGTCTGCAGATGCTCGTAATTGGGATGGTTTCGGCCGCAGCCGGCTACGGCATTGGCCGCTTGTTGCACGTCAGCGGTGGCTGACGGCTCGACCTATAGCCCGGCCGAGAAGGTAAACGGCTGGGGTCCAGGTGATGCGCTGCCGACGTCGAGCTGGATCAAGGTATGCGTGTTCAGGGGAATGGAGCGTGGGTCGCCGGTAAACGGCTGGCCGTCGACAAAGGCCGTCACCTGACCGTGCGTGGGTCCGAGCTGCGTCGTGCTGAGCGGCTGGTTCCAGATATCGAAGTAGTTGCCCAGCGTGTAGACGCGCTGGCTGGGTGACTCGACGTGGATGATCCCGTCCGCCGTGTGGGAATGTAACCAGTAAAAACATTTGCCCGCACTAACGAATGGGCCAGCCGATGTCTGGACGAGCTGTGTGGGTGGAACGATGCCGATGCCCTCCGGAACGATCCGCGGCCTGCCGTTCGTATACACCGCGAGATGGGCGTGGATGTGGTAGACGACCTGCTCCGACGTGTCGCAGCTGATGCCGTCCACCGGCTGCCCCTGGGCTTGCCCGTCGGTGCCGGCCAGCAGGGCCGGGGTGTTGCTGGGCAGCAGGTTGACCACCAGGGCCGCGCCAGCGATGACGACGAGCGCGGCGAGGCCTCCCAAAACGCCGAGCCGCCGGTTGCGTTTCGTCCGCGCGCGCCGCGATGCCTTGCCTCGCTCCGGCTGCCCCGGCGTGGCCCGTTGTGGCCCGGGCTGCGACGGTCCGACGCCGCCTTTCCTGGCGGCCGCCTTTCGCCGGCTCTTCTTGCTCACCGCGACTTACGGTACCCCGCCCGGAATCTGATCAAGCTCAAGGCGCACGGCGCGGCCGCCACCGAACCGTAACGAGTTCGCTATTGCGAACGATTCGCAATAAGATATACTCGGTGCTCGAATGGCGACGGCGCGCGCGGTTTTTCAAAGCTGGCGGACGACTTCGGTGAGTTCCGTCTCATGCCGATTGACC
>VBHO01000044.1 GCA_005882045.1 Chloroflexota bacterium | reverse complement strand
CGACATGATCCGGATGATGGCATCGGCCTCGGCGTCGGGAGCTAGGCGTTCGTCCACCACGGCCGAGCCGGCGGGCTCCGGTCGAGAGGAGGGTTGGAAGCTGCTGGCGTCCGCTACCAGTTGGGCGGTGCGCATTGCGTCATAAAAAGCCGATTCCGATCCCGGGAAGGCCTGGCTCTTGGCGATCCGGGTGGCCGCCTCCAGCGCCTTGAAATACTCAGGCGACTGCCTGACCTCGAGGTCAGGGACGGCACCCAGGGCCGGAGCCGCGTTCGTTACCCGATCCCACTCGTCGGGGGTCATCCGGCGCAGCCGGTCGAGGAACGCATCGACCTCGGCGGTGTTGGGCCCGAACCTCTCGTCGCTCAGGTGACTTAGAATACGCGCCATTCCATGGTCGTAGGAGTCGCCTCTTGCCTGTAGTCCAGTGGGTCGTGAAGGTCGGCTACGCCGTGGAGACGCGCGACGGTCACCTGGGGATCGTGCGTGAGATCTTCGAGGGGCCGCCGCAGTCCGCGCAGAGCATCTTCGTTTCCACCGAGCCGTACATGCGGGTCGTCGATCCCGGCCAGCCCGACCTCTACATACCGTTCGAAGAGATCGTCGACGTCAGCGAGGTCAAGCAGGCCGTCTACCTCAAACGGTCGATCAACGAGGTCAACGCCCTTGGCTGGACTCGCGACCCGCGCCGGTCGGACACGCCCGCGGTCCCGTTTTTCCCCAAAGCACACTCCGAGCCAGCGGTTAAACCCGATGCCAACGGCGGCGTGCCCCCTCGGCCGCTGGTCGACAGCGGCGCCTGGACCCCCGGCGAGGCGGCACCACGCCCGGAGCCCGGCAAGGGGGTTCGGATCGGCGACCGGTTCAAGCCGGGTGATCCGATTCCCATTCCCGGCCAGTACATGTGCACGGTCGACCGCTTCCGCAAGCATTCGCGCCAGTTTCTCGAAGAGAATCCAGACGGTCGCTTTCCGCCGGCTCACCACTCGGGCGCGCTCTGGGAGCTGGAAGACCTGCGCCCATAGGGCGCCGACCTGATTCGACGCGGCAGAGCTCGATCTGCGGTCCGTATTCAGGAACCGCTTTGTTAGACTAGCCGCGTACCGTGCTGAGCGACTATTTTCCCTTGCTCATTTTTCTTATCGCGGTCTTTGTCTTTGGTCTCATTGCCCTCTACCTCCCGCCCTGGCTCGCCGGGCATCTCGACTCAGCGGCCAAGGACCTGCCCTATGAGTCGGGCATCGTGCCGCGCACCGGCGCCCGGCGCCGCTTTGCGATCAGTTTCTACTTGACCGCCATGTTGTTCATCATCTTCGACATCGAGGCGATCTTCATCTATCCCTGGGCGGTCAACGTCAAAGGGCTGGGCTGGTTCGGGGTCGCCGAGATGGCGGTCTTCGTGGCCGTCCTGCTGGTCGCCCTCATCTACGTCTGGCGGAAGGGAGCGCTGGAATGGGGGAGCTGAAGCTCCGCGAGACGCCGTTTCTGACCGGTCGTGCCGCCGGACCGACCCCCCTGAACGCGCTGGGGGAAAACGTCCTCACCACCACGATCGACAAGGTGATCAACTGGGGCCGGTCGAGCGCGATCTGGCCCGCGCTCTTCGGACTCGCCTGTTGCGCGATCGAGATGATGGGCGCCGTGGGCCCGCGCCAGGACATCTCGCGCTTTGGCTCGGAGCTCTTCCGCGCCTCGCCGCGGCAATCCGACCTGCTGATCGTTTCCGGCCGGGTGGCGATCAAGATGGTGCCGGTCATCCGGCAGGTCTATGACCAGATGCCCGAACCGAAATGGGTGATCGCCATGGGCGCCTGCGCCTCGTCGGCCGGCATGTTCAACAACTATGCCATCGTGCAGAGCGTCGACAAGATCATCCCCGTCGACATCTACCTACCCGGCTGCCCCCCTCGTCCGGAGGCCCTGCTGGACGCCGTCATCAAGCTGCAGCGCAAGATCCGCGGTGAACCGCTGGTCAAGCGTCCCGCCTAACGGCTGGGTCGTCGCGCCAGCATTGAAGGAGGGCTAAATGAGTGCGAACTCTTCCGACACGCTCGTGCAGCGGCTCGGCGACCGCTTCAAGACGGCCATTCAGGAGAGTTCCGACTTCCGAGGCGACCTCAGCGTCGTGGTCGATCCCGCCGGCCTGGTCGATGTCGCCCGCTATCTCAGGGATCAAGAAGGATTCGATTACCTTCTCTATGCCACCGCCGTCGATTGGCCGGCTCGCGACCCACGCTTCACCGTCGTCTGGGAGGTACGCTCGCTGGCCGACAAGACCCGGATTCGGATCAAGACCACCGCGGCCATGCCCGATCCGCACGTCCCGAGCCTTACCTCGGTCTGGCCCGCCGCCAACTGGCACGAGCGGGAGACCTGGGACCTGTTCGGCATCAAGTTCGACGGGCACGCCGACCTGCGCCGCATCCTGATGCCGCCGACCTGGGAGGGATTTCCACTGCGCAAGGATTACGTCTCCTTCGGCGAGCCCGTGATCTTCAGTGATCAGAAACTCGAAGGGCTGGAGCCCGACGCCATCCGTGGTTAAGACCGACATCGCTCAGGAACCAGTCGGTCCCGAGCACGAGCCCGAAACCGAATGGATGGAGCTCAACATGGGGCCGCACCACCCGAGCACACACGGTGTGCTGCGGGTTCGGCTCAAGCTCGATGGCGAGATCGTGCGCGACGCCGACGCCGACATCGGCTATCTGCACACTGGGTTCGAGAAATCGTTCGAGGACAAGACCTACACCCAGGGCATCACCTTCAGCGATCGAATGGATTACCTCGCCCCGCCGATCAACAACGTTGGGTTCGTTAGTGCCGTCGAGAAGCTGATCGGGGTCGAGGTGCCACCGCGGGCGCAAGCCATTCGGGTGATCATGATGGAACTGGCCAGGGTCTCGAGCCACGAGCTCTGGCTTGGTACCACCGGACTCGACCTGGGGGTGTACTCCGGGTTCTTCTACGCCTGGCGCGATCGCGACCTGGCCCTCGACCTCAACGAGGCCTACTCCGGGGTCCGAATGATGACCTCCTTCACCCGGGTGGGCGGGGTGGCCTGGGACCTGCCCGAGGGCTGGCTCGACCAGCTGCAGAAGTTTATCGACGTCATGCCCGCCAGGCTCGACGACTTCGAGTCGATGCTCACCGACAACCCGATCTGGCACCAGCGTCTGAAGGGGGTCGGTGTGATTTCCGCGCATGACGCCATCGAAGCCGGCGTCACCGGACCGGTGCTGCGTGCCTCCGGGGTGAACTACGACGTGCGCAAGGCGTTCCCCTACTGTGGTTATGAGAATTACGATTTCGAAGTCCCAGTCGGGACGAACGGCGATTGCTACGACCGCTATCGGATGCGGGTGGCGGAGATGCGCCAGAGCCTGCGGATCCTCCAGCAGGCGGTCGACAACCTGCCGGGCGGACCCTGGATCACCAGCGACCGCAAGGTCGCCTTGCCCCCGCGGAGCGAGCTCAGCAAGAGCATGGAGGCGGTCATCCACCAGTTCCGGTTGGTCAGCGAAGGGTTCAAGGGTCCGGTCGGCGACGTCTACGCCTTCGTCGAAAGCCCTCGTGGCGAGCTCGGCTTCTACCTGGTTTCGGACGGCACCAACAAGCCGTATCGGATGAAGGTGCGACCGCCGTCGTTTTGCAACCTGCAGTCGCTGCGCAAGCTGGTCCAGGGAGTCCTGGTGGCGGACGTGATCGCGATCATGGGCAGTCTCGACTTCATCCTCGGGGATTGTGACCGCTGATGCCCCTCGCGAAGTCGACGGCCGACCACATCAAGGATCTGGCCCAGCGCTATCCATCGAAACAGTCCGCCATCATCCCGGCGCTGTGGGCTGTCCAGCACGAGCAGGGCTACGTCACCCCCGAGGCGATGGCCGAGATCGCGGAGCACCTCGGCCTGCCGGCGTCGCTGATCGAGGCAACCGCATCCTTCTATTCGATGTTCCTCACCAAGCCCGAAGGGCGGCACGAGGTCGTCATCTGTGTCAACGCTCCCTGCATGCTGCGCGGCGCCGATGAGATGACGGCGTACCTGGGGCGGGCGCTCGGCGTCCGCGATGGGGGGACAACGGCCGACGGCGCCATCACCTGGCACTCCACGATCGAGTGCCTGGGCGCCTGCGGTGGGGCGCCGATGATGCAGGTCGATCATCAATTCGAGGAGAACCTGACCGAGGAGCGAATTGACGCCATCATCGAGCGGCTCCGGCAGCCGGTTGCCGTCGCGGCGCCAGCCCCGGCCGCCGCAAGCGAGAGACCAAAACGCAAGGCGCCGGCGCCCAGGCGTACGAGGAGTGAGAGCTGATGGCCATCAAGCCCCTGGTCACCAAGGACTTCGCGACCGAGAATCTCGTACAGCTCAAGGTCTACGAGCGCACCGGGGGCTATACCGGGTACAAGAAGGCGCTCGAGATGCAGCCCGACGCGCTGGTCGAGGAAGTAAAAAAAAGCGGCCTGCGGGGGCGCGGCGGTGCCGGCTTTCCGACCGGCAACAAGTGGAGCTTTCTGCCCAAGGGCGTCTATCCGCGCTACCTCGTCTGCAATGCCGATGAGAGCGAGCCCGGCACCTTCAAGGATCGCTACCTGATCGAGAAGAGCCCGCACCAGGTTCTCGAGGGCATCCTGATCGCGAGCTACGCGATCGGGTGCAACCTGGCCTTCATCTACATCCGGGGCGAGTACCTGCCCCAGCACGATGCGTTGGAAACCGCCATCGCGGAGGCGCGGGAGGCGGGGTACATCGGCAAAAACGTCTTTGGCAAGGGCTATGACATCGACGTCATCCTCCATCGCGGGGCCGGCGCCTACATTTGCGGCGAGGAAACGGCGCTGCTGACCTCGCTCGAAGGCTATCGCGGCGAGCCGCGTCTCAAGCCGCCCTTTCCGGCGATCAAGGGACTCTACGGCAAGCCGACGGTGGTCAACAATGTCGAGACGGTCGTCAACCTGCCGCACATCGTCAACAACGGCGCCGACTGGTTCAAGTCAATCGGCACGCCGACGGGGGCAGGCACCCGGGTCTGGTGCATGAGCGGGCACGTCAACCGGCCGGGCAACTACGAGGTGGAGAACGGCACCCCGATCCGCGAGCTGATCGAGGAGCACGGCGGCGGCGTCTGGAAGAACCGCAAGCTGAAGGCGTTCCAGCCGGGTGGCGCCTCGATGATGGTGCTGCTGCCGGAGCACCTCGATGTCGGCCTGGACTTCGATGCGATTGCGAAGGCCGGGTCACTCGCCGGCGCGGGCGCGATGGTGGTCATGGATGAGACCACCTGCATGGTCGACGCGGCGCGCCGCTACGTGAAATTCTTCCACCACGAGAGTTGCGGCAAATGCACACCCTGCCGAGAGGGCACCTTCTGGATGGCGAACATCTTCGATGCCATGGAGGCCGGTGAGGCGAAGCCGGCCGACATCGACCTGCTGCTCGAGATCGGGTACGGTATCGACGGCCGCTCCTTCTGCCCGCTGGGTGACGCCTCCACCTGGTTCCCGCGCAGCGTCATCAAGTTCTTCCGCGACGAGTTCCAGCAGCACATCGCCGAAAAAGGCTGCCCCTTCAAGAAACAGCCTCAGGAGGCGGTCGCGTAGTGGCGGCTGTCCAGACCGACCAGGTCACGCTCACCATCAACGGCCAATCGGTCACCGTGCCGAAGGGCACGCTGATCCTCGACGCGGCCAAGAAGATCGGCATCGACATCCCGATTTTCTGCTCGCATCCGAAGATGGCGCCGGTCGCCGTCTGCCGGATGTGCCTGGTCGAGGTCGAGAAGCTACCGAAGCTCCAGCCCGCGTGTGCCGTCTACGTCGCCGACGGTATGGTGGTCAAAACCACCACTGAGCAGGTCGGCAAATACCAGAAGGATGTACTGGGGTTCCTTCTCATCAACCACCCGCTCGACTGCCCGATCTGCGACAAGGGCGGGGAGTGTCCACTGCAGGACCAGACCTACCAGTACGGGCCGGGCGCCAGTCGCTTCGATTTCCCCAAGGCCCATTTCGACAAGTCCGTCCCGCTGTCGGACAAGATCCTCCTCGATCGCGAGCGCTGCATCCTCTGCTGGCGCTGCACCCGCTTTAGCGAGGAGATCTCGGGCGAGCGTGAGCTGGCGCTGATCCAGCGCGGCACGAATACCATTATCGGCACCTTCAACGACGAGCCGGCCCAGTCGAATTACCAGGGCAACTGGACGGAGATCTGCCCGGTGGGCGCTTTGACCTCGCGGCAGTACCGTTTCATCAGCCGCCCCTGGGACCTCGATCGCACGGCCAGCATCTGTCCCGCCTGCAGCATGGGCTGCAACATCCAGATCGACGCGCGGAGCAACCGCATCGGCCGGTTCCAGTCACGCGAGAACGTCGCCGTCGACGACAGCTGGCTCTGCGACCGCGGCCGGTTCAGCTTTCCGAATTTCCAGCGCCAGGGGCAGGAGCGCCCCCGGGTGCGCCGCAACGGCTCGCTCGAAGAGGTCTCGTATGAGGAGGCGATCGCCTTCACCGCCGACGCGCTCAAGCACGCGGGCGGGCAGGTCGCCGGCTGGGCATCGCCGGCCGACACCAATGAGGAGCTCTTCCTCTTCAGCCGGCTCTTCCGCGAGGTACTGAAGTCGGCCCACCTGGATCACCGCAGCGGCGTGGTGGCTGACGCCGAACCGGATGACATAGCCCTGCCGATTGCCGACATCGAGCGCTGCGACCAGGTGGTCGTGCTTGGTGGTCAGGGCGTGATCGATGCGGCGCCGGTGCTGCACTTGCGCTTGTTCAAGAGCGAGCGCAAGGGCGTCAAGATCCTGAAGGTCGGGGTCACCGAGGGCAAGCGGGCGCTCGACGCCATCCCCGCCGAGGCGCAGGCTATCGGCATCCTCGCGACCGAGGCCGACAAGCAAGCGGCGGTGGACCTCCAGGCCAAGCTCGCCAAGAAAGTAAAGGGCAGCGTCCGCCGGTTGATCGTCACCACCGGGCCCAACGGGCGCGGCGCCAAAGACCTCGGCATTCTCCCGCACCAGGGTCCTGGCTATGCCTCGTTGAACGGGCGGGCGGGGAGGGGGAGACTGCAGTGGCCGGGCGCCGGCGTCAAGGGCCTCTACGTACACGAGTCGAGCCCACTCCACGGCTTTGTGCCGTCCGACGCGGAGTCGATGTGGCTGTCGACATTGCCGCTGGTGGTCTTTCACCGCTTCAAGGCGTCCCCGCTCGACGAGGTCGCGCACGTCATCCTCCCGGGCCACGCCTTCACCGAAAAGTACGGCACCGTGACCAACATGGAAGGCCGGGTGCAGCGGATCCGGCGCGGGATCGACGCGGAATGGGTCCGCGAGGACTGGCGCGTCCTCCAACAGGTCGCCAACGCGCTGGGTGCATCCTGGGCGTATGAGTCGGTCGAGGAGATTACCGGCGACCTGGTTCGCGAGCTTCCCCCATACGCTGCCGTCAACCAGGAAGCGCGTGTGCTCTGGAGTGAGTCGACGTGACCACCGAGGTCATCGTCGTCACCCTGATCAAGGCCGCAATCGTCATCGGCGCCCTGCTGACCGGCTTCGCTTACCTCACCCTGTTCGAGCGCAAGGTCCAGGCCCGCCTGCAGCAACGACCCGGGCCAAACCGGGTCGGACCCTGGGGCCTGCTGCAGCCGGCCGCGGACGGGCTGAAGCTCTTCTTCAAATCGAGCAGTGCCCCGTCGGGTCGCGACCGCTTCCTCTACCTCCTGGCCCCGATGATCTCGATCATGGCGTCGCTGGCCAGCTTCGCCATCATTCCTATCAGCGGGCCCGGTGCGCTCAATCTGTTCGGTCACTCGATCGGCTGGTACGTGATGAACGTCAACATTGGCATCCTCTGGTACCTGGCGGTCACCTCGGTCGGCGTGTACGGCATTTTTCTTGCCGGCTATGCCTCGAACAGCAAGTACTCGATGCTGGGCGCGCTTCGATCGTCGGCCCAGATGATCAGCTACGAGATGGCGCTGGGTCTATCGCTGGTGCCGGTCTTCATCCTGGCGGGTTCGGTCCGGCTGGTCGATATCGT
>VBHO01000013.1 GCA_005882045.1 Chloroflexota bacterium | reverse complement strand
CCGTCTGGCGTAGGACCAGCGGCTCCGCGATGGGCGTGTCGTACTCGAGGGAACCAGCGCCGGGACGTAACGCCATGAGCAGGCCGGCGCCGACCATCACCACGGTCCAGCCGCCCAGGACGATCACCGCCAGGTCGACGAGGCTCATCGATTCGCCATTGTAGGCTGCGTGATTCGCGTCCCCGGGGCCTGGAGCATGCGCAGTCCGGTGAATGCGAGGTAACAGCCGAATAGCAGGCGCAGGATCGCGTCGGGGCTCGCCAGCGCGAGGTAGGCGCCGGCCACCGCGCCGACGACGCCACCGGCGGAGAGCCAGGCTGCCGTTGCCAACCGGATGTTGCCCATCCGAAAGTGGGTGATCGAGCCGGAGATCGCGGTCGGGATGATCACCAGCAACGACGTTCCCTGCGCCATGTGTTGGGTCAGTCCCATCAGCAGGGTCATCGCCGGCACCATGACGGCGCCGCCCCCGATGCCAAGCAGACCGCTTAACAGGCCGGCGACGGCGCCCACGGCGAGGCCCATGATCCAGAGCGAAATTCCGGTCGGGTGCAGGCCGCCGGCGAGCTGGACGTTGCCGCCGACGGCATGGAGCACGGAGTCGGCGATCATCACGATGCCGGCCGCCACGGCAACGACGCCGAACGCTCGGCGGAGGCCGGTGTCCGAAATGCGGAGGGTCAGGCGAGCGCCCAGCACCGCACCGCCCACCGCCCCGATCGCCAGCGCGATGCCGACCTCCAGGTCGAGCTGGTGTCCCCTCCCGAGGATGGTGGCGCCGACGATCGCCACGGGCACGATCACCGCCAGCGAGGTGCCGTTGGCTTCACGCTGAGGCGTCTTCATCAGGTAAACCATGGCGGGCACCATGACGAAGCCGCCGCCCACGCCCAGCAACCCGCCGGCCAGCCCGGTGACGGCGCCGATGGCCAGGAGGCGGACCGTGCGCCCGCTCACCCTGGCACCATGCATCCAAGTTTAGGGGCGTGGCGAAGCGCCTAAACTGAGAACAGATCCCGCGAAGGAGGCGCAGATGGCGACGGCAACCGCGACATCACTCAGCAAGCTGGAGTCGATGCTTGGCAACGACGCCGCCAGCCTGCTGGAGCACGAGTGTAAGACCATCCCCAAGTCGCAGCTGCACCTGCCGGGCCCCGACTTCGTGAGCCGGATCTTTTCAACCAGCGATCGCTCGACGCGGGTTTTGCGCAGCCTGGAGTCGCTCTACGACCATGGCCGGCTGGCGGGCACCGGCTACCTCTCGATCCTGCCGGTCGACCAGGGCGTCGAGCACTCCGCGGGCGCGTCGTTCGCGGCCAACCCGGCGTACTTCGACGGCGAGAAGATCGTCGAGCTGGCGATCGAGGGCGGCTGTAATGCGGTGGCCTCGACCTTCGGCGTCCTGGGCTCGGTGGCGCGCAAGTACGGGCACAAGATCCCCTTCATCTGCAAGCTCAACCACAACGAGCTGCTGACCTATCCCAACCACTACGACCAGATTCGCTTCGGGACCGTCAAAGAGGCGTGGGAACTCGGGGCGGTGGCGCTTGGCGCGACGATCTACTTCGGTTCCCCCGAGGCGGACCGGCAGATCCAGGAGATCTCGGCGGCGTTCCACGAAGCGCACGAGCTGGGCATGGCGACGGTGCTCTGGTGCTACCTGCGCAATCCCGCGTTCATCAAAGATGGCGTCAATTACGAAGTGTCAGCCGACCTCACCGGACAGGCCAATCACCTCGGGGTCACGATCGAGGCTGACTTCATCAAGCAGAAACTGCCCGAGACCAATGGCGGCTTCGAGGCCTTGAAGTTCGGGAAGACGACCAAGGCGGTCTACGAGAAGCTGACCAGCGACCATCCGATCGACCTGACGCGATACCAGGTCGCCAACTGCTACCTGGGGCGCAGCGGGCTCATCAATTCGGGCGGCGCGTCGTCGGGTGAGAGCGATCTCAAGGAAGCCGTCAAAACCGCCGTGATCAACAAGCGGGCTGGCGGCACCGGCCTGATCACCGGGCGCAAGGCGTTCATGCGACCAATGAGCGAGGGCATCCAGCTGCTAAACGCGGTGCAGGACGTCTACTTGATGGACGAGGTGACGGTCGCCTAACCGGTCGGCGGCGGCGATACAATCCGCCCATGGCAACCCCCCGCCTGCGCGCGACCGAATCGGGCCAGGTCTACAACATCGATCTGCCCGAATTGAAGGTGACGCGCGACGACGTCGATGGGATCTACGTGCTGCACGGCCGCGGCTACTTCCAGACCTTCACCAGCCGCGAAGAAGCCTTCGAACGTAAGAAGGAGATCGACTACAGCACGTTTCGCTAAGGGTCGCCCATCCAGTCGGCGGCGTGGGGGAGGGGACGGGTGCCCCGGCTCGGCCGCAGATGCAGGACGCGCTGGACGTCGCCGCGGCGGTATAAGCGGGCTCGCCTGATCCCCTGGCGGTAGCTCTTGAGCACACCGCGGCTGACGTAGGCGTAGAGCGTTGCCGGCTTCACACCAAGCAGCTCGCAGGTCTCGGCGGCGGTCAGATAGGGCTCACCATAAATCTCGATCATCGTCCCTCAAAGCGTACGGGAGTTGATGGTTGCAGTCAACATGTTGCAATGCAAATCAACATATGCATAGAATTAAGTCGATGCTGGACCGGTCCGAACCGAACCTGCTCCGCGGCGAGTTCCCCTACAGTCGGATCCCGCCGATCCGTTTTGCGCCGGACGCCGTACCCCAGGGCCTTCCGTCTGACATCTGGATTACGGACACGACATTCCGAGACGGCCAGCAGGCGCGGGCTCCCTACAGCCTCGACCAAATCGTCCACCTCTACGACCTGCTGAACGAACTGGGTGGACCGGTGATCCGGCAGACGGAGTTCTTCGCCTACACGCCCGTCGACCGGGAGGCGATCGCGGCCTGCCAGGAGCGGCCGGGACCGGAGGTCACGACCTGGATGCGCGCCTCACTGGACGATCTCAAGGCGGTCGCGACGACCGGCGTGAAGGAGACCGGCATCCTGGTCTCGGCCTCCGACTACCACATCTACCTCAAGATGAACCGAACGCGGCGCCAGGCGGCGGAGGACTATGGCAAGGTCGTCCGCGCCGTGATCCAGGCGGGCATGCGGCCCCGCTGCCATCTGGAGGATCTGACCCGGGCGGACCTGGACGGCTTCGTCGCGCCGCTGGTCGAATCCCTGCAGGCAATTGGGCGGGAGGCGAGTATCCCGGTGAAATTTCGGCTGTGCGACACCATGGGCTTCGGACTGCCCTGGCCCGAGGCGTCGCTTCCCCGCGGGGTGCCTCGACTGGTGCAGTACTTCACGCGAACGCTCGGCGTCGCACCCGAGCACCTCGAATGGCACGGGCACAACGACTTCCACCGCGGCGAGGTCAATACGGTCGCCGCCTGGCTCTACGGCTGCGCCGCGGCGAACGGCTCGCTCTTTGGCTTCGGCGAGCGGACTGGCAATCCGCCGCTGGAAGCGCTGGTCATCGACTACATCGGGTTGAGAGGGGAGACGCCAGGTGTCGATACCACCGCGATCACGCGGGCGGCCGCCTATTTCCGGGACCAGCTGGGGACGCCGCTGCCGGCGAATTATCCGTTCGCGGGTGCCGGATTCAACGTCACCAGCGCCGGGATCCACGCAGACGGGCTGCTGAAGAACGAGGAGATCTACAACATTTTCGACACGGCACGGATTCTCGACCGGCCGCTCGGAATCACGGTCAACGACCGATCCGGCTTGGCGGGGGTTGCCTACTGGATCGACACGACGCTGGGGCTCAGGGGCGCGGCCCAGGTGCGAAAGGACGACCCGCGGGTGGCGGCCATCCACCGCGAGGTTGAGCGGCAATATGCGGCTGGTCGGACGACCGGGTTCTCGCCCGACGAGATGCTGGCCCTGGCCAAGTTGCATTTCGGCAACGCCCTGGCAACGAGCGCGCGCAGCTAACAAGTTGACCTGATCGCCGGAGTTGATTGCTGTGAGGCATCCCGGCGATGAACCACGACAGCGACCCCACGCCACCGCAACCAGAGCTGACGCCTGGGGCCTCGACGCAACCCGCCAGCCCGGCCCGTTCCTGGTTTGCCCGGTACGGGCTCGTCGTCATTTCCGCGGCCGGGGCGTTGGTGGCGGCCGGCGTGGCAGTCACGGCCGTGCTGTTCCTCGCCCAGCCGAACCCCAGCATCGAGAAGATGGTGCCGGCGACGCAGGACGTTCTGATTATCGCCAACCTCAATCCATCGCTCGCCCAGAAGGTCAACCTGCTGCGGGCGGTCCATAGCTTTCCCGATACCACCACCGACGCCGCAATCGCGGCCAAGCTCGACGAGGCATTCAAAGACGCCGGCTTGTCGTACACCAGCGACGTGCAGCCGTGGCTCGGCGCAGAGGTCGGGGTGAGCGGCACGGTGAACTTCGAGAGCGGCGCCGACTCGCCGTTCGCCCTGTTCGCGACGTCGCGCGATGACACGAAGGCGAAGGCGGTACTCGCCAAGCTACGGAACGGCACCTTCGGCAAGAAGTACACCTGGCGGGACGAAACCTACAACGGGATCAGCATCGCCTCGGGCACGCCGACCGTGACATCCGAAAAGCCGGTCGCCTACAGTTTGGTCGACCACGTCGTCGTGGCGGCGAGCTCAGCGGCGATGATCCACGCGATCATCGACACCGATCAGGGCCGTGGCGTTCGGCTGGTTGATTCCGCCGACTTCAAGGCCACCATGAAATTGCTTCCTTCCGACCGGGTCGGCATGGGCTACCTTGCGGGCAAGTCGCTGGTCGCGGGCGTCAAGAAGCAAATGGCGAAGCCGTCGACGTTGGGTCTACCGGCGCTCAAGAGCCTGGACGACCTCAACGCGCTGCAGGGGATCGGTGGTGCCGTCTCGGCAACCGGCACTGGCATCGCCTTCGACGTCGCCGTCAAGCTGGACGCGAACAAGCTCTCCCCGGCAACCCGCCAGGCGTTTGTTGCGACGCGCCGGCCCGATGTTGTGCTGCGTTGGATTCCTAAATCTAGCGATGGCTTCCTCGCGATTGCCAATCTCGACCAGAGCATCAAAACGCTGCTCGACCAATACGGCAATGAGCCGAGCGTCAAGGCCAGTGCCGACGCCGTTGGTCTGACCGGCCCCCAGGGTATCCTGCCGCACCTGACCGGCGACCTCGGCCTGGAGATCGAGCTGGGGAACAATTCCATCCCAAGTGGTGCGGTGCTGATCGGCACGAATGACACGGCAGCCATGAACGCCTTCTTCGGCAAACTCCTGGTGCTCGCCTCGCAAACCAGCCAGCAGACACCGGGCGCGGGAATCACCCGGACCACCTACCGCGGCACCGTGATCACCTCATGGGCCAGTCCGTCGTTGGGTGAGGTGCCCGGCCTGGCGCCGTCGTACGCCGCACTCGATGGAATGGGAATCCTCGCCTCGAGCCCGGCCGAGATCAAGGCTGTGATCGATGCCCATGCCGGTGGTTCCAACATTACGGCGGATTCGACCTACCAGGCCGCCAGCGCCGCATCGCTGACACAGCCGGCCGGGATGATGTACGTCAACGTGGCGCGGGTCGTCAGCGCCCTTGAGAAGCTGCCGGCCACGTCCAAGATGGAGACCAAGACCGCCGCGTACCTGGCTCCCCTGAAAGCCTTCATGCTGACGGCGACCAGCCAGACTGGCGCGGCCCTGGAGCGATTCTTCGTCGTGATCAAGTAGGGGCCTGACGAAGCAAGCGAGACCCTTGCCAGCCGTTACGGCACTCTGGTACGCTGGTGACTGACGTGTCAGTCAGTAGCAGGTCGACCAGCGAGGCGCCCCTGACCGAACGGCAATGGATCCGCCGCGGCGAGCTCCTGGAGGCCGCCCGTGGGGTCTTCGAGCGTGACGGCTACCACGGCACGACCGTTAGTGCCATCGTGCAGGCGGCAGGCCTCTCCCAGGGGGCGTTCTACCTCTACTTCGCCGACAAGAAGGCGGTCTTTGCCGCCCTCCAGGACGAGATGGCGACCCTGCTGCGCCGCCGGATCTACTGGGCCACCCGGGACGAAGCCGATGCCCGCCGGCGGCTCGAGGCCGGGCTGGACGCCTACTTCGCGTACTACGAGGAGTACGCGGCCTGGAATCGGCGGCTGACGATCGAGGGGCTCGCCATCGATGCCAGCTTCGAACGCCGGCAAACCGACCTGGCACAGACGCTGGCCGCGGCCTTTCGTCCGACGCTCGAGCAACTCGGCGTGGGCGAGACCGCGCTGGCGGCCTTCGCCCTGCTCGGGATCGCCGCTCAGATCGCCTACTGGCAGCACTTTCAACGCAAAGACGAAGCGTCGATGAGCGCCGCCGCGCTCGCCCAGGCGTGCGCCAGCCTGTTTCTGAATGGCGCCCCATCCATCCCAGCTCATTCACCACAAGAAGGAGGCTCACATGCCTGAAGCCAAGGAAGTATTCACGGAAATCGAGAACCGCATCAAGTCGCATCCGGAGAAGTCCGTGGGTCTGAACGCGACCTACCAGTTCGACCTCAGCGGCGAGTCATGGACGCTGAAGATCGCCAACGGCGCCCCCGAACTCATCCAGGGGCCGGCGCAAAGCCCGAACACCACGCTGATCGCCACGACCGACGACTGGATGAACATCGCGACCGGCAAGCTGAACCCGGTCACGGCCTTCATGCAGCAGAAGCTCAAGGTCAAAGGCGACATGGGCCTGGCGATGAAGCTCCAGGGGTTGTTGCAGTAGTGACGGATTCGCGCTGGGTCGGCCGGAGCTACGAAACGGCGCCGTTCGAGGTCACCGAGCAGTCCATCCGCGACTACATGGCGGCGGTAGGTGACCTGCGGGAAGACCACGAACTGGTCGCTCCACCGACCTATGCCATGGTCTACGGCTTCGACGCCTACTGGCAGCTCTGGACCGACCAGGAGGTGGCGCTGGACGTCGCGCACCTCGTCCATGGCGAGCAACGCTTCAACTTCCAGCGGCCGGTGCGTCCCGGCGACCGGATCCGCACGACCGGGCGGCTGACCGCGATCAACTCGCGGGGCGACATGGAGCTGGTCACGTTCGAGCTGAAAGCCAGGGACGCCGAGGACCGTCCGGTCTCGGACGGCAACGCCCTGTTCATCATCCGAAAGGCGTGAAGACCATGAGTTCGCTGGACTTCGAGCAGATCAGCCCCGGGCAGGCCCTGCCCCCGCTGGCCAAGCACGTGACGGTCGAACAGATCCGTCAGTACGCGGAGGCCTCTGGCGACCGGAACCCGATTCACCTTGACGAGACCTTTGCGCGCTCCGCGGGCCTGCCGGGCGTGATTGCCCACGGGATGCTCACCATGGCGTTCGCCAATCAGATGGTGACCGACTGGCTGGGCCACCGTTCGTTGCTCAGGAGCCTCAACGGTCGCTTCGCGGGGATGGTCCTGCCCGGCGATGATGTGACCTGCTCGGGCAGCGTGGCATCCAAGGACGACGAGACGCGACGCGTGGTGATCAACCTGGTCGTAACCAATCAGCGCGGAGAAAAAGTCTTCAACAAAGGCGTGGCCGAGGCCGAGTTCCCGCCACAAAGGAGCAATACCCATGCCGCTTGACTTCACCCTGACTCCGGAACAAGAAGAGATCAAGGGGCTCGCCCACGAATTCGCCGAGAAGGAAATCCGACCGGTCGCGCCCCACTATGACGAAACCGAGGAATTTCCCTGGCCGGTCTTGAAGAAGGCCCACGAAGTCGGGCTGACGCCGGTGGCATCGATGCCCGAGGAATACGGCGGCGGCGGCCTGGACATGATCTCCAACATGCTGATCGCCGAGGAACTGCACTGGGGCTGTGCCGGCATCGCGGTGTCGATCACCGGCACCGGGCTGGCCGCCGCCGCGGTCCTGGCGATGGGCAACGAGGCGCAGAAGAAGAAGTGGATCGGCGAGTTCTGTAGTGCCAAAAGCCCGGTGGTCGGTGCCATGGGTCTCACCGAACCCGGCACCGGGAGCGACGCCATGGCGATCACGACCACGGCGAAGAAGGTCGACGGCGGCTACGTGATCAACGGCACCAAGCAGTTCATCACCAACGGCGGCATCGCCGACCTGCACGTCATCTTCGCCAACACGGATCCGAGCATCGGTCCAGCCGGTATCGCCGGCCTCGTCGTCGAGAAGGGGAACAAGGGCCTCAGCATGGGCCGGAAAGAAAGGAAGCTCGGCGTGCGCGCCTCGCACACCGCGCAGGTGATCCTTACGGATTGCTTCGTTCCGACCGAGAACCGCCTGGGTGGGGAGCCTGGTGATCCCGACGCCGGACCGGGCGCGCTCGGCGCTTTGCAAATGCTCGAGTACTCGCGGCCTTCGGTCGCCGCCGGCTCGATCGGTATCGCCCGCGCCGCGTACGAGTACGCCCTCGACTACGCCCAGCAGCGGGTGGCCTTCGGCAAGCCGATCATCAAGCACGAGGGCATCGGCTTCAAGCTGGCCGAGATGGCGATCAACATCGACGCGGCGCGCCTGCTCACCTGGCGGGCGGGCTGGATGGCGCAGAACAACATGCTCTTCACGCGCGCCGAGGGCAGCATGGCGAAGGCCTTTGCCGCCGATATGGCGATGCAGGTGACCCTGGACGCGGTCCAGGTCCTCGGCGGAAACGGCTACATCCGTGAGTATCCGGTCGAGAAATGGATGCGCGACGCCAAGATCTACCAGATCTGGGAAGGGACGTCGGAGATTCAGCGGCTGGTGATCTCGCGAGCGATCTCCGGCGAGCGGCGGCCGCTGACACGCGTACAACCCACCCCCCAGATCCGGAAGGCGAGCTAGCCATGATCGACCTCAAGGGAAAGGTTGCCCTCGTTACGGGCGGCTCGCGCGGCCTGGGTCGGGCCGACTGCCTGGCGCTGGCGCAGGCGGGCGCCGACGTGGTGGTCACCGACATCCTGATCGAAAGCGACCCGGGGCTCGAAAAAGCGGCGGAAGCCTCGCAGAGCGCGCTGTCGCAGGTGATGGCCTCGCAAAAGGCGGTCTACTCAGAAAGGACGTCCAGCGAGATTCGCGACATGGGCCGGCGGTCCGTCGCCCTGAAGATGGACGTCACCGATCGCGAACAGGTCAAACAGGTCATCGACCAGGTGGTCAAAGACTTCGGCAGCCTGGACATTCTCGTGAACAATGCCGGGACGCTCGATCACATGGCCGCCGTCGAGAACCAGGTCGACGCGCTGTGGGATCGCGATCTGAAAGTCAACCTGACCGGCGCGTTCAATTGCTCGAAGGCCGTCTGGCCGCACATGAAGCAGCGCAACTGGGGCCGGATCATCATGATGTCGTCGATCGCCGGCGCGCTCGGTGGCTTCGGCCAGGCGAGCTATGCGACGACGAAGGCCGGGCTCGTCGGCCTGGCGCGGACGCTGGCGCTCGAAGGCGCCCGCTACAACATCACGGTCAACGCCATCGTGCCGGGCATCATCGGCACCGAGGCCTTCAAGATGGGCCGCCCCGATATGAACGAACGCATGATCAAGCGGGTGGCGCTGCGCCGTCCCGGCGAGCCAGAAGACATCGCCAACGCGATCACCTTCCTCTGCTCACCGGCCGCCGGCTACATCACCGGGGTGGCCTTGCCGGTGACCGGCGGGCTGGACCTGTTCACATTCTGATGGCCGGCTTGCTCGAGATCTCGACCAATGACTTCGTCACGACCATCCGGATGAACCGGCCGCCGGTCAACGCGCTCGTGCCCGAGCTGCAGGAAGAGCTGGTCGAGGCGCTCAACCGGGTCAAGGACGATGCGGCGACCCGAGTGGTGGTGCTGACCAGTGCCATCGATCGCTATTTCATGGCCGGTGCCGATATCAAGGCCATGGGTGGCGACGGCGGCTTCGATCGCGAAAATCCCGCCACGCTGGAGCGGGTCGCCCAGATGTCCCGTCGCAGCCAGGCAGCCTTCAGCGAAGTCGAGCACTTTCCAAAGCCGCTGATCGCGGCCATCAATGGTCACGCCCTGGGCGGCGGTTGCGAGCTGGCGCTCGCCTGCGACTACCGGCTGATGGTGGACGACTCGCGCTCGACCATCGGCCAGACCGAAACCAACCTCGGCTTGATCCCCGGCGCCGGCGGCACCCAGCGGCTGCCGCGCCTGATCGGGCGCACCCGGGCGACGGAGATGATCTTCGAATCCACCAGGCTGAAGGCGCCGGAGGCGGCCGCCATCGGGCTCATCAATGCCGCGCTGCCCGTCGAAGGCTTTCAGGCCGCCGTCCTCGAGCGGGCTCGGCGGCTTGCCCAGGCGGCGCCGGTCGCCCTGCGGCTCGCCAAAGAAGCGCTGCTCGCGGGCCTCGAACGTCCCCCGGGCAAGGGCTATGAAGTCGAAGCTGAGAACTTCGGCCGGGCGGCCATGACCGAGGACGCCATGGTCGGCATCATGTCCTTTGTCAGCAAGCAGCCACCTGACTTCAAAGGAAAGTAAAGACCTCAACCTGGACAGTATGTAGATCGGGGTTCCTGCGTTCTAACAGGCAGGAATCTCGAACCAGGAGGGTCACCTTATGCTTCGATCGATCTGGATTGCCGCGGGAGCAGCCGCGCTGCTGGCCGTGGGCGCATTGACCGCCGTGGCGGCCAACTCGCATGGGAAGGCCGTGAGCACGCTGGCCACCAGCACGACGCTCAAGGGCGAGGCGAAAGGCGACGCGATCAGCACCTTGGCGAGCGCCAAGGGCAAGGCGAAGTCCGACGCGGCCAAGGCCGATGCCGCCGCGAAAGCGGACGACACGGACGTGGACGCCAACGATGAGGACGCCGACGAGGCTGCCGATGTGGCGACCGACAAGACGAGCGACACCGACAAGGACGCGCACGGCGATGCCGTGAGCGCCGTTGCCAAGAGCGACGCCACCGCGAAGCATGGCGACAGTGAGAACGCTAATCACGGCGGCGCGGTTAGCGCCGTCGCGCAGAAGCACTAAGGGTCTCCCCTTCGGTGGGACGGCGGCCCCGCCGGGCCGCCGTTTTTTTCACCCGACCGGCGCGTACTGCGTAATGCGCTCGCGGATGGCGCGGATCACCGCCTCGACGCGCACGGGATCGGGGCCCGACGCCCGCAGAATGAGCTCACGGGTCTCGGTCTGCGGATACGACCCCAGGGAGACGTCGGGAAACTCCTGCTCGAGCGCCTGCATGACGTCGTGGAACATGCTTTCCGGCGCCATCCGGTAGTGAAGCTCACGCACGACGTCCGCGCGGGCGCCGGTCAAATAGCGAAGTTCGACATCTTCGTAGACGGCGCGTAGTTCTTGCGGCACGCCGGGGAGCGCGAACAGATAACGGTCGTCGCCCAGGGCGAACGCCAGCCCCGGCGCCATGCCGGCGCCATTGCGGATCAGCGCCGCTCCTTGAGGCAGTGTGGCCATCCTTCGATTGCCGGCATTCAGGGACGCCGTGCCGCGGCGCGCCGCCAGGTTCCGGGTAAACATCAGGTTTTGCATTTGCGCCCCGACCTCTCGCCGGTAGACCATCGGCTGATCGAGCGCTCGTCCCAGCGCGACGTAGGTCCGGTCGTCTGGTGTCGGTCCAAGCCCGCCGCACACAAAGATTCGGGTCAACTCCGGACGGTTGCTGTGCACGTGGATCGCCGAGACGATGTCGGCGTCGACGTCGCCCACCGTGGTGATCAACCTGACAGGGAACCCGACACGAAAGAGTCGCATGGCGAGCCAGTTCGAGTTGGTGTCGACCGTGAACCCGCGGAGGATCTCGTTCCCGACCACGATGATGCTCGACTGCGGCACGCGCCCCATAATGACAGGGAATGCCCAGATCCGCCTACGAACGCAGCAAGGGCGTTGAGACCGTCAGCTGGCGCGAATTTCCTCTCGGGAAAGGCATCGCGCTTTCGATTCTCGAAGAGAGCACGGCGGCCGGACGGCAGGCCAGGGGGCAGGCATTGCTCGACGTCCTCGATGCCGCCGCCGGCCTACCGCCCTGCAAGCTGACCGTGGCCGATCGTCCGCAGCGGCATCGAACCCGCGGTGGGCGTCTCGAGCTGAAGACCTACGGCTACTACCGGATCGCCTGGGAGGCGACGCCGCGACGCGGGACGATCCGGATTTACAACCTGACGGCGATTCGCCAGCAGGTGCTGGCGCCGAAGGTCTTCCTCGAGACGCTGCTCCACGAGTGGGTGCACCATTACGACTTCACCGGCTTGCAACTCGATCGCTCACCCCACACGTCGGGCTTCTTCAACCGGATTCACGACCTGGCCGAGACGCTCGGGGTCGGCTACGTAACGCCTCCCAAGCGCGAGGCGCCGGCCGCGGAACTGAGCGACGACGTCGTCATCAGCGGCCCCGACCGTCTGCGCCCCGGTGGGGTCCCGCCACCGAAATGGATCCGGGACCAGGTGCTGGCGCTGTTCGGCCGGCCGAGGACGTAATCGCCCTGACGCTACAATACGGCGGGCGTTTTTCGGTGCGCTCACACTAAAGGAAGGAGGCGCTGACTCTGTTCGTCGCGGCCGCAATCCCTCTTGATACGTCGACGTCGACGGCTGTCCTCGTCCTGGTCAGCCTCGCGGCCCTCATTGCGCTCGCCTATGGAGGGTTGCTGACCCGGTGGGTGCTTTCCGCGAACCCCGGGAACGAGACCATGGCCCGGATCGCCCGCGCCATCCAGGAGGGCGCGGCGGCCTATCTGAACCGGCAGTACAGCGTGATCGCGGTGATCGGGGTCGTGCTCGCGCTCGTGATCACGTTTGCGGTCAACTGGCAGACCGGCGTCCTCTACATCGTGGGCGCCGGTTGCTCGGCGCTGGCCGGTTACGCAGGGATGAACGTCGCGGTTCGGGCGAACGTGCGGACCGCCCAGGCGGCCACCCGCGGGCTCGACGCGGCGCTGCAGCTGGCCTTCCGTGGCGGCGCGGTGACAGGCCTCTTTGTGGTCGGGCTTGGGTTGCTCGGGGTCACCATCGCGTACTGGGTGTTTCAAAAGCCTGAGTCACTGGTTGGCCTCGCGTTCGGGGCCAGCCTGATCAGTGTTTTTGCCCGCCTCGGAGGCGGCATCTACACCAAGGCGGCCGACGTGGGCGCCGATCTGGTTGGAAAACTCGAAGCCGGCATTCCCGAAGACGATCCCCGCAACCCGGCCGTCATCGCGGACAACGTGGGCGACAACGTCGGTGACGACGCGGGGATGGCCGCCGACCTGTTCGAGACATACGCGGTCACGGCAATCGCCGCCATGCTGTTGGGTAGCCTGCTTTTCCCCGGCAAGGTCCAGTACGTCCTGTTTCCGTTGATCCTGGGCGGCATCTCGATCATTGCCACCGTGATCGGCACGTTCTTCGTGCGGCTCGGCCGTGGGACCTGGATCATGGGCGCGCTCTATCGCGGCCTAGGGGTCAGCGCGATCCTGGCGCTTGCTGGATTTCTGTCAATCACACTCTTGATTGGCCTGAATATCAATCTTTTCTGGGCGGCGGTGGTCGGTGTCGTCGTGACGGTCGCGCTGGTTGCGATCACCGAGTTCTTCACCAGCGCCGACTACCCACCGGTCCGGCTGATTGCGCGCGCCTCGACGACCGGCGCGGCGACGAACATCATCGCCGGGCAGGCGATCGGCATGCTCAGCACGGCGCTCCCAGTACTGGTAATCGGCGCGGGTATTCTCGTCGCGTTCTTTCTAAACCAGCAGCAAGGCCCCAGCGATTCCGGTCTCTACGGGATCGCCATCGCCGCGATGGCGATGCTCTCGATGACCGGCATCATCGTCGCCATCGATGCCTACGGGCCAATCACCGACAACGCCGGCGGGATCGCCGAGATGGCGAACCTCCCGCAGTCTGTCCGGAACATCACGGATCCACTCGATGCCGTGGGCAATACGACGAAAGCCGTGACCAAGGGCTACGCCATCGGCTCGGCCGGTCTGGCCGCGCTCGTCCTGTTTTCCTCCTACACACAGGAGATCGGCCACCATACGCCAGCGGCCATTGCGTTCGATCTGACTGACCCGCTCGTGATCGTCGGATTGTTCTTCGGCGGGATCCTTCCATTCCTGCTCGGCTCGCTCAGCCTGCTCGCGGTCGGCCGTGCCGCAGGTCAGGTCGTGATCGAAGTCCGGCGCCAGTTCCGCGAGATCCCGGGCCTGCTCGAAGGAACGGCGCTGCCCGAGTACGGCCGCGCAGTCGATCTCGTGACACGGGCGGCGCAGAGGGAGATGATCGTCCCCGGACTGATCCCAGTGGCCGCGCCGTTGCTGGTCGGCTTCGGGCTCGGCCCGAAAGCGCTCGGCGGCTTGTTGATCGGGAGTATCGTGACCGGAATCTTCCTGGCGATCCAGATGACCTCGGGGGGTGGCGCGTGGGACAACGCCAAGAAGTACATCGAGGACGGTCACTATGGAGGCAAGGGCACCGAGACGCATGCGGCCGCCGTCACCGGCGATACGGTGGGGGACCCCAACAAGGACACCGCCGGACCCGCCATCAACCCCATGATCAAGGTCGTCAATATCATTGCCATCCTGATCGCCCCCATGGTCGCCGCGCACTCGCTGATCAGCTAAAAGGTGCTTGTTCGTCGCGGTGCTTCGTGAATACACTGTAGGCATGGACGAGTACATGCTGGAGATCAACGAATTGCGTCGCCGGATCGCGAAGCTCAAGTTCGAGCGCGCCTCGGTCACGATCATCGAGGAACTCGAAGCCCAGCTCCGAATCCTGCGATCGATCTACGACTCGACGACGGCGCTGTTCGCTGCCGGTCAGACGGACAGCCGCCTCCAGGCCAGCTTTCGTGATCGCCAGCTGGGCAACTGGACCTTCGAGAACGTCTATTTCTATGTGTACGAGCAGGCGGTTGCCCTTGAGCCTGACGGCCATGACCTCGCCACCCTGATCTGGCGCCACGATTACGTGGCGCCGCTCCTCAACTCGGTCGCGGCGAAATAAAAAAAGGGCCCCCAGCGGGGGCCCTGTCGGCGGATCTATCTAGTTCGCGTGCGTGCTATGGCCGTGGCCATGCCCGTGCGACGGCGGCGTCGTCGTATCCGCATCGGCCGCATCGGCCGTGTCGGTCGCATCCGGAGTCGCCGTCTCGACGGCATCGGTCTTCGCGGTCGACGGCAGCTGAGTCTTGCACCACGCATTGGCGCTACTCATCAGCTTGCCGTGATAGTTCTTCGACAGCTTCACCGAACCGGTCGTGGTGCCTTGCGGCGCCAGCGCGATGTTCCTGTTCTGCGCCAGGAACGACACGCATTCGCCGGCGTTGGTAAACGTCGGCAGCGTCAACGAGGTCGTGCCATTAAAGCCAATCAGCTTCAACGGGTTGGCAGCCGACCCCACTGTGATCGGCGTCGGCGTCACGGTAATGGTGTTGTTTGCGTTCGCGGCGGCATACGCACCGGCGGCGCCCAACGTGAGCGCGCCAGCAGCCAGACCGGCCGCAATCTTCACCTTCGATGTGAGTCGAAACATGCTTATTCAGGTCCTCCTTGAATGAATTCGATGACCTGCTTAGTAGAACGACCTGAACACGAGCCACCGTATGGCGGGGTGGTCCCTTGTTACATCCGAACGGGCGTGATGTGACGATTCAATGACGAGTTCGCTCGCGGGGTCCCCGCTATCCTGAAACAGACGGTGCGTCCTGAGATCAAGCCTGAATTGGCCGCTCTACCACAGCTCGCCTCGCCGGCGGCAGCCTGGCGCCGGCGGCTTTTGCTTCCCCTGGCCTTCACGGGGGGGCTGGCCAGCCTGGGGATCGAGTTTGCCGCGGCGCGCCTGCTGGCGCCCTTCTTCGGGCAATCGCTCTTTATCTGGGGAACGCTGATCGGGCTGATCTTGATTTACCTGACGATCGGCTACTACGCCGGTGGGCGGCTGGCCGATCGGCGACCTGATTCGCGTCTTCTGTTCCAACTGACGGCCGCCGCGGCGCTGCTCACGGCCGCGATCCCGATCGCGTCGAGACCCATACTGTCCCTGGCCCAGAGTGGCTTCGCGCAGGTGTCCGTCGGCCTGGTGCTGGGGTCATTGATTTCCGTGATCGTGCTCTTTGCCGCGCCGGTGATCCTGCTCGGCATGGTGTCGCCGTTCGTGATCCGTCTCCGAATCCGGGAGCTGGAAACGGCGGGCAACGCGGCGGGTGCCGTCTATGCCCTGTCGACGCTGGGCAGCATCCTGGGGACCTTCGTGCCCGTCTTCTGGCTGATCCCCACCTACGGGACGCGGCCGACGATTTTTATTCTGGCCTTTCTGCTCGGCGTGATCTCGGCCGCCGGGCTCTACGAGCCCGGCCGGCGGCGGCTGTATTTACTCATTCCCGTATTGATCGTGATCATGGCCTTGCTGTCAGGGGGCGCCATTCGTGCCGCCACGTATGGGACGCGGGTCTTTGAGACTGAGTCAGCTTACAACTACATTCAGGTCGTCAAGTCCGGGACCGAGACCCAACTGCTGCTGGACGAAGGCTCGGCCGTGCACTCCATCTACGATCCGACCAGCCTCTACACGCACGGCTACTGGGACGACGTCCTGCTGGCACCCTACTTCGGATCCGGCCGGGTGCCGGGGCGCATCGCCCTGGTTGGGCTTGCCGGCGGAACCGTGGCTCGGCAGTTCACGGCCATCGACGGGCCGATTCCAATCGATGGGGTCGAGCTGGACCCGAAGATCGTCGACGTCGGCCGGCGCTACTTCCAGATGACGGAGCCGAACCTGCACGTCACCGTGGCCGATGGGCGCTACTGGATGGCGACCCAGGCGGGCCGCTACGACGTCATCCTGGTCGACGCCTACCGCCAGCCCTACATTCCGTTTTATCTCACGACCCGGGAGTTCTTCGAGAGCGCCAAGGCCCATCTCCAGCCCGACGGTGTGCTGGCGATCAACGTCGGGCGAACGCCCACGGACAACCGCCTCGTCGATGCGCTCAGCGGCACCCTCAACGCCGTCTTCCCAAAAGTCTTCACGATCGAGACCAATCTGCGCTTCACGAACACCGTGATCTATGCGACCTCGGGCCCGGCGACGGTCGACCAATTCCTGGCTCGGGCCCAGGCCGAGACCAACCCGAAGCTGCAGCCGATCATTACCGACGCGCTCGCGACCGGGAATATCAGGCGCGTCCCGGCGGACGGCATCGTCTTCACCGACGATCTGGCCCCCGTCGAGCGCTTGATCGACGACATCATCCTGAGTTACATTCGAAGCTCGCGGTAAACTGGGTAGCGATGGCTGTCACGCAACTGTCCGAAGCCGACGTCCTGGCGGTGCTCGCCCCGGTGAAAGATCCGGAGCTTGGACGCACGATGCTGGAGCTCAAGATGATCCAGGACGTGGTTGTCATCGACCCACAGACGATCGGCATGCGGGTCGTCCTGACCACCCCGGCTTGTCCCCTGAAGAACAAGATTCACGATGACATCGACGCGGCGCTGGCGACCCTGCCGGGCTCGCCCAAGGCCCAGATCAAGTGGGACGCCCAGGTCTCGCGGACCGGTGGCGTGCCGCAGAAGCAGCAGGTCGAGGGCGTCAAAAATATCATTTCCGTCGGCGCCGGCAAGGGCGGCGTCGGCAAGTCGACCTGTGCCGTGAACATCGCCCTGGCGCTGTCCCAACTCGGCGCCCGAGTCGGCGTCCTCGATGCTGATGTCTATGGTCCGAACGTGCCCATTCTTCTGGGCGCCGAGCACGAGAAGCCCTACGCCGATAACGAGAAGATCGTCCCGATCCAACGCTACGGTCTGAAGATTATTTCTATCGCGTTCTTCATCGAGGCCGATAAGCCCGCCATCTGGCGGGGGCCGATGCTCTCGGGGGCTGTCCGCCAATTTCTGTTCGACGTCAATTGGGGGGAGTTGGATTATCTCGTGGTGGACCTGCCGCCCGGCACCGGTGATGTGCAGCTGACCATGTCCCAGAGCATTCCGATGACGGGCGCCGTCGTCGTTTCGACGCCGCAGGACGTCTCAACGGCCGACGTTGGACGCGCCATCCAGATGTTCAACACGCTGAAGGTCCCGAACCTGGGCTTGGTCGAGAACATGAGTTATTTCGTCTGCCCGCACTGCGGCGAACGCGATGACATTTTTGGCCACGGTGGCGCCAAGGCCCTGGCCGAGCGCATGAATATTCCGTTCCTTGGCGAGATTCCCCTGGATCGGCGCATCCGTGAGGGCGGTGGCCCGGGCGTGCCGCTCATGGTCCACGAGCCGGATTCGCCGCTGGCCGCGGTCTATCGCGACGTCGCGTCACACCTGGCGGCGCAGGTGAGCATCCGTAACTTCAAGCAGGCGAGCGTTATTCCGCTACGGACGATCTAGAGCTATAGTTCGTAGTCGTTGAGTTCACGACGGCGCCTGGTTGCGGTCTGTGGTGAGTCAGACCCCCAGACGTCACTTGCGAATTTAGCCTTCGAGTTAGGCCGCGGCATTGCTGAGCGCGACGCCGTGCTGATTTGCGGCGGGCTCACCGGTGTGATGGAGCACGCGGCGCGCGGCGCTCGATCGGCTGGGGGTCTGACCATCGGGTTGCTCCCAGGCGAAGATCCGACCGAGGCAAACGAGTACATCGACGTCGCCATCGCCTCCGGGCTGGGTCACGCGCGCAATGCGATCCTCGCCCGGACCGCCGATGGCGTCGTCGCGCTCGGTGGGGGACTGGGGACCCTGTCCGAGATTGCGCTCGCACTGCGTAACGGGAGACCGACGGTTGGCATCCAGACCTGGCGCTTTGATCGCGACCGGCGCACGGAGCCAGACCTCCCCACCGCGGCCAACCCGCACGACGCCCTGGAATGGCTCTTTGCCCGGATGGGTCGTTCATGAGCGCGACACATCAACTCGATGAACGCGCCCGGAGCGGCTTTCGCCAGGCCTTTGGCTATCCGCCCGTCGCCGTCGCCGTCGCCCCGGGACGGATGAACATCGTCGGCGAGCACACGGACTACAACGAGGGCTGGGTCCTCCCGGCGGCGATCGATCGGCATGTCGCCGTTGCCCTTCGGCTGCGGCGAGACAGCCATCTGGCGCTTCGCAGCGATCGATACCAGACGGCCGCTGAGCTCGACGGCTTACCCCCACGCCGGCAGGGCAATTGGACGGACTATCTGGTTGGCGTCGCGCGCGAGATCGACAAGCAGCACGGCGTCGGACCCGGCTTCGATGTGTTCGTCGCGTCGGACCTCCCCGTCGGATCTGGACTCAGCTCATCGGGTGCCCTCGAGGTCGCCAGCGCCCTCGCCATGCTGGCGGCCCGCGGGATCGAAATCTCCCTGCTGGAGATCGCCCGGCTGTGCCAGACAGCGGAGAACGCTTTCGTTGGCGCCAGGACCGGCATCATGGACCAGTTCACCGCATTGAAAGCCCGCGCCGGCAACGCCATCCTGCTCGATTGCCGGTCGATGGACGAAGAGCAGGTGCCATTACCCGACGGTCGCTTTGCCTGGCTGCTGGCCGACAGCCGCGTTCGTCACGAGCTGGCCGGCTCGGCGTACAACCAGCGCCGAGCCGAGTGCGAGGCGGCGGCGACAGCCCTTGGGCTCACGAGCCTCCGCGACGCGACGGAAGCTGACCTGGAGCGCATTACGAGCCCCACCGAGCGAAAGCGCGCCCGGCACGTGGTCACCGAGAATGCGCGCGTTCTGCAAGCGGCCGACGCGCTTCGGCGACGCGCGCCGCGGGGCCTCGGGCCGATCCTCTACGCATCTCATGAAAGCCTTCGACTCGATTTCGCGGTAAGCTGCCGAGAGCTTGACTTGCTGGTGGAACTCGCCGCAGGAACGCCCCAGGCGATCGGAGCGCGCATGATGGGCGGCGGATTCGGCGGCTGTGTTCTGCTGTTGCTGGAGGCGATCGGCATCGACGATGTCGAGCAACATCTCGCCGAGGGCTACGCCCAAGAATTCCACAAGACGCCCGAGTTCTATCGCGTCCGGTCCGTCGACGGCGCCATGTCTGAGAGGACGCGCTGATGGCGCTGAACGATTGTCTTTCGCTCTTTCCCCGGCAAGCCCTCAACCGGCAGGAGCTGACGAGCGGATGGCGGATGGCGATCGCAACTCTCGGCGAAGGCGAGGATCGTGGATTTCCCCGGCTCGAGTTCGACGACGATGCCTGGGCCCCGGCCCAGGTCCCCCGTCTGCACGGCGCCACCAGCGGCAACGAGGCCATCTGGTACCGGCTTCGCTTTCCCAGACCGCGTCACCGACAACGAACCCTCCTGCGTTTCGAAGGCGCCTTCCTGGTCGCCAACGTCTGGCTGAACGGCCGCCTGCTCGGCAGCCACTATGGCTATTTCGCCCCCTTCAGCTTCGATATCTCGTCGTTCTTGCTCGAAGCGAACGTGCTGGCCGTCTGCATCGAGGCACCCGTCGAGACCGACCTCGCCGCGAAACGCCACGTCATGGGTCTGTTCAATGACTCCGACGCCAAGCCCTATCCCAGCCGCGAACTCGGGCGCCTTGGCGAGCAGTACGTCTGGCACGTCCCCATGGGTCTCTGGCAGCCGGTGCTGCTCGAGCAGGTTGGTCACGTAGTCGCCGAATGGATGCATTGTGAGCCTCGCCTGGAGCAGGGCGATCTTGCGCGTCTCACCCTGCGAACCCGACTCCGTAACCTGGATGGCCGGATCATGACCGGCGAGCTGTTGATCCGGGTCGCGCCCGATAACTTCCAGGGCGGCGCGCCCTTGGAAATGCGCCGGGCTTTCCGGCTCAATGGCCACGATGTCCAGGAGCTGTCCGTCGAGCTGGCCCTGCCCGATCCGCAGCTCTGGTACCCGTGGGCGCACGGCGAGCCGGCGCTGTACCGAGCCGATGTCGAGATCACGGCCGACGAACGCAAGAGTTCGAGCCTGAGCGAGACCTTCGGCATCCGTGAGGTCCGGCTACAGACTCGGGCCGAAGGCTGGACCTACGTGATCAACGGCCGGCCGATCTTCATGCGCGGCGCCAATTATTGCAGCGAGTTTTTTCTGGACGCGGCCGGCGACGAGCTCCTCAAATCTGACGTGCAGCTGGCGCGACAGGCCAACATGGACATGCTGCGCCTCAATGCCCACCTCGAGCCGCCGGCCCTGTACGACGCCGCGGATCGGGCCGGCATCGTGCTCTGGCAGGACATGCCCATGACAGGGTCATATCTTCATCGTTCCGATGCCCGGTCGCTGGCTTTTTTCCGAGAGGCCGTCACGGCCCAGGCGGAAGAGATGGCGCAGTTGTTATTCAACCGGCCGAGCGTGATCAACTACGCCGTTCATGCTGACCCGCCGTGGAGCCGCTCGCAGGCCTGGTTGGGCGAGCGTCACACGGAGCAATTGAACCTCGACGTCGACGAAGAGGCCGCAGCGCTGCTGCGGAGCCTTGACCCGTCACGTCCGGCCCTCGCCGGGGCGGGTGACCAGGACCTGCATTGCGGCCACGGTTGGTCGCACGGCCATTGGCGCGAGCTGGCAGACCTCAGCCCGGCATTCGTCTCTGAAGTCGGCGCGCAGGCACTGCCCAACGCCAACTCACCAGTGTGGCGGCACCTGAATCGTGGCTGGCCGGTTGCCGACGACGACGAGAACTGGCGCTACGCGGGCTATCAGCCGGCGGAGTGGCGACGCAGCGGCATCGGACCACCCTCGGCTCACCCCAGCCGTGATGCCTACGTCCGAGCCAGCCAGGAGTACCAGGCGCATCTCTTGCGCTTTGCCATCGATCGCTTCCGGCGGCAGAAGTTCGCCCAGTGTGGCGGCGTGTTGCTCTTTCAGCTGGTCGATAGTTTCCCGGCGATCACGGCGGCGATCATCGATCAGGCTCGCCGGCCCAAGCGCGGCTACCGGGTCGTCGCCGATGCGTTTGCGCCGCTGTATCTCACGGTCGATCTGCCCGAGAACCAGGCGGCCATCGATGGCTTGCTGCTCCGGCTGCCGCGCGGACGGCTGCAGCACTTGCGAATCGTCTGCATCAACGACGACCCGAACCGGCACGGCCGCGCGCGGTTGCGTTGGCGCATCGAGCGCGAGCGCGCGCACGAAACCAGCCTTTGGCGGGAGGTCCGCGGTTGGTTCGCCAAGCGACGATTTCGCGGCCAGGACTGGGTGACCATCCCGGATCAGCTCGATCCCGCTGCGGTCATCGCCGAGCCCGCCCTTCGGCTGCACGCCGACGGCGTCTACCGGCTCAGCGCAGAGCTGGACGTGTCAGGCCAGGTTATCGCGCAGATGGAGCAAAAGTTTCTTGTCGGCGAGCCACCGCGGCCGTCCGAGCGGATCAACGCCGGTCAGTCGGGCCGGCTCGCTCAGAGGGCTGCGCAGCCTTTGGCGGAAGCTCGGCGGTAGCTGGAAGCTGGTTGGTGCCGCAGATCTCGGCGTAGAGTCGTCCGCTGGGTCGCACACGGCGTTCCTGGGTCACGGGATCGCAGGCGATCAGGCCGAACTTGGCGCTGTAGCCCTCCGCCCACTCAAAATTGTCGAAGCAGGTCCAGTGCAGGTAACCGCGCACGGGTACACCGGCCTGGATCGCCCGATGCATGGCGCCGATGTGGGTTAACAAGAATTCTGGCCGCAGCGCGTCGTCCCGGTCGGCGATGCCGTTTTCCGTGACGTAGATCGGCAGCTGCTCGGCGCGTAACGCCATCAGGGTCCGATAAAGGCCCTCCGGATAGAGTTCCCAGGTCAAGTCCGAGCGCAATGCGGGCTCGACGAGCACTCGCTGGCCGAAGAGTTCGGCGCCATATCGGTGATTGAATTTCACCAGCTCCCGCGTGTAGTAATTCAAGCCGATAAAATCCTGGCTTTGCGGTGGACCGCTCGCGATGCCGTTTCGCGTCAATGGAAAAACCAGCCGCCCCTTTCGGAGGGACCGCAACACGGTCTGATTGAAGACGCGATTGAAGGCGGTCGCCACGGCACGGTCCTGCGGCGCGAACCAGCGCGCCGGGTCGAAGATCCGTAGATGATGCGCGAGACCGATCTGCAGCTCGGGATGCCGGCGCTTCATGCGCTCGTACGCCAGCCAGTGGCCCCGGAGCAGGGTGACGACGACGCGCAGCGCGGCTCCGAAGTCGCGTTTGCCAGGCGGCCAATCGCCGTGCACGTAACCCTGATACGCGACGACCGTGGGCTCGTTGATCGTGATCCAAAACTTCGCGAGGCCAGCCAGCTCGTCCGTGACGCGCTCGGCGAACCGGGCGAAGTATTCAGCCGTCTCAGCGGCTTCCCAGCCGCCGGCCGCCACGATCCAGGTTGGATTCGTAAAGTGATGCAGCGTGACCAGCGGTTCCATGCCGCGGTCGCGCAAGGCCTGCAGGACATCCCGGTAATGCGTCAGCGCCGTCGCCGAGAATTCGCCCGGCACCGGCTCGATGCGGGACCACTCGAGCGACAATCGATGGGCGTTCTGATGCAGCGATCGCAGCAAATCGAAGTCGCTGGCAAATCTCTCGTAATGCTCGCAGGCGGGATCCGACCGGTCGCCGTTCTTGATACGCCCGGGGACCTGCTCCCACGCCCACCAGTCGTTGGCGTGGTTACCGCCCTCGACCTGGTGGGCAGCGGTCGCCGTTCCCCAGAGAAAACCCTCGGGGAATCGAGCGGTGCTCATGCTGGCTGCTGGGCGATGATCGCCAACGTGATCGCCAGGATAATCAGCGCGAGAAGCAGAACCAGGACTGCGCCAATCGGCCCGATGACGGCGGCGATGGCGCGCTCAGTCGAGATCCCGTAGTGCTGCCGCGTCGCCACCACCAGCAGCGCGTTCTGCCAGAGAAAGATCGCCACGCCCAGCAGGCCCGCCAGCTGACCAACCGCCAGTTCGGCCCGGGCATTGCCCTGGAATTTGAGCAAGGCGTCGGCCAGCGCCACCGGGAGGTTGACCAGGCCGACCAGCGCGGCGTAGCCCACGAGTTTCATCAGTCCGGCGAAATTGCCGCGGCCGCCCAGGGCCCGGGCAATCCCGTGGATCAACCCGGCGGCCGCGAGCCAGAGAACAAGGCTGACGCCGATGCCATAGACCGGGATCAAGAACCGATGCATGTAGACCCAACGGGCGTAGATATCGGCCCCCTGCGCCGTCAGCGAGGGCAGCGAACCGAGATTGGGCGGCGGTCGAAACGGCCCTAGCGCCGCGAGTTCTGCCACGGCCGCCGGCAGTGTCACGGACAGCCCCAGGGCCAGCAGGCCGTCAGCCAGGCGGCGGCGCGCATCGATCTGGCTCAGTGCCGAAAACGGGTGACGGAGCAGCTCGCCAAGATCCGTCAAGATCAACATCGCCCGGCATTGTAGCCGGAACCCCCCTATAATCCCGCGAGGTCATGGCGTCAGTCGATCCTTCGGGCTCTGGGCTGGCGGACCGGACGACGGCCCTGGTCGGCTGGACGATCGCCTGGCGCGCGGCGAGCGCGATCGCGACGCTTGCCCTGGGCGCATTCCTGATCCGCCGGCTTCCGGCTGCCGAGTACGGCCGCTATACCTTCGTCCTCAGCGTTCTGGTCTACATTGCGCTGCTGGCCACGTTTGGGCAGGACCAGGGGTTGCTGCGCTACCTGCCGGAGGTCCTGGGACGCGGCGACCGGGCCGCCGCCGATGACCTGCTGCGCAAGAGTGCGATCGCGATCGTTGCCGTCTGGCTGGTGACCAGCGGCCTGGTCTTTCTCTTTCGCCCAGAGATCGACGCCGTGCTGCATGCCCATGTCGCCGATTTACTGGCTCTGGGAACGGTGTTGTTGCTGGGCGGCATCGCCGCCGGCGTCCTGTCGTTCGCACTGGTGGCGATCTACGACATGCGCAGCCAGGCGATCGCGACGCCGATTGCCGGCGCCCTGACACTGGCCCTTTCCGTGTTGTTCCTGCAACATGGTGCAGATCTGCGAGCCGTCCTCGTGGCCGGCGCCCTCGGCCAGTCTGCTCTCGCGCTGACTTATTTACTGATTCTCCTGCGCCGGATTCGGCGCGCCCAGGGGATCCCCGGGGACCGCGTTGGCTGGCGCCGATTGCTGGTGTACGCCAGCGGCTGGCTGCCGAGTCTGCTGATCGCCTCCGCCGTGGGCCTCCAGTTCGAGAATATTTTCCTGTTGCGGTTCGCCGGCTCGACGGCGGTCGCCTACTACGACACCGGGTACAACATCCCGCAGCGACTCGTCTCGTTGATTCCGAGCTTGCTGACGGGCGCCTGGGTCGTCGGCACGTTGGAAGGCTGGCGTCATGAGACCACCCGCGTGCGAACGTCCGTCATGGCGTTCTACAAGGGCATCTTTCTCGTAGCGTTTCCCCTGGCGTTTGCCGGAAGCGCCCTGCTCGCGCCAGTGATCAGGCTCTATACGTCGGGTCGCCTGCCGCCGGCCGAACAGATCGCGCCCGTGATGCTGTTGTTTCTTATCGTCGCGTTGCTGGCGACGCCGTGGGGCCTCGTCGTCCGTGTCCGGGAGCTGGCCTGGTTGAACGCGTTGATCACGATTGCGCAGTTGGGCTTCGCCGCGCTCGCCGATTTCTGGCTGATCCAGAGCTTCGGCCTCTGGGGCGCGGTGGTCGCCGTCGGCCTGACGACAGGACTCACCTTAGTGCTGACGTTCAGCGCCTGGTGGGCCTTCGATCGCGCCACGATGGCTATTCCCTGGGGCTATGCCGCGCGATGCGCCATCGCCGCGTCGCCGTTTTTGCTTTTGTTGCCGCTGGCGTTCGTGCGTTTGCCCACGCGTCTCCTGGTCCCCGTCGTGGTGCTGGGAACCGCCCTGACGACAATTGGTTGGGCCTACCTGATACGACGACTGGGTTTGCTCTCGGGCGGGGAAGTCCCGTTATTGCATCAAAGCCGGCACACCCCGGTCAGGCTCGCGTTGCGATACCTGGCGCCTAGCGATAAATAACGGCCATATTGTTGAAGTCGCGCCAGCTGGTTTCGAACGTCCACTTGCTGACCCAGTACTGGCTGCCGAATTGGTCGTCGTTGACCCGGACCTGGGTAGCCGATACCCCGGTGAGGATGACCGAATGTTCGGCCAACGAGTACCGGATGCTGCGGCCGTCCCACGCGGTCCAGGTCCGCACCGCGGGCCGCGACCATCTGGCTTCCATCCAGATCTGGACGGGGTGTCCCGCCGCCAGTTCGGCGTAGACCGTCGCCGGCGAGAATCCCTCGCCGCCGTACGCATTGGGGACCCCATGCGACCGTGCGATCGAAAGAATCACCGGGTAGTAAACGCCGTAGCCGGTGAACGCCGTCTCACTGCCGTTGACGTTGCCGACAAAGTTCGTATACGGGTCACCCCACTGCACGATCACGCCGTTCGAGACGATGGGGGCTCGCAGGTCGGGATTCTCGTACGCGAATAACGAGTCTTGCGAGTAATAATGCCCGTAGTAGGCGAGCCCCATCTGCATCGCGGCGGTCTCGCAGTTCAGATTGCGAGTCTGCCGATAGATTGGCACGGGAATCGTGACGTAGCCAGCTGGCGGAGCCCAGGCCCGCGGCGCGGCCGCCACGGGCGCCGGCGTCGGGGCCGGCGGTGGCGGGGGGACGTACTGTGCGTAAATTTCTGTCGGCGTTAGCGGCGCCTCGAGATCCGTGGCGTGCTGGATGCGACGGATGGCGGTGGCTGGTCCCGTAAAAGGCAACGAGGGCGCCACAACAGGAGCCACGGCTGCGGCCGAGGGTTTCGGCATCGGGCTCAGCATCAGACTGCTGGCCATGGTGCCGCCAACGACCGTAATCGACGCGAACGTGCTTATCTTCATGCTGGCCCCACGTATTGCGTTCAACCTAACGGCCATTCGTTGCGGCGCAGGTTCCGGGCCTGCAGCTGTCGTGGGGCCGTGACGTCAGCGTTTCGCGTGGGGCTTCGGGCGTTACTATCTGGAGACTTGCTAAGAGACAAAATCGCAATTGTTACCGGCGCGGGCCGGGGCATCGGCGAAGGGATCGCCCGCAAGCTGGCCCATGATGGGGCTACCGTCGTGTGCGCCGATGTGAACGAGAGCGACGCGTCGAGCGTCGCATCGAGTCTGGCTAGCATCGGCATGCGCTTGGACGTCTCGAAGGCCGACGAGTGCGACGCCCTGGTTACGCGAGTTCACGAGCGCTACGGCCGGCTGGATATTCTGGTCAACAACGCCGGGATCAATCGCGACGCGATGCTGCACAAAATGACGGACGACCAGTGGCACCAGGTAATCGCCGTTGATTTAACCGGCGTCTTTTTCATGACGCGCGCGGCGAGCCGCCTCATGCGCGCGGCCGGCTCGGGCCGGATCGTAAATATTTCCTCGGCAAGTTGGATGGGCAACATCGGCCAGGCCAACTACGCGGCGGCCAAGGCCGGCGTCGTCGGCCTGAGCCGAACCGCCGCGAAAGAATTGGCGCGCTCCCAGGTGACGGTCAATGCGATTTGCCCCGGCTTTATCGACACAACTATGACCCGGGGCATCCCGGATGCGATCCGGGAGCAGCAACTCGCCAAGATCCCACTGGGACGGGCAGGCCAGCCGGCCGACGTGGCCGCGGTCGTCGCCTTTCTCGCGTCGGACGAGGCGGGCTACGTGACGGGCGAAGTGATCAACGTTGGCGGCGGCTACGTTCTTTGAGAATAGCCTCAGTCCAGGAGGCTGTCGCTCGGATTCCCGACGGCGCCACGGTCGCTGTCGACGGGTTCACGCTGATGGGCGTCGCCGAGGCGATCTACGAAGGCATCGAAAATACTTTCCGAGAGACCGGCCACCCGCGGGATCTCGTCATCGTGCATGCCGCCGGTCAATCGAATCGGAAGATCGGTTTCGAGCACTTCGCCGTCGAGGGGCTGGCGAAGCGCATCGTCGGTTCGCACTGGGGCCTGATGCCCCGGATGTCAGCGTTCCTTGGCGAGGGCCTGGCTGAGGCCGTCTGTCTACCCCAGGGCCAGCTTGCGACGCTCTATCGAGCCATCGCCGCCGGCCGGCCAGGAAATCTAACCCGGATTGGCCTCGGGACCTTCGTCGATCCGCGCATCGAAGGCGGCAAAGTCAATCAGCCGGCTCGCGACCACGCGCCGGACTACGTGGCGATCCAAATCGTCGACGGCAAGGAGTTCATGTTCTATCGCAGTTTCAAAATCGACGTTGGCATCTTTCGCGCCAGCGAGGTCGATCCAGATGGAAATTGCTCAATGGACGAAGAGGCGGTGATGCTCGACGGGCTGGCGATCGCGGAGGCCGCCCACAACTCCGATGGCATCGTCATCTGCCAGGCGAAGAAGCTCGTCGCCCGCGGCGCGATCGCGCCCAGGCACGTCGCTGTTCCAGCCGCGCTCGTGGATCTGGTCGTCAAGGCGCCCGATCCGGAACGTCAGCATCGGCAAACGGACGGCACCTTCTTCGACGAGATTTACATATCGCCGTCGACCGGCGCTGAATTGCCGCGTGCTGAATTTTCGACCCGGCTGGCGATCGGCCGCCGCGCCATTAGATATTTGCATCAAGGCGACATCGTCAACATCGGCACTGGAATTCCAGGCGATAGCGTTGGCCCGGCGCTGGCCGAGGCCCGCCTGTCGGACAAGATCACGCTGACGGTCGAATCGGGTGTCTACGGCGGCGTGCCCGCTGGCCGTGTCGACTTCGGCATCACGGCGCATCCCACGGCGATCATCCCGCACGCCAGCCAGTTCGATTTCTACAACGGTGGGGGACTGGATGCCACCTTCATGGGCGCCGGCCAGGTGGATCGTGAAGGCAATGTCAACGTGAGTCGCTTGGGCGGCCGCATCATTGGCGCCGGCGGCTTTATTGACATTACCCAAAGCGCGAGACTCGTCTGCTTTTGCTTCACGCTCGAGGGCAGCCACGAAAAATTTGTCAACCGGGTGGACCAGCTGACGTTTAGCGCCGAGCAGGCACGTAAGAACAACCAGGAAGTGCTCTACGTGACCGAGCGCGCCGTCTTCCGGCTCGAGTCAGACGGCCTGGCCTTGATCGAAATCGCACCGGGCCTGGAGATCAAAGACGTGCTCGGCCAGGTGCCGTTCCCAGTCAAGGCCCACGAGCCTATTGCGCAAATGCCCGAAGATATCTTCCGGCCGACCGTGGCGCCCTTCGACCTGCCGCCGCGGCCAGCCGCCAAAATAGGTGTGCTTAAGGGCCGTTAGCTCAGGTGGTTAGAGCGGCCGGCTCATAACCGGTTGGTCGAAGGTTCGAGTCCTTCACGGCCCACTCTCGCACCGGGCGCCAAAAGAAAACCCCGCTGGTTCTAGCGGGGTGATGAGGTTCGCCGAGAGCCCTAGGAAACGACGTCAGGCCGAACCGTCCCAGAT
>VBHO01000252.1 GCA_005882045.1 Chloroflexota bacterium | reverse complement strand
AAACGTGATCCGGTGCCAGGTACCGCTTTGGACGGATCGCGCGTAGAGCCCTTCGCCACCAGCGACCAGCGCGTTGCCATCGGCGGTGCGTTCGATCCGGTCGAGGAAGACTCCCGGCAGTGCGGCGCTGGTCCAGGCATTGCCGGCCCCGACTTGGGACAGCAACGACAGCGCTCGTGGCACCATCGCAAACGCGACCATGGGCACCAGGGCCACCGCCGCCGCAGCCAGGAAACGGCCAGGCAATGAGCGGTGAAGCCGAAGCACGAATGGCAAGGCCCACCGGCGGTGATGCCAGATGTGCCAGGTGGTTGGGACCGCAGCCCACACCGACATAAGCAAATGGGCGTTCGCTAGGCTCTGTCGCGCCGGGGGCGGAAACGACCAAAAGGCTCCAGGAGACCCAGCGATGCCACAGGAGGAGCTCCGAAACGCTGTCGACGCGTTGATGGAGACCGACGCGCGCTACTTTCGCGACAAAGAAGGCGATCGAGGCGACGCCGATATAGACGTGCACCGTGTCGACGGCGGCGAGTTGGATCGGCGAGGGGAGATTCAAGCGGGTAAGCAGATAGGCGAGGCCAGTCAGCCACGCCAGACTCACCAGCAGGACGAGGCTCGCGCCTAGCGCGCCCAGCGAGAATTGCGCCGTGAAGCCGGGGCGGCGTGCTCCTGAGTCGGCGGCTACCGCTCGGGCCATGCGGCCTTCCGCTGGCCCCGCCGGTAGAGGAGTGTGATCGAAATGCCCACCACGATGCCGCTCCAGAAGAGTAGGCCGTGCTGGGCCCAGTGCACAAGGTCGTTCCGATCAGCTACTGGCTCGAGCGGAAATTGGGCAAGCAGCGCGAGGGTCGCCCCTGCTAACAGCGCGATGAGCGCTTTCATCGGGTTCCTCCGTGAGTTACTATCTACCCCTAGTAGTCTAGGCGTGCAATTGCGCCGCGGTCGCCGCTGCCCTACTTGGACCCCTTGAGGGCCGGATCATGCGTGCGGTGTGGTCAGGTGCGGTGGGGAAGACGTTCGTCGTCCGCGACATCCAGCAGCTCATGCCGGAGCTGGCTTATACGACGGTCATGACGACACTCGCCCGTCTGGCACAAAAGGGCTTGCTCACTGCCAAATCGGTCCCAAAGCAGAAGGCGCACCGGTACGAGGCCGTTGGAAACCCGGCCGAGTTTTTGGCGCGTGCGAGCCGGCAAGATGTTGGCGAAATCGTGCGGCGCTACGGGGATGCGGCCCTGGCTGCTTTCGCGGAGGAACTGGACCGGCTCAGCATCGAGCGCCGTCGACGGCTGGAGGAATTCGTCAAATGAGGCAAGCCCGCTGGGTCGCGGTGGGGCTCCTGGCGACACTCGCCTTCGCCTGTGGCGTCTGGGTCATGGGGTGTCCAGCTGGGGCGACGTGTCTGACCGCGGGCGGCGCCATGGTCTCGGCATTCACGCTCGCCGCCACGGCATCCCTGGTCCTGATCGTGCTGGCATTGAGCTGGCCGCTTCGGGCAATGTGGCTGTACCGACAGAGCAGCATCGAGGTAAGGCGCCTACAGCGGATGTCGCTGCCGAGTGCTTTGCTCGCGGCCATGGGCAGGACCAGGACCCTCAATGTGGAATGTATCGAGGGAAGCAGTCCACAAGCATTCTGTGCTGGCGTGCTGCACCCCACGGTTTTCATGACGCCCGAGTTGATCGATCGACTGGATGCCTCGCAGCTTGATGCCGTGCTGCTCCACGAGCGGCACCATGCGGAACGCCGAGAGCCGCTCCGACGCGCCGTCCTGAAGGCAGCGTCCGATGTGTTCTTCTTCATCCCGCTTTTGCGCTGGTGGGCGGAGCGGCGGCTCGAGGAATCGGAACTCGCCGCTGATCGCGCCGCCATTGGTCAGCTGGGCCGGCGAACGGTGGCGCGCGCCCTCTGGCACGCGGCCGCTCGGGAACCGCAAGGGCTGCCGGCTTTCGGGGGCGCGATTGAGGCACGGGTGGCCCAAATCCTGGGGGAACGTCTGGACTCCCGACCGCCAGCGCCCTCGCTCTGGCTCACCTCGGCAGCAGGCTCAATTCTCGTCGTGAGCACCGCCGTATGCCTCGCCCACGTGTTGCTCGCCGTCTCCTGATGCCGAGCAGCCGAGTGATCCTCGGCTGGTGTCGGGCTCGGTCGATTCCGCTTCTCTTGGGCTCTGCGCTCCTCCTTGCGGCCTG
>VBHO01000043.1:16165-19525 GCA_005882045.1 Chloroflexota bacterium | reverse complement strand
ACAGCGCTTGACCTTCCCAGCAGGTCACGCCGTCCTCGCCAACAACCGCACTGTGAGGCGTTCCCGCCGGTAAGTCCAAGCGATCGCCGGCCCGCATGACCACTGCGGGTCTCCCCGCGGGGGTAAAGGTGATCGACCCCTGGGCGACGTACAGAATCTTTCGATACGGATGGTCGTGGACGGCATAAACCGTACCCGGTCCGTTGCTCCATTGGTGGCAGTGGTCCGCCTCGGCCCGTAGCTTCGCTTCCACGCCGTTGTCCATCGCTTCATAATGCACGCGATGCCACGCGGCTATGCGCGCTACGTGCTCGCCGTTATGGTTGGCATCAACTTCCTCAATTACCTGGACCGCTACATCTTGCCGGCGGTCGCTACGAAGATCCAGGCGGAGTTCCACCTGACCGACGGCCAGGTTGGGCTGCTAGGGAGCGCCTTCCTGCTGGTCTATGCGGTTGCGACCATCCCATTTGGTATTTGGGCCGATCGCGGCGTGCGTAAGACAGTCATCGGCATCGGCGTCACGATCTGGAGCCTCGCCACGCTGTTTACCGGGCTAGCCCGGAGTTACGCTCAACTCTTCGCCGCGCGGGCCGTGCTGGGAATTGGCGAAGCGAGCTACTATCCCGCCGGAACAGCGCTGCTCGGCGATTACTTCAAGAAGGAAGGGCGGGGACGCGCCATGTCGATCTGGGCCTCCGGGACCGCGGTCGGCATTGCCGTGGGCTTCGCCGGCGGTGGGATCGTCGCCAGCATCCTGGGCTGGCGAGCCGCCTTTTATATGACCGCGGTCCCAGGGCTTGTCTTCGCGGTCCTTGCATTCGGGCTGCGCGAGCCGTTGCGCGGCGCGGCGGAGGCCGGGGGCCCACAAACCGGCGCGGCCGCGTCGATCACCTGGCGGACGTTCGCCGAGCTACTGCGGATTCCGACGCTGCGGGCCACCATCGCTGCGGAGACGGCCCTCTTTTTCGTGCTCGGCGGCGCTGCCTTCTGGCTGCCGACCTACCTGCAGCGGCGCTTCGCCTTGGGAACCGGGACCGCCGGCACCCTCGCCGGCGGAGTACTGGTCGTCGGACTGCTGGCGGGCTCGCTCCTCGGAGGAACGATTGCCGATCGGCTGGCCATCCGGCGGCGTGCGGCGAGCAACCTGCCGGTCGGGATTGCCGGCTTCATTCTGGGCGCCGTCTTCGTCGCGCTCGCGTTATTGATGCCCAGCCTGGTGCTCTTCGTGCCGATGTTCCTGCTGGGGGCCGCCTGCCTCTACCTCTATAACGGGCCCTACACGGCGGTCAAACAAAACGTCGTCCTGCCGACGGTTCGCGCGACAGCAGTCACCGTCGCGCTCCTGATGGAGCACCTACTAGGGGACTCGTACGCGCCCTTTGCGATCGGGAAGCTGTCCGATGCCTTGCACAACCTCCAGCTCGCTCTGCTGATCCTGTTGCCGCCGCTGCTGGTTCTGGCGGCTGTCTTTGCGGCGCTCGGCCTCCGCCACGAGGAAGCGGACGGCCGGGCCATGGAATCGCGATGGGCGGTCGGCGCTACTCAGATCCCATGAAACAGGTCGTCTTCGGTCAGGCCATCCGGCGCGCCAACCAGCGAGAAGACCTCCGTGTCACCCTGGCTCGCCACGAACTTTTGTAGCGCCTCCCACTCCTGCGTTTGCGTGCGGTGACGGGCGAAGGCGCGCAGTTTCGCATCTTCGAATCCTTTGATGCGTACGCGGGTGGTGATCGGGGGTTGCGCCGGAAGCTTGAGCGACTCCACGGCCATCGTGGTCGCCGTCTGGAAATAGAGCTTCGTCGGCGACCAGGGCGCAATCCCAAGCGCCAGCGCCTCGAGCTCGTACGCAGTCGCATCGCCCGCCAAGGCGCACGCCTGGACCGTCATCCGGCTGACGACCTTGTGGTCGGGATGACCGTAGGTGCCCTCCGGCCCAAACGTAACGACCACCTGCGGCCGGTGGCTGCGAAGCACCCGTACGATGTCCCCCAGGAACCGGAGACGGACCGCCTCGACCTCCTCGACTCTCTCGAGCGCGCCATCCGGATAGTCGAAGATCTCGAGGAAACGGACGCCGAGCTCGCCAGCGGCGTCGCGAAGCTCAAGAGCCCGAACGTCCGTGAGCGCCCGAAGATCGCCTGGGGCTCTGCCATTCCAGAGCCCGGCGCCGCCCCGGGTCATGGTGACCAGGCTGACCGATGCGCCCTCGACGCTGTAGCGCGCCATGGTCGAGGCGCAGCCGAAACACTCGTCGTCCGGATGCGGCATCACTACCATCAGGCGCTGGCCGTCACGCATGCACGAACGATAATGACTTGATGCCAGCACGCCGCAAGTCCGGCCGCGCCCGAAGGACGTTCTCGGCCGGCGGCGTCGTCTACCGGCAGACGGCGCAGGGTCCCGAGGTCGCGCTGATCAAGGCGGACGGCCGGTGGAGGGCGACGTTGGATGCCGCGCTCGCGAGTCCCACTCGTTTGAAGGAGGCTTCCTGAGCGTCCTGCTCGTTCTTCACATTGGTTTGTTCCGCGCTGGGCTACTGATCACGGCGGTCATCGGGGTCTGGGGTCTGGTGACGTACTTTCGGAAGCAGCCGTCCGGCGGCAGCTTCCGCGCCACGCTGGTCCTGACGGAAGGCCTCTTCATCGTCCAAGGCGTGATCGGGGTGCTGATGTTCGCTAACGGGAGGCGGCCGCATGACAACCTTCATTGGCTCTATGGTGTGCTGCTGGTGATCGTGCTCCCGATCGCGATGAGCTACGTCTCGGGGCGCGATTCGCGCCGGGAACCGCTGGTCTACGGCATCGCGGGCCTTTTCATGGCGGGGCTCACGATCCGTGCGTTTACGACCGGCGCCTGAAAACGAGAGAGGGGCCCTTTCGGACCCCTCGCGTCACCGCTGTCTAGCGGCTCTTACGGGTCGCTTTCTTGGCCTTCTTCGTGGCCTTCTTCCTGGTCGCCATGCGTCACCTCCTTATCGCGTGAGCGGCGAACCGCGGCGCATCCGTCGTGCGCCTTAAATCAGATAACGCTTAGTCCAAAACGATCTTGCAGATTCGCAACGTGCGCGGCTCAGAAGAGACGCAGCTGGTCGACCTGGGCCAGTGGTTTTGCGCGCAAGCCGCGGCGTCGCAGGTGCATGGCGAGCTCCTCATCGAAGCCGAGCACGGTGTACGTCATGCTCGCGTTGACCTGCTCCGCGTAACAGCAGAGTTCCTCGAAGTCGGCGTGGTCAGAGAGCGGAAACACGGCGTCGACCTCCAACCGATCCTTCAGGCTCGCGTCCATCGCCCACCCGGTGAGCGCCGCGGGTTTGAATTCGCCAACGTGGTCTGCGAGGCTAGTGCGACGCGCTGACGG